>JBARXP010000085.1:0-30213 GCA_049647405.1 Elainellaceae cyanobacterium | reverse complement strand
CGATCGCCCACTTTGAGCGTGTGAATTCCCTCGTTATCTGTCCTCGCGTTGAATAAAAGAACAAATACGCGCATGATTTGTGAAACCTTAGACGACCTATTTTCCGTCTACTAAAATACTTTGTTTCTCCGTGCTAGATCTTTGGCATCAAAAGAAAAAAGGCTAAAACTTATCATTTTTTACAATAAAACAAACAATCGAGCAGAACGAAGAAGGTTGCATCCATGTTCTATCTCTGGGTTCTATGCCGATGCCGCTCATGGTGGGAACGGTTCTGGTGTCACAGTTCCAGCGTTTCAAGCCCAGCGCTACTATGCCAGCGTCTCAAGCCCAGCGTTTCAAGCCCAATGCTACAAGCCCAGCGCTACAGGCCCAATGCCACAGTTGGCATCCTATCAAAAGATGTAATATTTTGAGCGCGCCCCTCGGATGCCTGCCCAAAATGACGCTAGAACGACGCCAGAACCACAATCCAGAACGACAATAGAGGCAAGCCTGGTGATGCGCGATCGCTTCTCACCATAGGGACTCTGGCTTGATCCCTGGCTCGATCCCTGAATGGCTCTGCATGACGATATTGCAGATAGTCTGCACCCCCTTGACGCTTCTGTTAAAAATAGAGTCTAGTGAGTATCGAGTTCTCTTCGCTTCTGGACTTCTGGTTTCTAATTCTCCTGAAGCAGTTTTTATGCTTGCGCAGCGTTCTCTTTCTGTTCGCTCTAGTTCTATTGGCATCGCTTTTATTAGCACTGCTTTTACTGGTACTGCTTCTTCGTTTCTGTTTGAGTCACATTCGTTTGTCTAATCAGTCTTTCGTCTGTTTATCACATCTTCATGACTCAGCCGCCCCATTCCGATCCTTCGTCGTCTGACTCTGCCGATTCTTCCCCTGCTGACGGATCGTCATCTCCAGTTCCTTCATCTCCTGGGCATCAGAGGCGATCGCCTCTAGGCCGCGTTGCGCTGATCACAGGGGCAACGCTCACGGTTGCTGGAATGGCGGGGGCTGTTGCTGCGCGTCAGTGGGTCTACACGCGGCTCGTGCCTACGGTCGAATCATCTTTAGAAAACCTGATGCAGCGTCCGATTGAGGTGGGTGACGTAGAGGGGTTTACACCTTTTAGCATTCGGCTTGGGGAAACCGTATTGCCCCCCACGTCAACAGACTCCGACCGAGCGGTGATTGATGCGCTCCAGGTTCGCTTTAACCCGTTAGAAGTGCTGTTTAAGCGTCAGCTTAGCCTTGGGGTGACGCTGATTCGGCCTAGGGTTGTGATTGAGCAGTCTGACACAGGCAGCTGGGTCGATACAGAATTTCAGCCTCAGGAGCCAGGGGCGATCGAGATTAAGCTCGATAGGGTGCGAGTTCAAGATGCTCAAGTTGCCTTTGTTCCTTACTCTGATGCTGAAAATGCTGATCCCCTGAGTTCTGATGTTGGAAATCTAGGGATAGAAAATCCAGCTCTGGAGCCTGGAGGTGCGAGTCTGGAGTCGTCACAAACCTTGACTCAAGCCGCAGCCCTGCCGCCCACCTGGTCGCAGCCGCAACTCTGGCCTCCGGTTAGTGAAAGGGCTGTGGCGATCGCCCCGATCGACGGTGTGGTTCGGTTTCGAGATGAAAATCGGCGGTTTATTTTTGATCTGACGGGGCAGCCCTGGGTTGATCCTGAGTTGACAGGAGACACGGGGGGCGAGTTTGAGCTAGAGGGCGAGCTGTTTTTGGGAGACCAGACTCCCTCAGGCGCGTTTGACCTGAATGCGCTCGAAGCAAAGGCGATGATTCGTAGCCAAAATTTGGCGATCGCCCCCGTGACCTCGCTGCTGCCCAACCTTCCGGCCACCGTTCCTGCCGGACGCCTGCACAGCCAGCTAGAGGTCAGCATTGCTCCCAATTTTCGGTGGGATGTTTTGGGCACGGCTCGTTTCGAAGATTTGGAAGCTGAGGTGGCAGGGCTGCCCTTTGGCCTTTCTGATGGGGGTGGGCAAGTCCGGTTTCGGGGAGGCATTGCCCAGCTAGACGGCGTGTCTGCCCAAATTGGAGCGACTCCGTTTGAAGCGCGGGGTCAGATTCGATATCGAGACTCGTTGAGTCCTGGCTATGACCTGCTGGTTGAGGGGCGATCGCTTGATTTGGCTGAGCTAGCCGAGACGGCGGCTCTCGATTTGCCTGTGGCCATAGACGGGCAGGTGAACACTGAGATTCAAATCACAGGGGCTTTAGATGAGCCTCAAATTGAAGGAACGATCAACCAGGTGCGCCCCATTCAGGTTGATCAGGTGGCTATCGATACCCTGGGAGCCCGATTTCAAATCACGCCCCATGCCCTTGAGCCGACTGCTGTAGAAGTCAACGCTTTTCAGGCGGTGCTGAGCCAGGGCGGGGTCATTGCCGGGACGGGGCGTTTGGGTCTTACTCCGGTGCAAGATTTAGACTTTAGCTTCGATCTTTCAGACCTATCGGCAGATGCACTGGTGCGTCCTTATCTGGCTCAGCCCTTGCCCGAAGGAGTGAATCTTGGCAATTTGACGGCGACCCTGGCGATCGCCGGAACTCTCCAGTCTCCGCGAGCGAATGTATCTTGGGCGCTGCCCCAGGCAACCTACCCAGCCCAGGGAGAGGTTCAGCTATTGGGCGATCGCCTCCAATTGCGAAACACGACGGTCGAGGTTTTGGCCGGAACAGTGCAGCCGGAAGCGGAGATCAATCTGCGCGATCGCCAGTGGCAGGCGGTTGCGAGGCTCAATCAAGTGCCTCTGCGCCCGTTTTTGCGGGAACAGTCGGGGGATGTTAGCGGTCTAGTGCAGGCATCGGGCAGCTTAAATGATCTGAGTTTGCCTGCGATTGATGCCGAGGGGCAGATCCGGCTGTCGAGCATTCCGGTGTTGGCCGAGCCGCTGACGGCAGATTTTCGCTGGGTCGGCAACGGTATTGAGTTGCGAGAAGCCACGACGCCCAGCTTCCGGGCTAGTGGATTTATCGCCATCCAGATTGAGGAGGGCAACATCCCCTCGATTTCACAGCTAGATCTAGACGTGCAAACGGAGACGATTGATATTCAGCGGGCGATCGCATTCCTACCTGCATCGTTGCCCGCCAATGTGCAAATCACGGGGCAAACCCGGTTTGCAGGCAAAGTCACGGGAACACCATCAACGCCCACCCTCGACGGTAATTTAGCGCTCAACAACCTGGTCGTGAATGACGTTGCCTTTGACCCGACTCTGGCGGGTCGGGCACAGTTTACGTTGGGAGATGGCGGTCGGCTAGATCTAACGGGTGGGCAAGATCGCATTGCTCTCGCGGTCGATGCCCAATACCGTCCGGTGACGTTTCTGGTGCGCCAAGGCTCGTCTGTGGCCGAAGGCCGAACGGAGGGCGATCGCCTCATCACGCAACTGACTAATTTTCCTCTCGCGGTTCTCAACTTACGCCCCGCCCCTGAGACGGGTTTAGGTCGTGTCGCCGGAGCGGTATCTGGCAGAATCACCGTCAATCTCGAAACCTTTAATTTGGCCGACCCGACCAGCATTAACGCCTTTGGCAATGTCGAGATTCGTAACCCTCGCGTCGGCCATATCGAAGGAGATTTCTTTCAAGGGCGGCTCATCTATGAAGATGGCATCGTGGCGCTCAACGGAGGCCAACTCAGGGTGGGCGACAGCACCTACGCCTTAGTGGGTCGCTTGTCACCGACCGATGACACGCTCTTTCGGGGGCAGCTTAGTGCAACCAATGGTGGCATTCAAGATTTGCTGGTGGCGCTGCAATACTTTGAGCTGACCGATATTTTGCGGTTGCTCAGCCCCCCCACATATGGCATGGCTAGCGATGTTGAATCGATGGCGATCGCCACGTCTGACAGTTCTCTTCTGCGCCAGCTACAGCGCTATTCTGAAATTGCCGAACTGCGAGAGCGACAGCTTGCCGAGGCAGAGCAGACCGAGTTTTTCCCGCCCCTGCGAGACCTCAGCGGCGACTTCTCCGGCATTATCGATATCATTGTTGACCGCGATGCGGGGCTGTCGGCAGAGTTTAGCGTCGAGGGCGAAGATTGGCAGTGGGGCAACTATGACGCGCCCAATCGGCTGATTGCAGAGGGGAGCTTTGCCGATAACACGTTGACTCTGTTGCCGTTTCGGTTTGAGTCTGGGGATACGCTGATTAACTTCGCCGGACAGGTCGGACAAGACGAAGACAGCTCCGGACAGGTGCGGGTAGAAAACGTTCCGGCTGAGCTAGTGATGGATTTTTTCCAGCTTCCCCTCGATATTCAGGGCAGCCTCAACGCCACGGCCACCATTACAGAGAGTATTTCTAACCCCCAGGCACGGGGCGTTTTTGAATTAACCGATGGCCGCCTCAACCAAACTCTGGTGCAGCAGGCCAGAGCCGGGTTTAGCTACTCCGATGCGCGCCTCAATTTGATTGGCGGTATGCGGGTTACAGAAAATGATCCGATTCGATTGACGGGCAGCATTCCCTATCGGCTGCCCCAGGGTACGGTGGCTCCGGCCAGCGACGAGATTAGTCTCGAAGTGCAGCTAGAAAATGATGGCATGGCGATTTTGAATGTGTTTTCCGACCAGCTGGCCTGGGAAGGGGGCGAAGCGGCGATCGCCCTCAACATCGGCGGCACCCTGCGACAGACCCCCACAGGCATCGATTTGCAGCCTTTGGTTCGAGGACGGGCGCAGATTCAGAATGGTCGATTTTCGTCGCGATTGCTGCCCGAGCCTCTGACCGATGTTTCAGGAACGGTGCTGTTTAACCGCGATCGCATCAATGTTGAGGGCATTCAAGGGCTGTTTAGCGATGGCGAGTTTATGGCGCAGGGCGTTGTTCCCCTGGCACAACCCTTGGCAGAGCTAGAGCCTCAGCCCCAGGTTTCGCCTCTGACGGTGAGCCTGTCGGGGCTTGCGGTCAACTTTAAGGGACTCTACAACGGTGGCGTTGACGGTCTGATTCAAGTGGGCGGAACGGCTCTAGCTCCGCAACTCGGCGGAGAAGTGGTGTTGTCAGATGGGCGCATTTCTCTACCGGATACGACGGCGTTACCCAGAGTGGTGGCTTCTGGCAGCGATGTCGCCCAGGGAGCCGCGCTCTTCTCGCCCCCTGAGTTGAATAATCTTCAAGTGACTCTGGGCGATCGCCTGCTGATTACCCGCGCCCCCATTCTCAACTTTGTCGCGACGGGGGGGTTGGTGGTCAATGGCTCGCTCAATGATTTTCAGACGCTACGCCCCGACGGCATTATTCGCCTCCGCAGCGGCCAGGTCAATGTGTTCACGACCCAATTTAACCTTGTTCGGGGGCGTGATAATATCGCTGTATTTAGCCCCAGCAATGGCGCTGACCCCTTTTTGAATGTGCGCCTTGCCACCTCAGTACTCGAACAGACCCGCACGATTCAGTCTCCCGCTTCACCCTATGCCCAATCTGAAATTGTTGACACGACGGCATCCGATATTGGAGGACTGCAAACGGTGAGAATTGAGGCTGAAGTCAATGGCCCAGCCAGCCAAATTTTTGAGAATTTGGAACTCACCAGTAGCCCAGGACGCAGTGAGAATGAGATTATTGCCCTCATCGGCGGTGGGTTTGTCAACAATATCGACGAGGGCGATGGCTCGTTGGCGATCGCCAATCTTGCAGGCACGGCACTCTTCACGAGCATTCAGACTCTGATTAGTAACGCGGTTGGCTTTGGCGACTTCCGCATTTTCCCCACCGTGATCACGGACGATGAGCGGGAAGAAAGTAGCAGTGACGACGTTAGCTCGACCTTTGGCCTCGCTGCCGAATTGGGAATTGAGATTACCGACGATCTGTCTGTCTCGATTTTGCAGCTCCTGACGGTGCGCGAGCCGACTCAGTTTAGTTTGCGCTACCGATTAGATGACAACTGGCTCTTACGCGGTTCCACAAATCTTAACGACGAAAACCGCGTTGTGCTGGAGTATGAGGCTCGCTTTTAATCTCAGGACTTACGCAGTTTGTTGAAAGGGTGGGCGCGTCGCGCCCACCCTTTCAACGAGTTTATTCAGGCTTAGGCGAGTTGTGCGTAAGTCCTGAATCTCTACCATTAGATTTCTACTAAGAAACGGGCAGTAGAGATAGGGGCGATCGCCCGCCCCATACTCATAAGCTAGACTCGGGTGAATAGGCTGTTGATGTTGTCGTTGATGTCGCTGGCCTCTACACCGATCAGCGTGGCAAGGCGATCGCCCCCCTGCCGAATTAGCGCTCCTTCATCGCGCTGGACGATGGTGAGCGATCCTAGTCGCACGCCTTTGGTCAGACCTAAGGAATCTTTGTTGAGATTGAAGTCTTGGATCAGGTCTACGCCGCTGCCTTTTTCGAGCAAAAACGTGTCACGCCCGATACCGCCCCACAGCTCATCGCTGCCCGCGCCACCACTCAGCACATCGCGCCCCAGGTTGCCGTAGAGTTCGTCGTTTTGTCTGCCGCCGCTGAGAATGTCGCCTGTGCCGCCGCCCGTGAGCCTGTCTTCGCCGTTGCCGCCGCTGAGGGTGTCTTGGCCTGCCATGCCCAACAGGTTGTCGTCGCCTTGGTTGCCGCTGAGGTCGTCTTGGCCGCCGCCGCCTTTGAGCTGGTTGTCGTCTTGGTTGCCGACGAGGGTGTCATTGCCTGATCCGGCGATCGCGTTTTCTATGGTGACGCCGTTGGCGATCGTGAAGCCGCCGAAGATGCCGTCTACTGTCGAGAGAAATCCGCCTGCGTTGCGCCCGACCAGGGGAGCGGCTTTGAGGTTGATAACGGTGTCCTTGTTTGAACGAGCCGAAATGGTGTCGGTGCCGCCTGCGTCCCACAGGGTGGAGTAGAAGGTGCCGGGTTTGTTTTGGGTGGGGAGGCGGTAGGTGTCGTCTCCGGTGTTGTAGGTGGTGTTGGCTCCATACAAATATTGGATTGCCGCAATGTCGAATGCGGTGGGTGTACCCTGGTAGCCAAAACCGTTGCGGGTGTTGCCATCTGCGTCATTGCCGTCGTTGTACGACATGGTGGTGTAGATGCCCTGGTTTTGAGCATTCCGACCCAGATCAGAATCAATCATGACGCCGGGGAAGAGTGAAGAGTCGCCGCCGTTGTCGTGGGGGTGGGCAAGGCCAAGGCCATGACCCAGTTCGTGGATGAGGGTGATAAATCCAAAGCCTCCTTGCTGGAGACCTAGTTCGCCCCAGCCTTTTCCTTGAACGTTGAAATAACCGATACCTGAGTCAGTTTCGCCAGGAGGCCCAAACCGTCCTAGAACTCCATCGTCCAGGTCTGAGTTATTCGTCAGGAACAGTCCAAAGTCAGCGTTGGTGTCGTCGTCGCTTGCTTGGACGAAGGAGATATTGGCAACGTTAGACCAGGTTTTGAGGGCGATGAGGGTGGCGTCTCGTTCGAGGGAAGACCAGGAGGTGTCTTCGGTGTCAACATCTTCGATGTCGTCGTCTAAGGATTCATCTTCTACAAAGGAGTAGGTGATGACGTTTGATTCGAGGCGGTTGCCTCCCCAAAGAAGGCTGTTGATGTATCGATTGCCAGTTAGGTCTAGGGTGTCGAAGTCGCCGCTGTTGCCTTGGCCGCCGAAGCTATAGGTGTGAGAATCGTGGCTATGAGTCATGGGGGTTTTCCTCTTGTGAAATGTCCTGTGTTGAATGCAGGATTTGGGGGCAAAACAAAGAGATGATGGCTCATTCGCTGGGTGAAGGAGTCTTCTGACGCTTGGGAATGAGGGGGGTGTTTCTCTTTGCACAGACTCATAGTTCTGGGTGATCGGGGGAGATGCACTTTTTTGCTCTCTCTCATTAGAAATCTCTCTCATTAGAAAGTTGAGATAGGGCGCGACGTTTTCTCTTGGAGGAAACTAGAGGCAGAAGGCGATATGCTGATGCGGTTGGGTCAGATGCTCTGCACGGCTGTGTGAGTGATGAAGGCTGGGGTTTTGTTGATTGAGGGGTTTGCTGAGTCAAAACCGTTAGACTTGGGGACGCTTGCCCCCAAACCCCCGCTGGAGGACGGTCGCGTCCCCCAGACCCCCTCCGAAAGGGGATGTCGGTTTGAGTTTGAGGGGTTCTGTATCGGTAGGTTTTGGCTGCGGAATAAGGAGCTGTGGGGCGGGTGCAATGGGATAGGGTTGTGCTTCTGTAGAGCAATGCAACAGAGCAATGCAAGATAAGACGGTTGGAGTGGTGAGTGATGACGGTGACGAATGAGTGAGGGTATGGAGTCTGGTTCTTTTGGGGCGCGGCCTCGGAAGCAGTTGGGTCAGCATTGGCTCAAGAGTGAGGCGGTGTTGGGGCAGATTGTGAAGGCGGCGGCGGTATCGTCGGATGCTTCTTTGCCGCAGAGCCGTCTGCTTGAGATTGGCCCTGGCACGGGGGCGTTGACGCGGCGATTGCTGGCAACGTCGGCCTATGTGACTGGGGTAGAACTCGATCGCCATCTGTGTCAAAAGCTGCGGCAGCGGTTTCAGTCTGAGCCTAATTTTCAGCTCATCGAAGGAGATATTTTGTCTCTCGATTTGCAGCAGATCGAGGCTCAGAAGGTGGTGGCTAATATTCCTTACTACATCACGGGGCCAATTTTGGAACGGCTGTTGGGTAAGATTTCTAGGCCAAATCCTCAGCCGTTTGAGGCGATTGTGTTGCTGGTGCAGAAGGAAGTGGCTCAGCGCATCTGTGCCGAACCGGGGGGGCGCATTTTTGGGGCGCTGACGGTGCGAGTGCAATATCTGGCGGCGTGTGAATGGGTGTGCGAGGTTCCGGCGAAGGCGTTTAAACCGCCCCCGAAGGTGGATTCGGCGGTGATTAAGCTCTTGCCGCGTCCGTTTCCGGTGCAGGCTCATGATCCTGCGTGGCTGGAAACGCTGGTGAAGGTGGGCTTTGCGACGAAGCGCAAGATGTTGCGCAACAATCTTAAGAGTCTGGTGGAGCGCGATCGCCTCCTTGCTACATACGAAACGTTGGGCATTAAGCCAGAAGTCAGGGCTGAGGAGCTGAGCGTAGAGCAATGGGTAAGGTTGAGTAATCAGTTAGGATGACGAGTGTCGTTGGGATGCGTTAGGAAATGGGAGAATAAACGAGGAATCCGTTTTTGGCTCTTTCCCGCACTGTTGATTGCTGAATTTATTTCTGAATGGCTTGGCTATGCGCTCTTATTCTCTGGCTGCTCACGCAAAAATTAACCTTTATCTAGAAATTATTGGCGATCGCCCCGATGGGTTTCATGAGTTGGCCATGGTGATGCAGAGTGTGGGGCTGGCCGATCAGATTCATCTGGAGCCGCTGCAAGATAAGGAAATTCGCGTGATCTGCGATCATCCGCAGGTGCCGTCTGACGAGAGCAACTTGGCCTACCGAGCCGCAGATTTGCTGCGCCGCACGTTTCCAGAGGCGTTCAAAAAATATGGCGGGGTTGAGATTCAGATTCAGAAGCAGATTCCTGTGGGAGCAGGCTTGGCCGGGGGGTCGAGCAACGCAGCGGCGGTGTTGGTGGGGCTTGATCTGATGTGGCAGCTCGGCTTGACTCAGGCTGAACTTCAACTGCTCGGAGCCCAGCTGGGATCGGATATTCCTTTCTGTATCGCTGGCGGCACGGCGATCGCCACAGGACGCGGTGAAGTCTTATCGCCGCTGCCCAATCTGGATGGGGCGGCAGTGGTGCTGGCAAAATATGAGAGCCTGCTGGTCTCTACCCCACGGGCGTACAAAACCTATCGCAAGCAGTTTTCTGAGTCTTATATTGCCGATCAGGATGGGGTGGGCGATCGCCACCATGCTATTCACTCAGGGCCAATGGTGTCGGCCATCACGCACCAAGACTATGGCCAGATTGGAGAATTGCTTCACAATGATTTAGAGAAGGCCGTGCTGCCTCAGTATCCTCAAGTTGAACGCTTGAAGGATGAAATGCTTCAGCTAGAACCGTTTGGAGCCATGATGTCAGGTTCAGGGCCAACGGTCTTTGCCCTAGCCAAGTCTCCCGATCAGGCGGAGTATATTAAAACTCAGTTGGGCGATCGCCTCCCCGATCCAGACTTGGGAGTTTGGGTGACCCAACTCGTTCCTACCGGAATTCAGCTGATTCCCTAAGCGACTGGCATAAAATAAGATTTGAGCTTTGAGTGTTGAGAGGATGTTTGAGAAGTTGTCAATGCTACTTCAGATCCCCCCTTGCCCCCCTTAAGAAGGGGGGAAACCGGTTCAAAGTCCCCCTTTTTAAGGGGGATTTAGGGGGATCAGTATTGTTCCAGCATGTTGTCTAATACTTTTCAAACATCCTCTGAGTGAAGGATTTCGATTCAAAACTTAAAACTCAAAACTCAAAACTCACTTCCCCAAAGCCACGATATTTCGCAAAGCCGATTTCCCAAAATACTCCCAAACTGAAATGACCTTGCCTTTCACCTAAACCGTCTTAACCATTCAACTATGACAGCCCCTACACCCTCGAAACCTAATCCTCAAACTCCAGCTCCTACCCCTGTCCGGTGTTTTTTGGGAGCGCTGATCGCGAGTCCGTTTGCGTTTGGTCTATATTCGCTGACCTCGGCGATCGCCACCTCCTTTGCCGAAAAGCCGATCGCGAGCAGCAATGAAATGGCGATCAAAATTTCGGTCATGGTGCGCACCTTGGTGGTCGGCATGTGTTCATTGGGCACCGGAATTTTTGCGCTCACCACCGTGGGTCTGGTGGCGCTGGGCATCCAGCTTCTCTTCAAAAAAGAATCTCCAACTGACAGCAAACCCACTGAAGGATAAGCTCACTAAAGGATTAAGCTCACGATGACTGTTGGTATTTGGGTCTTAGGGGATCAACTGTGGGCAGACCAGGCGGCGCTCAAGACCTGTGACGATCCTTCTCAAGCCCGTGTTTTATTCATTGAGTCAGCCCAATATGCGCGGCAGCGGCCTTACCACCGTCAAAAGCTGGTGCTGGTCTGGTCGGCCATGCGCCATTTTGCAGAGGAGCTGCGGCATGCCGGGTGGACGGTCGATTATAAAATTGCTGAAGATTTTGAAGCCCCGCTGATTCAATGGATTCAAGATCACGGCATTGACGACCTGCGGCTGATGCAACCGAGCGATCGCCCCTTTGCTCAGTTTCTCAAAACTCTAGACTTGTCTTGTGACCTAACCCTCGTGCCCAACAATCACTTTTTGTGGAGCCGGGAAGAATTTCAGGGCTGGGCAAAAACACGAAAAAGCCTGCTGATGGAAACCTTCTATCGGCAAGGGCGCAAGCAGTTTCAGGTGCTGATGGAAGCTGACGACGAACCCGTTGGCGGCCAGTGGAATTTTGACAAGCAAAACCGCAAGCCTCCCAAAGGCGACCTCAATCCACCAGACCCGCTGGAGTTTGAGCTGGATGCGATCACTCAAGAGGTGATCGAGTGGGTGTCATCCCAAGATTTTTCAACCTATGGAGACATCGCTCCGTTTCGCTGGGCGGTGACTCGCGAACAGGCGCTGGCAGTTCTCGATGCTTTTATCCAGTCTCGGCTCAACACCTTCGGCCCCTACCAAGACGCCATGGTGACAGGGCAATACACCCTCTGGCACGCATTGCTGTCTCCCTATTTGAATCTGGGGCTGCTGCACCCCCTCGAAGTGATTGAGGCCGTTGAGCAGGCGTATGAAGAGGGTGACCTGCCGCTCAACAGCGTCGAAGGGTTTATTCGTCAGGTGCTGGGCTGGCGCGAATATATGCACGGCATCTACCATCAGGTTGAAGACGACTATCCCGAACGCAACTGGTTTGACCACGGGCGATCGCTGCCGGAGTTCTTTTGGGATGCAGACCAAACTGATATGAACTGCCTCCATCAAACCCTTAAGCAAGTGGAGCAGACGGGCTATGCCCATCACATTCAGCGACTGATGGTGTTGAGCAACTTTGCGCTGATTGCCGGATTTTCTCCCCAAGAGGTCGAGAGCTGGTTTCACTCTGCCTTTATCGACGCCCACGACTGGGTCATGCAGACCAATGTGCTGGGCATGGGCTTGTTTGCCGACGGAGGAGTTTTGGCGTCAAAACCCTACGCAGCCTCGGCTAACTACATCAACAAAATGAGCGACTACTGCAAGTCTTGCACCTACAGCAAAAGCAAACGCACGGGGGAAGATGCCTGTCCATTTAACTACTTTTATTGGGACTTCCTGGCGCGGCATCGCGACAAGCTCAAATCTCAAGGCCGCATGAACCTGATCTTGGCTAATCTCGATAAGATGTCGCCCGATGAGCTAGAGCAGATTCAGCAACAGGCTGATGACTGGCACCACACCCACAAGCTTTCACGGTAAGAAGCTTTCACTGTAAGAATTAATGGAATGGATGATCAATGGAATCGCCTATGGCATCCAAGCCTGAATCTGGTTGCGACCGTTTGCCTTGGCCTGGTAGAGAGCCTGATCGGCATTGTGAATCAGCGCATCAGGCAACGTGTTTGGCTCAGGAATACAGCTGGCAATTCCGATACTGATGGTAATGCGAGAGTTGATCGGAGATGTCGTATGGTGCAGGGCTGCATGATTCAACGTCTCCTGGACAGATTCGCCAACGCGACGGGCTCCGTCCATACAGATATTGGGCAGTAGAATTGCAAATTCTTCTCCGCCGTAGCGAGCGACTAAATCTGCGGGGCGTCGAGCGGCTTTGGTTAAGAGATGGGCAACGTGTTTGAGACAGCGATCGCCCGCCTGATGACCATAGGTGTCGTTGTATGGCTTGAAAAAGTCAATATCACAGAGCAGCAATGAGATCGGAGCGAGATCTCGGGCGAGTCGTCGCCATTCTTTTACGAGTGTCAAATCAAAGCAGCGTCGGTTTGCCACCAGAGTCAGACCATCTTGAGTCGCAAGACGCATCAACTCCTGATTTGCCATTTCGAGCTGCATCAATGCTCGATTGCTGAGTAATAGGCGCTTCAGACGATGGCGCAACACGGGCCAGTGAATGGGCTTGTAAATGTAGTCTGTAGCTCCTGCATCAAAGGCCTGATCGATCGATTGCTGATCGTTTAGGTCTGTGATCATGAGGATGGACATATAAGACGAGTCGGGGTGGGCCATCAGTTGAGCACAGCACTGAATCCGATCCATGTCGGTTAACACGCCACCCAACAGCACAATATCTGGCTGGAGTTGTTGATAAAGAGCAAGCCCCTGCACCCCGCTGGGCGTGATGACAACTTGATAGGTTTCTTGCCCCAGATATGATTTCAGAGTCGATTGAGTGCTCAAATCTGCATCAATCACTAAAATAATGGGGGTATGACGAACGAGGCGCATGGTCGAGAGCATTGGTGGATCTTGAGGCACCGATAGCAAACCTAGGGATGGCCCATCAAAAAAAGTAGAATCGTTGTCAACTAGAAAGTTCATGAGAACCAGGATACCCGTGGCAAGGGGGATGGGAAAAATAAATTGACATCCCTGCAAGGCATGTGGGCTGGAACACTTTAGACTGTGCTTAGCCCAACTGCCCAAACATTCACGACATGTTCAGAACTGACTGTAAAGCTGCGCGTGAAAAGGACGGCTCTGCCTCGGATTCTATGATTTTGTCACACACTTCGCACTATAGTTCCCTCAAGCCAGCGCCATAGCCACACCGTATCTTTTCTTCACTGTATTTTTTGGCTGTCAGTGATCTTCTAGATTGTCATGCCGCTGGTTTGAGTCGTTCTCTAAATCTAGGTTGATAATCTAGGCCCATAGAGTGGTGACCGATGTATTTGTCTTACATGCTGCCCCTTACCGTTGTCTTGACCCAGGCTTTGCTGATGCTGTTGGCGATCGCCATCGAAGCGGTTGTGATTCAGCGTCAGTTGCAGTTTGCGCCTCGCAAAAGTATTGAATATTCGGCATCGGTGAATCTGCTTTCAACGGTGTTAGGATGGTTCGTCTTTTTTGTCATGGTAGAAACGGTGCCTCTACCTGAGACCCTTGAGCTAGAAGTTCTCAACCTCGTTTTTTTTGATCAGCCCGTTGAAGGAGGGCTGATTTGGCTCTTAACCCTGGGTTTAATCACCTTCTTTGGCACCATCGTGGTGGAGAGTATTGGCTTCACCATGCTGCAGTGGCTGCTAGACGAACGCAAGCCCATCGAAGAAGAAACCCGTAAATCACCCCGCAGAATGCCGTGGAGTGTTAAAACTCGATCGAGAAACATGAGCGCGGCTCAAGACCCAGACACGATCGATCCGCTTCGTGTGCTGGTCTGGGCTAATTCCTTCAGTTACATCATGATCTTGGCGGTGCTGGTTGCCGTGCGAATTGCCTTAACCTTTCAAGAGACATGACCGTGTTGACTCTGATCCAACTGCGCACCGTCTTGCCCGTGATCCGACATCTTGTTTCTATCTCTGGCGTTCTGTCCCGATACAGTCATGCCCAAGAATTCCATGCCCAAGAATTTCTATGTGCTCCTCAGCAAGGAGAGCTTTAATGCTAGAAAAAATGCTAGAAACATCGCTCAAGCAGCTCGAAAAGTATGCTAGAGAGACCCTCGAATTTTTTCGCCCCAAAGAAGCGTTTTCATGGCAGACTTTTTTCTTGCTGGGTTGTTTTTCTTGGGGCATGGCCATCTTAAGCGTGGAGAGATCTGAGATTAGGGTCGATATGGTAATGCCGCCCGCTACATGGGTGCTCTACACCATGGGCTGGATTTTCATTACCTTGGCGGTGGGATGGGGCATGGTCAAGAAGACAACCACTATTCCTTTCCTCAACATCACCATCAAGCCTGCGATTTGGGTCACCAGTGGGCTTGCCAGCGCATTCGCCTTTCCCCTCTGGAACCCTTCGACACGGGCGATCGCCTTTGTCAGTTGGCCGATTGTGTTTGCTATTTTTTCAGCCTTGCCCCGATTCGCTATCATTTCTGAAAATAAGTACAACATTCCTAATCCCGCAGCGCGGCAGGAAATGGTGCTCACTACGCTGATTTGCCTGCTGATTAGCTCGTGGATTCGCGTTCATTTTGTGGCACAAGATTGGGCCTTAAGCAAATACCCTGCCTTGGTTGCAGGCAACTTCAGCCAAAGTACGTTTGTCGTGCAGCTCGGCGAGCCACCTCCGGTGCTCGATATCGCTGAAAGAACCGTGAATGAAACGTTGCGGTCGCGCCCTATTCCAGTCGTTCGGAGTTGGCTTGTGCGAGCTGCCGATAACTTAACTGAGCTAAACGATGAATTTCAGAAACAGCTTGAAGATCAGGGCATTGATCCCAATTGGGAATTAAATATTGCTCCAGACAAAATTTATAACCCAGAACTACGACTTCAGGTGTTTCCTCTCATTTCTGCTGTAGATGCTGAAAACGAAGCTCAGTTGAGAAGTCCGCAGGAGCGAGAAGCGGCTGAGCAAGATGAGCCTGTTCCTCCATCTGAACGCTTGCGGCCTCGACCGACCCGCATCGGCCTAGAGCGCCGCTGCCGTATTTTTTCTAAGGAGGCGTACGAAAAAGAGCAATCTACACAGCCATCCACACAGCCATCCACAGAACCATCTCCGGATGAGCCCCAGGCTCCGCCCAATCAAAATGGAAATGGCTCAGCGGAGAACGACTCTTCCCGCAACCTGTCAGACGACCGTTTTTCTAGGGCTAGCGCGCCCGAGTCGCGCTTAAATGAGTCGCGCTTAAAGCGGGTGCAGGCTAGCCTTTATGCCGTCAACTTTTATGCCACCCTTCTCCCAGGAAACGAGTCGTCTCCTGCTCCAGACTCTGACCCCGAACCTGAGCCAGAAGGTGCCAGTCCTAATATTATCCCCGGTGTTGAATCGATACCGGGCAATCGCGGTGAAGGGATTGATCGTGGAGGGAGTAGCCGTGAAGGGAGTAGCCGTGAAGGGAGTGGCCGTGATACTGAAGGCCAGCCATCGCCCCTGACTCCTGCTCCTCCGACAAGGTCTTCTTCTTATCTCAGCCGCATGGCGTGCGATCGCGCCATGATGCTAATTTCTCGCCGGGGTTCCTGATGGCGAAATTTTCACGTTGAACAGTTCTAAAGGGATTGTTTAATCACAGGACTTACGCAGGTCGTTGAAATGGTGGGCGCGTCGCGCCCACCATTTCAACGAGTTTATTCAGGCTTAGGCGAGTTGTACGTAAGTTCTGAATCAAAAGAATCAGCGACCAAGCTGGGAATACGGGAGTAAAAAGCGGCATACTTTCTTTGATAGCTGAGATGAGCGCTGAGAATAACGGAGTTACTGAGACTGACGGTTGTCAACAACGGCTGTAGATGTTCAGCAATTCTCAGTTTGGCGAGTTGGCTATCTGGCTACGCTTCCGACCCGCCCGCGAATAAATTGCGGGCTAATCAGTGAAAGCCCCGTTGGGGCTAAGACCTGTCGGCTATCAGTCCCGAAGGGACTTGATCGTCTGTAGCCCGCAATTTATTTGCGGGTTTTGAGGCGCAACCATAATGAGAATTGCTGGTAGATGTTTATTAGTAAGGGTTGAGGAGATGACATGAGCATTGGTCGCGTTTGGGTGATCGCCGTAAATGTATTTCGTGAGGTGATTCGCGATCGCATCCTTTATTTGATTGGCTTTTTTGCGATCGCGCTGATGGCGATCTCCACATTATTGCCTTATGTCGCCGCCAATACCCAAGACAAGATTTTGGCCGACGTGGGCTTAGCGGCTCTAGGCGTGTTTGGCCTAGTAACAGCAGTTTTTGTCGGTACGGGCTTAATCAATAAAGAAATCGAGAAACGTACGGTCTTTGTGCTGATTGCCAAACCCATTAGTCGGAGTGAGTTTATCGTTGGCAAGCACTTGGGCTTATCTGGCGTGTTGACGGTGCTCGTTGCGGCCATGACGCTGATTTACGTGGGGGTGCTGCTGTTTAATGGGGCGTCGTTTCCTTTGGGGAGCATCTTACTGGCGGTGGTCTACCAGTTGCTCGAACTCTCACTCATGACAGCTGTCGCTATTTTGTTTGGCGTATTCACCAGCTCGATTTTAGCGACGGTTTTGACCTTTGCTGTGTATTTCATGGGGCACTTTAGCCGAGACTTGGTGGGGTTTGGTCAGTTATCTGAAAACGCCACCCTTGAGCGCATTACCGAAATCGCGTATCTGGTTTTGCCCGATTTGTCTCGCCTCACCTGGCGCAATGAGGCGGTGTATGGCACAAACCTGTTGCCGTCTCCCCTTGAGCTACTAGGCCATGGTCTCTATGGCATCGTCTACGCAGCGTTGCTCTTGGCGATCGCCACCTTTGTGTTTTCCCGACGAGAGTTTTAGGCTTAAATCGTGAAGGCTTAAATCGTGACAAATACGCTCGAAGAGGCTGATATCAGGTCGTTGGACTAGATGCCGATCAGCTCGACCTCAGCCGGATGATGACCATGCCGCTTTGATTTTGACCGTTTGCTGATCGGCCAAAACAGTCACTTCAGCAGAGGCCGCATCGCGAGGCTGAATGATGTAGTGGCGATCGCCCATTGGTTGTTGTTGTGCGATCTGAGACTGAGTCCCTGCCGATGCAGCCAGCCACCGCTCAATATCGCCAGCATTGGCTTTAAAACTAACGGTGTAGCGCTTATCAAACAGCTCTCCTGATGAGTTAACGATGATGTTTTGGGCTGAGTGAGGCAAGGGTTCAAGTCGAGCCCAAAGACACACCGTTTGCAGCACTCGCGGTTGATTAAGCGGACTGTTTTCAGCATCTAGCAGCCAACGAACCGGATTTGCCGCAAATAATCCGGTTTCAACATCTTGCCATGCAGGGCTAACCACAAGATTAAACAGTAAAATTAGCGCTCCTATCAGTAGCCCACTCACCGCCACGGCATTCATAATTAGCTGAAGGACTCGACGCATAGTTTAGAAGAGATGTGCAACGGGATGAAGCTTTTAGGAGATGTAGTAACAGTTCGCAAGTACCAAAAATCTCAATAAGAGCCCCATACAAATTCTATCTGAGTCATCTCAAACCCGACCTATGCAGCTGCATTCATAAATGCCGTATCAATGTTGTGCATTGGCAATCAAGAATCTTGAGCGATAGTTCTCTCGTTATCGCTTTGCTTTCGTCACCTCGACTGGTCATCTCAGCCATCGATTATGACCATATCCAGAAGCCTTAGGACACGATTTTATTTGGCGAAAAATTTTATAATAATTCAACATTTGAAAAAGGATTTTCCCCCTAGACTCTAGGCATGCAATCTAGAAGCTTCGTTCAGCTTAATCGTCTCCTCTTCCAATAAATAGACAATGATCTAGGGTCTATTTATTTAAGCACTTAAGTCTGTTTAGGATACTGAATCTAGCTGTTCTAGCTCTCTGCCTTGCTCAAGTGACATATCTCTGATAGTCGATATGTCTGGCTCGTTATTTTCTGTTCCTGTAATCTCGCTTCATTTTGTTTTACTAACAGTTACGGAGATCGTGTAGATGCCCCTGTGTGAGAACAATTTAGATCTCTTTCAATCCGTTCAATCAGGCAACCTGAAGTACTCAATACAAGTGCTTAATTAGGCGATGAGTACACAGAAACTGTTTTGAAAGAAGATTGCGAACTCAGTCACAGTAAAGGTTAAGAGCACATTTCAATACTTAGAAAAGAGCTAAATTGAAATTACTCTTGTTCTGCCAAAAGAGAGCTGCCTGAGCCAGTGTCAGCAACTCATCTACTCATTCACTCTATTTCAGCATCTCTAGAAATGGTTTGAAGCTTTAGCTTAAAGCTTCAAATAGAGGTTTTTGTGCATAAGTTATGTTCCTATCTTGACTCGTTTGATTACCCTATTTGGTGTGTCTTATGGAAGTTTTGCGCTTGGTTATTACGGGGCCTGTTGGTGTAGGCAAGTCTACGTTTATTCGTTCGGCTAGTGATATCGAAGTTGTCGATACCGACTGTCGCGCTACCGATCGCACAGCACAGCTCAAACAGAAGACAACGACTAGTCTAGATTTTGGACGACTGCAACTGACTCCAAATGTCTTACTCCATCTTTATGGAACACCTGGGCAAGCCCGATTCGAATTTATGTGGGACATCTTAATTCGTAAAGCCCACTTTTATATTTTGCTTGTATCAGCCCATCGTCCAGATGAATTACTCCAGGCACGGCGTATGTTGTCATTTATGAGGCAGCGATCGCACGCTCCCACCATGATTGGGGTCACCCATATGGATATGCCTGATGCTTGCAGACCTGAGGCTATCCTGCGGGCTCTAGGCTATGTGGATAATCGGTCGCTGCCACCGATCATCGCCGTCAATGCTAACGACCCAATATCTGTCAATAAGGCCATTATTACCTCAACTCGGTGCTACGGAACTTACTTGCGATCGCTGAGAGCTGCAAGAAGAGAACAGGTACCTAGCGCGCTGCAAATTGCTTAATGAGTGCTCTCAAACCCTGTCATTTACGAGAGTTCGAAGCTGTCCCTATAGACTCAGATTAGCTTGGATTCATAGACCTATGAATCCAAGCGTTGTAGACACTATTCCTCTGAATTTACTAGCGTCCTAAGCGATTGGGAATGCCCTCACACCCCCCCGGAATCGTCGATCGGGTTTTAGACCCACCCCAGGCACAAAGGTAGTGGCGCTGTTCGTCTGACATTCTCTGGGTGCCCGTCAGATCGGTATTTTCGACCACTGCTCCAGTAAAGGCTCCCGTCTCATAGTTAGGAATGTCTGCCCGTGTTCGAGGACTAGCCGTTTTGAGCGAACCGTAAAACAGCCGCGTGCCCATCAGGTCTGCGCCCCGCAGTTGTGCTTCGTAGAGAATTGCCCGCGCTAGGTTAGCCTTGACCAAATCGCAACCGTTCAAATCCGATCGCACCAGGTTTGCGTCAGTTAGATCAGTCCAGCGCAGATCGGTTTTGAAGAGCGAGGTCGTAGCGAGCATCACTCCCAAATCAATCACGCGAATGCCGTAGTCGCGGTCTTCTTGATAGCCTCCCATTCCGTCGAGCATGGCGCGTCCGAGATGGCGATCGCGTCGTAGGGGGGTCAGCAAGCGAGAGCGCGACAAAAACCGGATAATCTTGGCCTTTCCCCCTGCGTCAACACTGCTCAGAATGGCAGCCGTACGGCCTTCGGCGATCGCCCGTTCTTGGGGCCAATCTTCGAGTAGACCCTCCGCATCAAGCACCAGTTCAGAAATGCCCTGGAAATAGGAATCAATGGTCTGCTGCTGGGTAATCAGGTTTTGCTGAATGGTCAAATCTTTGGAAATGACATATTGCCGCCACGCGATGTAGACCGCAAGAATGGCGATTAGGATTTGCCCTACCGCCCCAAAGATATCGCCCAGCGCCCCGACTGCATCCCAGTTGAGGGAGTTAAACCATCGCAGAAATTCATCAAATAGCCCCGTTGCAATCAAGACTCCAAAGGCTGAAATCAACACCCCTAAAATGGCGATAGTGAGCGATCGCTGCTGCGGAGACACCAGATTTTTTAGCACTGGAGCAGAGATTTGCCAAACGACTCGCAGCGAAATCACCAAAGCAATCATCGCTCCGGCGAGTCCCAGCCAGTTAATGCCAAGCCCCAACCCCACGACCATAACCAGCAGCGACACTCCAATCAGCCCTCCCGCTGGAAAGGGCAGTGAGGCGTTGTCAGTCTCTAGCTTGGCTGGAGCAGCGGCGGTTTTAAGCGAGGAATTTCCGGTACTAGAAGAAGCCGATGGTTGAGACCTGTCCTGCATTTGCTGAGAGACGATCTGAGTCGGGTCAGGCGATGATTCGTCGCTTTGATGCTGCACAGACAATTCGTGATTAGCAGCATCTGAGGAACTGTTGTCAGACGAACGTTGACTCATTCAAGAGAACTCCAGGCACAGGACTCGTTCAACACCAACATCAGCGTAAACCAAAAAAACGTAGGTTCTAGTCTGAATGAGAAAGAATATCGAGTGGCGATCGCTCTTCTCCATCGCTCTTCTCCATGTTCAGCAGGTATTTAGCAAAGACTCACGACAGGTTCGAGAATTGTGTTAGTATTGTTGCCTAATCGGACGTATAGCTCAGTTGGTTAGAGCACCACGTTGACATCGTGGGGGTCACTGGTTCGAGTCCAGTTACGTCCATTACTTTACTTATGTACAGTGACACGTTATCTGTCCTCGGAGACGCAGTGCTGTCGTTGGGGGCAGACTTCACTCGTCTTCAATTTGGGTCAGCGTTGCCTTCAGCAGGTGTGTTTTCTGAATGAGTGGGGCACTACACTCTGAAATATCGAGATACTGGTCTTCTGAGATGATGAATCACCTGATCAGAGACTTGACCTCACAATGTATCTTCGATTACGATTCGAAGCGTTGAACGTTTTGCCAAATATTTTTCGGGTTTCAAACCGCACTTCAATGCAGCAGCATTTTTCTCTACATTCATTTGACCTAATTCTAGGTCTGCTGCTCCTGCGCCGTAGGCGCAGAACACTTTGACATAAAAATTTTCCATCGCATATAAGCACCGGACGCCTACAAGCTGTAGGTTGCCTTTTGATGAACTCAGTCTCCTCACCGTTTGGGGCTTGACGAATTTGAAATGCTTGCAATTCTTACGGCTTAAGCTTCGATGCCCGCTAATGCGTTGGGCTATTGCAGCATCCTCCCCATGCGGCATTTAATCCTCACGCCGCATTGAATCACCGAAAACGACTCTGGAGATTTATTTCATGTTGACGAATCCATCGGCCAAGTACCGTCCGTTTCAGCCTGTTGATTTGAGCGATCGCACCTGGCCATCTCAGACCCTCAGCCGTCCCCCCGTCTGGCTCAGCACCGATTTGCGCGATGGTAATCAGGCGCTGATCGAGCCCATGAACCGTCGCCGCAAGCTGCAAATGTTTGACCTGCTGGTGGCGATCGGGTTTAAGGAAATCGAAGTCGCATTTCCTTCTGCCTCCCAAACCGACTTTGACTTCGTTCGAGATTTGATTGAGAGCAATACGGGCAACGCCCAGGCAAGCCAACACATTCCTGACGATGTCACGATTCAGGTCTTAACCCAGGCTCGCGAACACTTAATTCGCCGTACCTTTGAGTCGCTAAAAGGGGCGAAACGGGCGATCGTCCATGTTTACAACGCAACGTCGCCTGTCTTTCGCCGGACTGTGTTTCATCAAGATCGAAACGGTACGATTCAGATGGCGGAGAAGGCAGCCCTTTTGATTAAAGAATTAGCGGCAGCACAGCCTGACACCGAATGGCGCTTCCAATATTCTCCCGAAACTTTTACAGCCACGGAGTTAGGCTTCGCCAAAGACATCTGTGATGCGGTACTCGATGTGTGGCAGCCCACACCCGATCGCAAAGCTATCATCAACTTGCCTGCCACGGTAGAAGTCTCTACCCCCAACGGCTTTGCCGACCAGGTGGAATGGATGCACCGTCACATGAAGCATCGAGACAATACGGTGTTGAGCGTCCACACTCACAACGACAGAGGATGTGCGATCGCCGCTGCTGAGTTGGCTCAGTTGGCCGGAGCCGATCGGGTTGAAGGCTGTCTCTTCGGCAATGGAGAGCGCACCGGAAATGTCGATATCGTGACCCTTGCCTTAAATCTCTACACCCAGGGCGTTCACCCCGGTCTTGACTTCTCTCAGATCAACGACGTGGCTCGCACGGTCGAAGACTGTACCCAATTGCCGATCCATCCCCGTCATCCTTATGTGGGTGATTTAGTGTTTACTGCGTTTTCGGGGTCTCACCAAGATGCGATCAAAAAAGGCTTTGCTGTCCATGAACCAACCGGACTTTGGGAAATTCCTTATTTGCCCATTGACCCTGAAGATGTAGGTCGCAGCTACGAGTCGGTCATTCGGGTTAATAGCCAGTCGGGCAAGGGCGGCATGGCCTTCTTGCTAGAACGTGACTATGGCCTTGCCATGCCTCGCCGAATGCAAATCGAGTTTAGTCAGGTCGTGCAGCGGGTGATGGACGAACGCGGCACCGAAATGACTGCGCCGCAGCTTTGGGAGCTATTCCACGAAGAATATTTGAATAAGGTCGTGCCCTTTCGTTATGGGTCTCACCATGCCAGCGAAAGCGGCAAGACCGACGAAGAACAGCAAATTACTGCCACGGTGCAGTTTAACGGCCAAGAGTTTTCTATTGCTGGATGTGGCAATGGCCCCATCGATGCGTTTCTCGATGCCCTCGATATCAACGTGCGCGTCCACCACTATGAGGAGCGATCTCTCTCTCACGGCAGTGATGCAGCGGCGATCGCCTTCATTGAGCTATCGGGCGATTTTATTCCCAGCGCAGTGTTTGGAGTAGGCATCCACGAAAATATCGTCAAGGCGTCTTTATTGGCGATCGTGAGTGCGGTGAATCGTGCGGTGACTCAGGTGGATGACTCTACTCGCCATGTCTTGCTCAAGCGGTTTGAGCATATGTTGGTGGCATAAGCGCCCGATCTTGATTGACAAGCTACGCGACGGCTAAAAATTCCCATGGTTGTAGGCGTACGGCACTCACAACCATGGGTTATGCAGCCTATCTAAAATTCAAGTATCGCCAGTGAGATATAGCGCATTGCTAGGACTCTCTTTTGAAGATAGGCTGCTGAAGCTAAACCAGGGTTTTGCAAAGGGAAGCTACGAAGATCTAGCTGAAGCGACTTCAGCAGGCTCCTGTGACTTTTTCTGCCCCTGAACAACCATCACCGTACAGGGACTGTGGTGCAGCACATAGTTGCTGACGCTGCCCAAGAGCACTTCGGTCAGCCCCGATCGCCCTCGCCGCCCAACAACGATGACATCGGCATCCCAGTCTTCAGCTTTTCTGCATAGGCTACGACCCGGTTCATCTAGCTGGTATGCAGATTCGGCATAGACACCCTGGCAGGCCGCCTTTTTACACAAATCAGCCAGATATTCTTTGGTATATCGAGTCTGATGCTCAATTTGGATTTTTTCAACTTGATACGATTGTTCGATGAGGTGAGGCGACAGCCCTAGCTCTCCTGAAAAAGGTGGAGGGGCGATCGTCGATTCGGCACTAATACTATGGAAGAGAAAAAGCTGCCCATGATTGGCGATCGCCAATTCTAAGGCTTCTTCAAAGACGCTCTGATTTGTCGGGGTGAGTGCCAGACCCACAAGAATTTTTTGGAAGCTCATTGCAACCTCTCGACAGACCTCCGTAGCGTTGTAGAAAACTTGTTGCGAATCTAATGGTCACGAACCTAATTATTGCGAATCTAATTAGTGCGATCGCCAATCAAGGGCGACGAGCATGGCACTATCGAGAAACACCGCTAAATGGGTAAGAGCTGAGGCATTTCGCAAATCGGAGAAGAGAATATAAGTTGCGGAACTTCGTCTCTTATAAATCGTCTTTCCCGCGATCGCTGTTTCGCTTGAGACTCTAGATAAACTCATACGTTCGAGAGCTTTCTACATACCTAAGCGATATACTCTTAGGTATATATTTAGACTATCGTGAAAGCTTCTGAACTTCGCTTTTTCGCAACATCATTTAAGTGATGGCTTCAGATGACTTCAATCATTCTCAAGCCTTACTCGCAACTTATTCGCAATGCGAGAGGTGTTTTGTCTCAGTTCTACCCTTCAATCAACAGTCTAAGCCGATAGAATCAAAGCGATAAAAAATGCGGCAGCAGGATAGAACTTTGCCTAAGGTTAAGCGCGAAGTCTAAGACAAATAAAAGAGTCTATGGCGCATTTTTCGCAATATTACTTTACAAAATAGGTCTTTTCCTTCTCAAAATTAATTAGACTATTGTGTTAAGTATTGACTTGTATAAATTGGATATTTTGCCTTTGTGAATGACTTATAAAAGATGACCGAGGGGCTTCTAATGGGTCGGCAGCAAGATTGGGGCACTGCCACAGATTTTGATCATCCTATGGGTATTAATCAAAATAGGGGCAAAATAGGGGCAGAATTCAGTGCCTGGTCTTGAGTCGCTGTTGTCCTGAGAAAGCGATGGGTTGCCACTCCAGAGATTGAGTCGTTGCACTGCATAGGCTATTTAAACAAATGCCTTGGCCTATTCTTCATGAATTGCGACTTGAAAATGCATTTTAATAGAAGGAAGACCGTAGAAAATTGCTCCATTCGTGAATGATTAATTCATGGCTAAGATTTTGATTGCTGAAGATGAGCGTGTTGTTGCTTGGAATATTGAAGAAATCTTGCAGCTAATCGGCCACGATGTCGTTGCAGCCGTTGCTACGGCGGAAGATGTGGTTTTACATGCCGATCGCCATCGTCCTGACCTCGTCTTAATGGACATACGATTGGATGGCGAACTCGATGGCATTTCCGCAGCCAGAACAATCTACGATCAGTACTGCATTCCTAGCGTGTATCTGACGGCTCATGCTGATGAAGCAACGTTTCAGAGAGCGATGGAGACCTCTCCGTTTGGCTACGTTTTAAAACCCTTTAGACGGAATGACTTGTTGCTTGCCATTGAGGTGGCAATTCGCCGCAATCATCAAGAACAAGCCATCCGCGCAGCCCAGGAGGTGCAAGCTCGAACGACCCAGGAGGGGCTAGCGTCGGCATGTTGGGAAGACGATAAGGGTCAGATATCTGAATCAACTCAACAGGTTGAACGGCAAGAGTCGAGCTTGGCGGGCTGGGGAGATTCTACATTGGTGCTAGATGTTCAGCAACAGGTTAAGCTGCAAACCGCAGAGTTAGAGCGGCTCCTCGGTTACAAGACACTATTAGGGCTGATCACGCAGAAGTTGCGAAACAATTTTGACAAACATCACGTGATTCAGTTTGTCGTTGAAGAAGTCGTACAGTTGCTGAGTGCAGACTTTTGTAATGCAGTGTTCTACAACGTGGACGATCGCCACCCTACCCCCGTGATTGTTGGAGCAGCAGGCGATCGCTCACAGTTCAGCGATTTTATTCTATCTGGAGAAGTGCAAGCCGTCGTTCATGCTCAGCTCACACAGCAGCAGCGGGTCGAGGGTTGCTTCTGGGTGACCTCTGCTGACGAAGAACCTGTTTCGGAATGGTTTAGTGTTGTGCTGTGCCCCATGGTGGACGACCAAGGATATGTCTTGGGTGATATCTTGGTGGCACGATCGCCCCAGCGTTCTTTTGACACCACCGACTGCGACCTGTTGCAGCAGCTTGCCGATTTGTGTGCGATCGCCATTCGTCAATCTCACTTGGGTCAGTCCGACGCTCATTCTCAAGAATATGAGCAGCTCAATGACTTCAAAGATAATTTTCTCAACGCTATCTCCCATGAGCTGCGGACGCCTATTGCATCCATTCGGATGGCGACTCAAATGCTGGAGCTGATGCTAAAGCCCATAGACTCTGTTCATACAGAGCATGAGCAAGCTTCAAAATACATGCAGATCCTAAAGCAGGAGTGTCAAAGAGAAGCTCATCTCATCGAAAATTTGTTGGATGTTATGCGGATTTACGGCAAGCCTATCTTAGGAGCGGCCTATCCGGTTGAGATTGCTTCCCTTGTCGATGATGTTGTGCAAGACTATGCAGCTCGCATGGATCAAAGTCAGCAAGAGTTTCTCATCACCTACCCCCCAGATTTACCGACCCTCATCACAGTGCCTTCTTACTTGAAGCGCGTGCTTTCGGAACTGATGGAAAATGCCTGCAAGCACACTCCAGCGGGAGAGCATATTCAGGTGACTATTGAGGCCCAGGCAAACGAGATGAAGCTGACGGTCAGTCACTCTGGGGTGTTGATTCCGACTTCAGAGTTGAGTCGCTTATTTAACCTATTTTACCAATCACCTGATCAACATGCCTGGAAATATGGCGGCACAGGGTTAGGTCTGGCACTGGCTAAGAGTCAAACTGAAAAGTTGGGAGGGAGCCTAAGTGTGGAGACGACTCACGACGATGAAACTCGATCCTGGATTCGGTTTGTTTTGTTGTTACCCTTCTCAAGAGATGCGGATTAAGGATAAGCCATCTCCTTTTCAGCCATCTCCTTTATAGTGTGAGCAACTGTTTTGCTTTCGCCATACATGGATCGACGTTGGATATGGGAGGCGATCGCCTTCTCCCTCAGACTTGCTAAACATGGGCTGAGTGGATTACGGTTTCTGAGATTGCATGGGTGTTCATTCTTGCATTTCAGATCTCGTTTTTTGAGGTTGAGATGCTTTGGATTATGCACCTTAGGGTTTTGGTGCCTCATCTTAGGGGTTTGGGCTGGGCCAGCCCAAGCGAATCATTTATCCTCGGATCATTTGCCCTCAGAACTGACGGTGTTAACCCTAGACCAATTAACCGACCGAGTTCAAGCGCCAGTCCAGCGAGATGGGGTACAGCAAATTGATCTACGGCGATTTTCCATTGACCTGCGTCCCGATTCAGATTCGAGTCTGCGGCAGCCGTTTTATCAGCTGATTCATGACCGGATGCGTCAACCCAATAGCTCAGTGGGCCTTGATCTGAGCTACTCCGAGATTCAAGGCGAGCTAGACTTGAGCCAGCTTGGCGATCGGGTGCCTCTTTATAGCCCATCGTTGCCGCCCGTATTCAGCGATGCCGAGCAGCAACAGCTTCAGCGCGATCGCCATCGTCTTGTGCAGTTGGGGCGGCTTTCACAATCATTACTGCTGCAACCTCTTGGCGATGCGCTGCAAATTTCGCTGGTGCGGGGGCCGATCAATCTGGTGCAGACCCGTGTAGAGGGAGCCGTATCTCTGAGAAGCACTTTTTTTCAGCGAGCCATTAGTGCTGAAGGGGCTCAGTTCGGCGGTTCTCTCGATTTAACTGAAGCGCGATTTGGACAGAGAGTCAATTTTTCCGATGCCACATTTCGGCAAGGGGTGTGGTGTCGTGGCAGCATTTTTTTTGGGCGATCGCTCTGGGTGCAGGCTCAATTTTTGGACAACGTGCTGTTTCAAGGCAGCGAGTTTAAGGAAACCACGAGTTTCAGCCGAGCCTTATTTCGGGGTGCTGTTGATTGGAAGGGCGTCAGCTGGTCTAACAGTGTTGATTTTGGTCAGGCTCAGTGGCAGGCTCCGGTCTCGTTTGACCAAGGAGCATTTGCCCAGGCGGTGTTTTTTCCAAATGCCAGCTTTGGCGATCGCGCGACATTTCGAGAGGCGCAGTTTAGTGAACCCGTCAACTTGCGAGGAGCCGCAGTGCGTGTTCAACTCGACTTTGGCGACGCAACGTTTTCGCATCAGGCTTACCTGAACGTTTCGGGTCTAGAATTCAATGCGGAAGATGCCAAGATTTTAGGCAATCCGGGTCAGATTGGGCGAGTGCTGTCTGTGCCGACCCTGCAAGGCAATGAGACGCTGCTGCGTAATTTCGTACGCAATTTTCGACAGCTTGAGCAGTTTTCTGATGCAAATCAGGTGGAATATCTGACAGAAACTCTGAGGCTTAGTTTGCTTTGGCAGAGGCTCGTCGCCACCAACCTCAACTCAGCCTCGTTAGACGAGTTAAGAGCGGTAGGGCTGACCCAAATTCAGGCCGAGGCGATCGCTCAAAACCGAGAACGGCAGCAATTTCAGCGAGTACCCGATCTACTGAAGCTAGATGCCATTGACCTGACAACCTACGTGAATGTGAGCGATGAGCTGGTGGCGATCGCGCCCCGCACGCTGACGAGTTGGAGTCTAGATGCACTGCACTGGCTCACCTTGAATGGGTTATTGGTACTCACTCGCTATGGCACGAGCGTAGGTCTGGTCTTTGCCACAGGGTTTTTGATTGTGGCCTACTTTAGCCTGGTGTTTTGGCTCGTTGATCGGTTCCGCAAACTGTACCCCTACCCAGTCGTGCCCACGCCTGAAGAAACCGTCTATATGATCGGCTCAGGGGCGTTGCTCAGCGGAGTCAGCCTAGGAGCTATTTTTCAGCTTTCGGAGCGACCGTGGCTGACGCTGCTGTGTTTGACACTGCTGAGCGTGCCCGTTCCCGTTCTCGTGCTGACGGTGCTGTATCGTCGGGGTCGCTACCACGATTTAATGGACAGCAGCTATTTTGTGGAAGATGGCAGTGCCCGTCAGCTTCGTTTGCTGATTGCCCGGTTACCGATCATCCCCAAATTTCCATTTTTTCGCGATCGCTTTACTCCTATTCTCTGGGATCGTCGCTGGAACTGGCTCAACTACTTCGATTTCAGTCTGATTAATCTGATTAAGTTTGGCTTTAATGACATTCGCCTACGAGACGAACATCTACCCGGACTGATCAGCACCTTGGTCTGGTATCAGTGGGGCTTGGGGCTTTTGTATGTGGTGCTGCTATTGTGGACGCTGTCGCGCACCATTCCAGGGCTAAACCTGTTGCTCTACTTCTAACAGAGTCAGGCTCATCGTAGGAGTGACGCTAGTTAGAATATCGAGAACCTATTCAGACGACAGCGATCGCCACGCCATTGCGGCTGCTACGACAACGGTCGGAAGAAAAACGATAATCAGCACCGTCGTGGTATTGGCCGCCAGGGGCAGATACGGTGCGCCGTACTTGATCAGAAAGGCGATCGCTGCCGATGCCAAAATGATTTTGCCTAGAAAAATTAGGGTGTCATTCATCAATTTGTTAGGACTCTAGCATTTGCAGACGATAGAGGCTGGCATATAGCCCTTCAGCCTGCAATAGTTCATCATGGCTACCCATCTCTACTAGTTCTCCTTGCTTCAAGACAAGAATTCGATCGACGTTGCGAATGGTAGAGAGGCGGTGGGCAATAATAATGGCAGTACGCCCGACCAGGAGCCGGTCTAAGGCTTCTTGAATCATGGCTTCAGTGCTGACATCGAGATTGGCAGTAGCTTCGTCTAGCACTAAAATCGGCGGGTTGCGAATGGCGGCACGGGCAAACGCAAGCAGCTGCTTTTGACCTCCCGAAAGATTGGTGCCTCGCTGGCGCAGCTCTGTGTCATAACCTTGAGGAAGCTGCTCAATGAACGAGGCGACGTTAGTTTGCTCAGCCGCAGCCCGAATTTCTTCCCTCGAATAAGACTCACCTAGGGCAATATTGCCTTTCACATCACCCGCGAAGATAAACCCATCCTGCAAGATGACCGTCATGCGCTGCCGCAGTTCACTCTGGGGCAAGTCTCGAATGTCAGCTCCATCCAATAAAACTTGACCTTGCTGAATATCGTATAGGCGACACAGCAAGCGAATAATAGAGCTTTTGCCCGCACCCGTTGGCCCGACGATCGCCACTTTTTCACCCGGTCGAATGGTAAAGCTCAGGTCTCGAATGACGTATTCATCAGGCTT
>JBARXP010000084.1:0-77298 GCA_049647405.1 Elainellaceae cyanobacterium | reverse complement strand
GATCTCCGGCTCGTCTGGAGGCAGATCTTTCGTCCGGCTGAAGATAATCATATCGTCACCGACCACTGGACTGCGGCCAATGCGAGTGCCGCTAAAGTCGATCATATCCAGTTTAGAAAAGTCTAATTTCTTGGTCTTGGCCAGCAGGCTTTGAGCGAGCTGATCTTGCTGCGCTGCGTCTAACCGATACCAGTCTGAGCCTAGGGTGACGATGAGGCGATCGCCCCCAAAGTTGACCTGTACTGACTGCACCATGCCTTCGGCATACTCATCCGTCAGCGCTGACACCTTCTCTTGAAGCACAGCCAGCCGTTTTGAATTAGGAACGGGCTTTGATGATGAGGGAGGAGCCGTCATGGCCGGAGTAGAATCAGGACGCTCTTGCGCTGCTACAGGTGCTCCCCCTGAGGTAATGGCCGATGTTAACCACAAAATGCCGACTAAAAGAACCGCAGCAAAGGTGGTTAATGTAATATCTGAAAGAGTTTTAAGGCTTTCGGGAAGGAGGCGATCGCGCAAAATTGCCAGCAGCCTCAACCACAATCGCCACAGCTGAGTCAGGATTGGGGTCAGAGTTCGGGCGATCGCCGTTGCAAGATTGGTCAACAGCGTTGTGTTTGCCGCTTCTGCTTCTACCGCAGGCGTGGAGGTTGGCACGGCATCAGCATCAAGCTTTTTAAGGCTCCAGGTCAGCACCGCATTGAGCGATCGCGTCGTCGTCAGACTAACGAAAAGCAAAAGGGGCTGCACCGTCACCCAAAGTCTCTCAACCCACTCGCCGCCTGAGGGCTGAGTCTCACGACTCTCCGATCCTGATTTGGCGTCTTCAAGTTTAAGTACAGCCCAATTTAAGGCGCTGACTGAGTTTTGCAGAGTCCAGACGGTGCCTCCCTTCGTCACGGCCAACACCTTGTCCAGCGTTCCTGATGAGCTGACTGGCGCTGCCGCAGAGACAGGCTCTGGAGGACTGGTCGGTTGCTCGGGTTCGCTTGTTTCTGGTTCGCTTGTTTCTGGTTTGCTTGCTTCTGGCTGGTCGGGATCTGATTCTGCTTCGCTAGGACTCTCATGATCTGCTTCGATAGCATTCTCAGTCACCTCAGACAGACTTTCGGAGTCATCCAATTGAGCGACTTCGCTATCGGTCAGAGTGTCGTTTGCAGATGCTGTGTCCTCAGAGACCGTTTCATCTTGGGATGCTTCGGCTTCGGCAGATACCTCAGGCTTTTCAGAAAACTCCGGGGTCTCTTCTGAAGATTCTGCTGGCGGTTCTGAAGATTCAGGACTTTCTAGTGAGGCATCGGCTGACGCTTCAGAGACACGATCAGATGGCTCTGCTGTGGTGGGTTCGGCATCTTGATTCTCAGGTGTAGAAGATTCAGACCCTTCCGTCTCAGGAGCATTAGGCTCGGGAGACATCTCATCTGAATGTTCAGGAGTGGGAGACTTAGCAGAATCATCGGTCATAGGAGTCGCGCAAAGTACAACAGCATGGAACGCAGAAGCATCGAGAATAGAAGGGATGACAAAAAACGATCACTCTCTATATCTATTAAAGATGGGTCTGACTCATCCACAACGAATTACATGGATAATCTATCATTTCGAGCCTTCGATCCTCTTCCGTTGGTTGAGTTTGGTAAATTCTCTAGGTTCAACGAGAGAGCATATGGCTTCTTATCTCAAGCCAATCAGTGCATCAGTTGGGGCGATCGCCATCGAAACCACACCCTTGGCTTAGCTGAGCAATGTATTCCAGACGACATAGTTTCTGAAAGGAACCTCCGCAAGATGGATGGCAGGGGCATCATAAATTGCCACACTTGAAACAGTTCGATGAGCAAAAAGTTGAAGAATCGAATTGTCGCAAATTGCATCCTTGAATTGCATTGAAGCGAGTTCTTTGCTTCTTGGCTTACGCGAAGCCATTAAACGCAACAAATAGGAGATACGTATGAGACATCTATTACTAGCCACCATTTCTACGCTGACAGCCTTTGCTTTTGTGACACCTACGATGTCTAAGCCAGCTTCAGCACAGTTGTTCGAAGATACACCACCTGTAGGTGCTAGTCCTTCCGTAACTGACAATCGTAGTGGCAGCGGCCCTCAAAGTGGTAGCAGCCCTCAAAGTATGGATCGGGGCTATGAAGAAGGATACAGCACAGGCTATGGCGATGCTACATCGGGCCGCGAGTATGACTCGACCTACGAAGGCTACGACGATGATAATACCGTAGAAGATGAAGTCAACGGTGTTTTCAGAGACGCGGCAGAAGATGGAATGAGCAATGCCTCCAGTGATGACGAAGGACTGGAGCCTGAGTTTGAAGAAGAGCTTGAAGATGGTCTAGGCAACCAATAGGTTTAACCTGTAGGTTCAACTTTTAGAGAGCGAGGGCTAACTGCCTGAAGCTCTCAGCCATTCTCGAAAGGAATGAACTTAAAAGGGATGGGGCGATCGCCCCATCCCTTTTCGCTTAGGCTAAGACTTCCAGGGTTCTAAAACTTCCAGGGTTCTGTAACAGCATTTAAGGTTTGCACATCTTCCTCATCCAATGACCAGCCCATCGCTCCTGCATTCTGTCGTGCCTGCTCTGCATTTTTCGCGCCTGGAATCGGAATCACTCGGCCTTGATTCATCAACCAATTGAGAGACACCTGGGCGGGCGTGCGGTCATGCTTGAGGGCGATCGCCTTCAAACAGTCGAATACAGGAGCCAGTTTTTGTAAATTGCTGGGGCTAAATTTAGGACTCATCTGCCTCGCCCCGGTCGGCTTGGCCCCACTTTCAACAGAATATTTGCCCGTCAGCAAGCCCTGATCGAGAGGACTGTGAGCCAACAGCGTAATGCCTAGTTCTTGAGCTGTTTTCACTACTCCATTGGTCTCCATCTGGCGCGACAAAAGTGAATATTTCACCTGATTGACCGCAAGGGGAATGCCCCGCTGAGCCAGCAGTTCTTGGGCTCGCTTCATCTGTTCGGCTGAATAGTTGCTGACCCCGACCGACAAAATGCGCCCCTGAATTACTTCATCGGCTAAGGCATTCATGAGAGTCTCTTGCCCCATAAACCAGTCGAAGGGCCAGTGAACCTGATAGAGCGCAACCTGATCGACCTGTAGGCGATTAAGGCTGGCTCTCAAGGTGTCTGTGACGGCGTCGGTTGTGAATCGCCAAGGGAGAGGAAAATATTTGGTGGCGATCGCCACAGGTTGATTTGTTTGCTTCAGAAACCGACCCAGCAGCCTTTCTGACTCACCAAAGCCATAAATTTCTGCCGTGTCGAAAAAGGTAATTCCCGCGTCGAGCGCAGCATGAAACGCCGACTGAAGCTGATCTTCGTCATAGTCTTTGCCATAGCTCCAGAAAAAACTATCTCCCCAAGCCCAAGTGCCGATGCCGAGAGGCGAGAGAGAGGGGCCATCAGCACATAGCTGAATCGATTGCGGAAGCGTGTGAGAAGTCATAGAGCAGAGCGTCTCCAGCAGAAGCTAGTGATAACGTAACGTTATTTAACGTTAACGTATTTGCTTCGCGCATTCGTTGAACGCAGCTCATCCCATGCACCCTATGCCATGCAATCGCTCAACTTCACCAAACGCCACTCTCTAGCTCACGGCCTTGGTTAACGTCGGCGTTGCTTGCTCTTCTGGAGTGCTCGATAGATCGTGCTCGACGATAAACACGTTCGATTGCAGATTGGCAATAATCTGCTTGCCTTCCTGAGTGAGCGACAGATACTCAATCGCGTTTTTGATATACGGGTAGACCACATTCCAATAAAACTTAGGATATTCGCGGCGCAAGTCACCCGGATTTTTGTACCCTACATTTTTGTTGAACCCTGTTTCTTCAAACTCATAAAACAGGGCACTGACTTTGTTGAGATAGCGGGGATCGCTAAGTTGGCCGATCAGGTCAGCCGCCCGCACCAGCCCCGGATATTGCTTGGTTTCTTGGTGATCTGAGTCATCAGGCACAGGAAATCGAGTTAATTCGATATTTTGCTTGATGACATCGGCACTGAGCCAGGTATTGCCGCCAAACCGCTCTTCTACAAAGAGTTTGCCGCGATCGACGTGGTAGGGAGTCAGCCCCGCATCTGTGGAGCCAGCAGGCAAGAAGACGCGATCGCCATCAACTCCTGTGGCGTAATAGCCATCGCGATCGGCACGGCACACCCCTTTGATGTAGCCAATGTCGTGGCACAGCAGGGAAATCATGAAGTGAAGCCAATCTTCGCAAGAGACACCACCCTCACGGATATGCTTACCTCGAAGAATTTCTTGGCCGACTAGGGTGACTAAGATCGTGTGCTCAACGTTGTGATAGAGCGCATCGCTATTGGCAATATTTTCTAGCGCCATCCGCCCTGACCAGGCGATGATGTTGCCATAGTTTGACTTCAGCCCACCATAGTTTTGCTCGTAGCCAGATTGAAGTTCTTGGACGAAGGTCGTGATTAGCGTCTGAGTCGGATTAAACATCGTTGATTTACTCGTTTAACGAGCCAAATAACAACAGTCCAAGCGTGAATACTAAGCCCCAGTGTGAATACTCCAGTGTGAATCCTAAGTAATAGCATCAGCCTGTAAATGCAGAGATACAGAGCCGACTAGTATCGATCTTAGCGAGAGTTGGGCGAATGTGGGTTACTGCAAATCACAGGAGTTTGCGCTGATTGTGACGAGCTTTTCATAAGGTGAATTCTGGACGTTGGTTGGCTTAAAGCAACCACTCATTATCCTAGAGATTCACTCTGCTGAATGGGGCGCAGGTCGCGACCAAAGGGAAGAAATGCCAAAATAATCAGCTTCATATGCTGCTTCGCAAACGGCAGGCCAATGATCGTAATCGCGAGGATGGCGGCTGCGGTGAGGTGGGCGATCGCAATTTCCCAGCCAAACAAAATCACCCAGAGAATGTCGAAAACCAATTTGAGGGTGCTGTCGGCTCCTTTGTCTTCGACAATTTCTTTGCCAAAGGGCGTAAAGCTGGCAAAACCCAGCTTGATGGCCTGAAGCCCAAAAGGAATACCCACAATGGTCAAGCAGACTAAAGCTCCGCCAAAAATGTAGCCGATTCCTGTGAAGAACCCGCCAAAAACTAGCCAAATTATATTTCCGAGTAAGCTCATGGGTCTATAAACCGTCTACGAAGGTTAATAGGGGACAACCCGCCACCTGGCATAATCGATATCAGTTATGCTCTGGCTTGATAATCATTGAACAAAGAGTTTTCGTCAAGAAGAACCTTCTTGTACCCGGTAGAAGGGTGAACTCATCCTTGATTAAGAACTTGATTAAGAAATGGATGATCACAGAGATAGACTTACAGAGCCACCGTTGCAACAGCCTCAGGGCAGAGTTTTGTGAGTCAACCTATTCAATACAGGAAATCTACAAGAAACTTCACCCCTCACTGGGATGCACAGAAGGCGATGCAGTGATGCTCTTGTCGCGGAGACGAATCATTAAAAGTGGAGCTGACGGGAGTCGAACCCGTGTCCGCTCTGGGTATTAATACTCAACTCATTCACAGGCTTAGCCTATCTAATCCTCAAGGCGGGAGCCACTTATTAACCCAAGTGGTAGGGCTCTCTAGTAAAGTCTTAGCTAACCGTTGACCAGAAGCAATCGGCTAGAGCATCCGTTGGGGTTAAGTCCATAATCCTTAACGGAGTCGAACTATGGACGCTCGCGGTGTTAAACCTTTTTAAGCAACAGCAGGTGCAGCTTTGCGAGCGAAAGGTACGATGTTGTTCGCACTTACATTTGTTTGAGCCTTGTTTAACGAGAGTAGACTCACTCTCGGCCTGAATCACTAAGTAGCTTTCGCCAAAACGTCGAAACCGTTACAGCCCCGTGCTCAAGAACAATTAAGCAATGCTTATTCTGCCCTTGGATCTCTTATTATAGCTCGCGATTCTAGATGTTACTACTCACCTTTCACTAAAAATCCTCATGACCATTCTGATGGGTTGAGTCGTCTCGTTGAATTTGGTGTGATTTGAGCGTCTCTCGATTGGCTAGACAATCTGGCTCATGGGTTGCGGGAGATGGGTCAAAACAGCGGGCATCGAGAGCATCGGTGAGATCGTCGGCAAGATGCAGCGTTCTCACCAACAGGGGAATCAACAGTGTCACGATGGGTCGCTCTAGTCCCCTAGCTCGTTGGGCATCGCGGATTTCGTGAATCTGCTCTAGCAGTACCGGAATAAATCGAAGGGCAATCGCCACCATGAGGCTGATCTGCTCAGGGTTTACCCCCCACCGTCTGAGAGGACGCAAAGCTTGGGCGATCGCCTCCACCATGTCTAGGGTGCGAGTGGTGAGGGTGGTGAGGGTGGCGAGCAAAACGAGAATGAGAAACCGCAGCGCCAACATCAGACCTGTTTGCCAGTGCGTTAGTAAACTGTGAGCCAGCACCAGCACAATGAGAACCACCAGCACCGGGCGCACCTGACTCCAGACCACACGAGCCGGAATATGGGCGATCGCCACCAGTCCGATCACGCCTGCCAATCCACCCAGCAGTAACGGAATCGAGTCAATGAAAAAGATACCAATGCCAACCAGTGCAAGCGCCCCTAACTTGGTGCTAGCCGATAAGCGGTGAATAAAAGATGTGCCAGGGCGATAAATGCCAAAGGTCATGTCATTGATTCTCGTGATGTGCTGTGAGCGTGTCACCTGCATCCATCATCGACTCGTCATGCGCTGAATGTAGTCAGGAATGGCGATCGCCGGAGATGCATCCATCACGACTTCTCCCTGATCAAACACCAGCACCCGATCAAAGTCTCTCAGCAACTCTAAATCGTGAGACACCACGATAATCCGTTGCTCTAGGCTGTGCAAGACCTGCTGAATGTGGTTGCGGTTTCTCAAATCGAGCAGCGTTGTCGGCTCATCAAAGACCACCATGTCAGGAGCCATGACTAAGACAGCGGCGATCGCCAAGAGTTGTTTTTGGCCGCCGCTGAGCAAATGGGCCGGATGATGGCGATGGGCTAGCAAACCATAGCGACGCAGTATCTCCGTCACTCGGGGCTGTATCTCACCACGACTCAGCTTCAGATTTTTCAACCCAAAGGCGATATCTTCTTCAACGGTAGGAAACACAATCTGATGGTCAGGGTTTTGGAAGACGAATCCGACCCGTCGCCTCACGGCCTTGGCCTGTTGGCGTGTATCAAGTCCCTCGATGCGAACTTTTCCTCGATCAGGAATAATCAGTCCGTTCAACAATCGGGCAAAGGTACTCTTCCCCGAACCATTGCTGCCAATGATGCCAATGCGCTGCTCAGACAGGGTCAAATTGAGGTTTCGCAACACGAGGCGTTGGGGAACTTGGGCGAAGCCCGTATCGCCTTTCCTCATGGGGTGAGTCTGAACATCTTCTTGTGGATTGAACTCGGGAATTGCTCCCCACTGTGCTTCAAACCCATGACTCACTTGTATCACTTCGATCACAAGCAGCTTGCCTCATCCCCATGCAGCACCCATGTCGGTAAGTATGTAGCCTTAATTCTCCTGTAGGATGCGTTAGCGCTAGCGTAACGCATCAAATCCTTAGCTGATGGTGCGTTACGGCTTTGCCTAACGACACCCTACCCCGAGATTATTTATGTCCACCTACTTACCCTAAAGCTGAACCGTGCGGCTGAAATATTGGAACGGCTGTAGAGGCCCATAGCCCGCCTCATTGTCGTGATAGCCCGGATGAGCCGCCATCCAAAGCAAGTGATTTTTTAAGTCTTCGGTGTTTTCAAGCGGCGTGCCGTTTTCTTCAGCGCTTTCATGCTTCGACACGATCAGCGCGGCCAGTCCAGACACAAAGGGAGCCGCCATCGATGTGCCGCTCAGCTCTGCATAGCCGCCGTCCTTAAACGTAGACCAGATGTTGGAGCCTGGAGCCATCACATCGATTTCTCCGCCGCGAGACGAGAAGCCAGAGCGATTCCCATTTTCGTCGTGAGACGCCACCGTGATGACGCCGCCATAGCGCCCCGGATAGCCAATATTATTCTGAAACAGCGATCCTTCATTGCCTGCGGCGCAGATCACCATCACCCCTCTAGCCAATGCAATATGAATTGCCTGGAAGAGCCGATGGGAAGAAAAGGGGCCGCCCAGCGACATATTAATAATCTGGGCTCCTTGCTCCACGGCCCACAGCACGCCATCCGCAATCCAGGGAAACGCGCCGCTGCCGTCGTTGCCTAAGACCTTAGCCACGAGCAATTCGGTCTTTGGCGCTACTCCGACAAAGCCCGTGTCGTTGAGCCGTGCGCCGATGATGCCAGCGCAGTGAGTGCCGTGACCGTTGACATCTTCGATGCCATCGCCTGTGAAATCTTCGTAACCGACAATGCTTTCTTCAAGGTCAGGATGGTCGAGATCAATGCCCGTATCGAGCACCGCTACTTTGACGTTTTCTCCTTGGGTCTGAGTCCATACATCGGGTACGCCTAAGATTGTCCCGGCCCAGTTGATCTGTTCGCGATCGCCTTGTTTCAACAGCAACAGTTCAGTGGGATTGGCCGCTTGCCGATGAACCTTGACCCGAGGCAACCCAAACACCTTGTCGTTTACCATTGTCTGCTCACTCAACTAAATGGATGTGCAACCAAGGAGTATAGGCTATTTCTATAGGGTGTTGCCAATGGCATGACCCCAACCCTTGAAGTGTGAAGTAACACGAAGGCATGGAAGAATTCCAATGGCTAGGACTTTATCGGAGGGTATCCATCAGCCAGCGCATCAGAGTGCTGTCGTTTTCGACTTGCGATCGCCCCAAGGCTTCTTCAACCAGCGCCATGTCTAGCCCCGGCAACACCTCAGAGGTTTTCACTTCGCCACTCCGACCATTGGCGATCGCAAACGCGATCAGGCTTCGTTCGGCTACATTCACCACCCAATATTCTGCAACGCCTAGCCGTTCGTAGAGCAGTCGCTTGGCTCCCAAATCATCATTAAATGAACTGGCTCCTAGTTCAACGACCAGAGACGGTGGCCCAAAACTATCCACGTTAATAGGCGAATTGTCTTGAGGTGGCAACTGAAATTCTTCGCCAATGTAGAAGGCAAGGTCAGGTTGGCAGCTTCGTGTCTTTGTCTTGTAAAAACTACAGTTAACAAATTCAACAATGCGGATATTTCGGAGCATTGCGAAGAGACTAACGACCTTTGAGAGCACTGAATTGTGTCGCCCATGGCCAGCACCTAACGGAGCCATCTCGACCCTCATATCATTATTGTCAAAGTAGCCTCTGCCCTCTTCAAACTGCGGCTTCTCCATTGTGGCGACAAACTCATCCCAGGTGGCATTCACCCAGGTATCGGTTTGTAGCGCCTGTTGTATCGCTTGGGAGGCAGATAGAGTCATATCCTTTTAAGGTCAGCGGCATGTCGCTGAAATGGTTCTGCTTAATCGTCTTGCTTAAGGTTGATCCTAGCCTATTCGAAAAATGAGGCTTTGCAACACAAGGAATTTCAAACAAGGAACTTTAAATCCAACCTTTAACTCGACACATCTGCCGTTTGAGGGTGAAAATACCCATAAATCTGCTTCAGAATAGAGCTTATCTAGGGCAAACAACAAGCTTTATTCTGACGAGTCTTGAATGCATCCCTCTCAATCTTTGCGGAGAAGATCATGGCATTTCAGCTGAAGCAAATCGATACTATCTCAGACTTCGACGACGCGATAGACGTGTTGGAAAGTGAGTATATTCCTGAGCTGCTCACTGCCTTTGCAGACTCTCCTGAAGGTAAGGCGTATTGTGCAGCTCATCCAGAAGAAGAGGAATATTTGGGGGATTGGATCGGCAATTTCGTCATGTTTGGCTATGCCTATCTGGAAAAGACGCTGCCAAAGATGCAAGAGCGCGATGTCAAGGAAATTATGCTGAGACTTTTTCCTCAGAAGCTCTCGCTGCCTGACCCCGACGATGCCGACAGCATCGTTCCAGAACTGATCGCCTTCTGGGAATATATGCAGCGCCAACACAAGCAGCGCTACAGCAAGAAAATTCTGGCTTTTCTCCGTAAGATCCAGCCCACCTTCAAAGACACCATGACTGACCCCAGCAACTTTGGCATTGCCAAATCGTTTCTTATGGCTGGGCAGGCTGCGGGCTTTGATATGAACTCTCAGGAAGAGGTAGAAGCCTTTCAGCAACAGTACAACCAGCAGCTTCGCGAAACCGGAACCCCGCCGCCTGGGTTTCCCGGCTTGCCTAGCCCGATGACGGCGATGGGAACGGGGCAAAACCCATTAGCGGCTTATCCCATTCCTGAAGGCGTGCCGCCAGAATTTGTGGCGCTGTTGAGTCAGCAGATGGGGCTGGGGCCAATGCCGGGGCTAGAGCATTTGTCTTCAAACCCTGATGACTTGGTGGAGGCGATCGCCCGCCACCTCGTTGACGCAGGTGATGTCTCGATTGCAGAGCCGCTCGACTCTGGAGACGAGGAAGAATCAGACTTTTTGCGACAGCTTCAAGCCGATGAGATGCGGCATCTCGTCGCAGCGGAAGGACACGAAATATCAGAAGAGGCGATCGCCCAGCTTCAGCAGCAGACGATTACAGAAACAGAGCCAGGGACGATTGTTCAAGATTTTGAGGCGCTGTTGGAGGCGATGGGCGATCGCGGCCTCCCCGTCAGCGGCAAGCTGCAACATCTGCAACTCAAAGTGTTGGGCGATCTCAATGCACGGCTCAGCCATCCCATTCAGATTGACCTCAAGCGCCCCCAGCAAAAGTCTTACCCCAACCTGCACGGGCTGTATCTGCTGCTTCGCACCACAGGCATCGCCGAAATCACGGGTGTCGGCAAAACGCTCTATCTGACCCGCAGTGCAGAACGATATGAGTCGTGGAAAGCCCTCAATCCCACTGAGAAATATTTCACTCTGTTAGAAGCCTGGGTGATTCGAGGCGATTCTGAAGTGCTTGGGGATCAGCGATCGCCCTTTAGCGAAGGAAGTTACGTGTTGCGCACCTGGCCTCAGCTCAAAGACAGGCTAAAGACATTCAAAGACTACAACGCCCAGAAAGACCTCAATTACTGGCCGGGGATTCACAATGTAGCCCTGATGCAGATGTTTGGCTGGATCGATATTCATTCGCTGAAGCCAGAGTCGGGCAAAGGATGGCGCATCAAGAAATTAAACTCGCTGCCCTTCGGCGATACGCTTGTTGCTGTTTTAAACAATGCTTTTTATCAGCAAGACTTCATGTGGGAGTCTCAAGAAAACATTCACCATCCCTGGGGAGAGTTTCAGCCCTACGTGCAGCCCTACTTCCCGGAGTGGCAAGATAACTTGACCGTCCCCGCCGCCCCTGAACACAAAACCGGAACCTTTATGTTCAAGGTTTCCCTAGGCAAAAGTTGGCGACGCCTTTCAATTTCTAGCGAGTCAACCCTGGCTCAGCTATCGAGCTTGATTCTGGAGTCTGTCGATTTCGACTCTGACCACCTCGATATGTTTTCATACAAAAACGCGATGGGTCGCACCGTTGAAATCAACCATCCCTACAACAATTGGAATGGAGGCCCCTATACCGATGAGGTCAACGTCGGTGATTTGCCTCTAGAGCCGGGGATGACCATGACCTATCTGTTTGACTTTGGCGATAACTGGGAATTTGACGTTTTATGTGAGGAATTCCAAGAGGGCAAGCCCAAGGGCAAAAGCGGCAAGATTTTAGAAAAACACGGAAAAGCCCCAGAACAATATCCCAATTGGGATGAGGATGAATAGGCGCGATTTGAGCCTTAACCTGTCACGTCTGCGGCCTGGGGATGAAAATATTCGTAGACCTGCTGCGCTAGCTTGGGGCCAAATCCGGGCACTTCCGAAATTTGTTGGGCTGAGGCTTCGCGCACATAGTCAATGGAGCGAAAATGAGCCAGCAGTTCTTTCTTTCTCTGACTGCCTAGACCGGGGATGTCGTCGAGGTGCGATCGCCTCATTCTATCCGTGCGTTTTTTGCGGTGGAAGCTGATGGCAAAGCGGTGGGCTTCGTCTCGCAGACGACGCAGAAGCTGAACTCCTGGCTGGTCGGCCTCGGTCGTTAGCGGCAACGACTCACCGGGCAAGAAAATTTCTTCTCGCTGTTTTGCAAGGCTGACCACCTTCACCTCATCCATCAGGTTCATGTCGCGCAAGACTTCCACGACCGCAGAGAGCTGGCCTTTGCCGCCATCGATCATGACTAGATCGGGAAAGTCTGCCTGGATAGTATTGGGAGCCAACACAGAAGAACTTTCGGCGCGGCGTTCGGCTACGGCCACCTTATTTTCGGCATAGCGGCGAAACCGTCTGCGGATCACCTCGGCCATGCTGGCAAAGTCGTCAGAGTGCCCCGCTCGCACGGTCGGATCTTTGATTTTGTAGTGGCGATAGTGCTGCTTGGCCGGAAGTCCGTCGATGAAGACTACCTGAGACGCCACGGCATCTGACCCTTGAATGTGGGAAATATCGTAGCCCTCAATCCGGTGGGGCATGTCAGGCAGATCGAGAATGTCGGCCAGATCTAACATGGCCTGGTTGTTGCGATCGGCAAAGCGTTGGGTACGAGCCAGCTCATAGCCTGCATTGCGCTCGATCATTTCAATCAGGTCGGCTTTAGACTGACGCTGGGGCACCAAAATTGATACCTTGCGCCCCCGCCGTTCTGTCAAGTAGGCGGCGAGAATATCGCTATCGGGCAGCTCGTGCTGGGTGAGAATTTCGGCAGGAATTTCGACCGACTCTGCCGTTTGGTAGTGTTCTTCTAGCACCCGCTGCAAGATGTCTCCCGGCGTGCCCGACTGGGCATCGGCGACAAAGCCGAGATGCCCCACCAGGCGTCCGGCTCGCACCTGAAATAGCTGAATGCAGGCGTGGTGGTCGTCGGCCATCATGGCGATCGCATCTCGCGTCACGGTGTCGTCTGGGGATGAGACTTTTTGGTCGGCTCCCAGATATTGCAGCCCCTGGAGCTGGTCGCGAAGGTAGGCCGCCGTTTCAAATTTCAGCTCTTCAGCCGCCTTTTCCATATGGGTGGTGAGGGCATCTTCCAGCTCCTGAGTCCGCCCCTGGAAGATCATCGCCACTTTCTCCATGGTCTTGTGGTAGTCGTCTGGGGTGATCAGTTTTTGACAGACCCCCGGACATTTGCCGATGTCGTAGTTGAGGCAGGGGCGATCTTTATGGACAGGCTTCGGGCGCTGTCGCAGGGGAAAGATGCGCTTGACGATACTCAGAGTGCGGCGCAAGACGCCCACATTCACATAGGGGCCATAGTAGCGATCGCGCGTTTTGCCGAGGCGTCGCTTGCGGGTGATGAAGATGCGCGGATATTGGTCTGACCAGGTGATGCACAGGTAGGGATATTTTTTGTCGTCTTTGAGCAGCACATTGAAGTGGGGCTGGTGCTGTTTGATCAGATTGGCTTCAAAGGCGAGGGCTTCGGCTTCGCTGTCGGTGACGATGAACTCGATTTCCGCAATCTGCATCACCATCAGAGCAATCCGAGGACTGAGCCGATGGTCGTCTCGAAAGTAAGACCGAACGCGCGATCGCAGCTTTTTCGATTTGCCAATATAGAGAATATTGTCGCTGGCATCTCGCATGAAATAAACCCCCGGCGTCGGAGGAATTTCTTTGAGCCGAGCTTCTAATCGTTCGGGATCTTTGTGGAGGAGGAGGGGACTGTTGTTCGTTGTCACAGGGGTTCAGCAACGGTGAAGTAGACGCCAATGAGGAGGGTCATGAATGGTTGTGAATCGGTTGGTGGATTGCTAATCGATAGATTTTTACCTAGAAAACCTCTGTTCTAGGATAGCGAGAATCGGCATCTGGGGAGGTCTGGCATTCAGATCTGGTATTGGTCAATCATAGGGCAAGCCAAAATAGCGATCGATTTTTGCACCGGGGCAGGGGCAGACGGGCGATCGCCGATCTCACTGCTTATTCTTTGACTGCTTATTTTAAGGGTGTATATCACTCGATCCGTTAGGGATGAACCATTCCTGAGATGTAGAGGGTGTATCTTGACCTTATTGCACAAGAAAAGGCAAAACAGATAAAGGGACGATGGGTTAGTCTCTTGTTTTGCGCTAATCAGCATAAATCAGGGAAGTATTAACATAAAGAAGCATAAAGGCAAATCAGCGTCATGAACGATGACTGATTTTGCATGGCTGGTTTTGTATGAATAGTTTTTTCAGATCGTCTTTAGAATTGCTTATTATTTTGATCAACGAATAAATTTGATCAATGAAGATTTAAGTGCGACTTATCCTTTAAACTCATCCCTTTTCTAATCATTCATGCTCGTTCGCGACATCGATCCGCTCCTTTCGCCTCTAGAGTCACGCATTATTCGCGATCTATGGGTCGTTGCGCCAGACACCCTGGTGGGTGATGCGATCGCCCAGATGATCGATACAGAGCCAGGGCACGCGAATCTTCACCTAGGGGCTGAGAGTGCTGCCTGCGCTGTCGTTGTGGAAAATGGGCACATCTTGGGTCTGGTGGCCGAGCGAGATGTTTTGCGTCTCACGGTGCAAGGAAACTCGCTCAACACCTTGACGATGGGCCAGATGATGACGCCTTTGGCGATCGCCCTGCGTGAGTCAGACATCACCCATGCGACCATTGAGCAAATGGCTCCCCTAGAGAATGCCGCTCGACAGCTCCGACACAAGCATCTATGCGGGTTGCCTGTGGTTGATGACACCGATCGCTTGGTCGGGTTTATCACAAGGGAAGGGTTGCAGCATGTGCTCACGTCTTTAGCGTGGTCTCAACGAGTAGACCGTCTGGAATCGCACATTGCCCAGCTAGAGGCCGAAAAAGCAGATCTTTTCGAGGACTGTGTGGTCGATGTTGAGCAACGGGTCGTAGAACGAACGGCCACGATTTGCGCAAGGGCTGAACGAGAAGAACTCTTATCGACGATCGCCAAACAGATTCGTTCATCTTTAGAAACCCATCACGTTCTCAATTATGCGGTGAGAGAGGTGCGATCGCTTTTAAAGTGCGATCGCGTCATTATCTACAAACTCCAGGCTGACTTCAACGGTGTTGTGGTTGCAGAATCTATTCTCGACTCTCAAGGCTCCGTTCTTCACAGTGAGGTTCACGATCCCTGTGTTTCTCCAGAATGGATCGAGCCCTATCGTCAGGGCCAAATTCGAGCGGTGAACGATGTCTACGCTGAGGCACTTACCCTATGCCATCAGGAAATGTTGCTTGGCTTTGACATTCGCGCCAAGCTCATCACCCCTATCGTGGTCGAGGAAAACCTTTGGGGATTGATGATTGCCAGCTATCGCGATCGCCCCTACACTTGGCCGGCAGATGAGATCGAACTCGTGCAGCAGATCTCGGTACATGTGGCGATCGCCCTCAAACACGCCACTACCTATCAGCAGTTGCAAGCAGAACTCGAAGTAAGAGATCAAACAGAACACGAATTAGAGCGCTCTGAAACCCATCAACGTGCTCTGATCAGTGCTTTACCCGATCTGATGATGCGTGTAAATAGTGAAGGGATTTGTCTAGAATTCGTACCTAGCTCTAACATCCATATCCTGGGCGATTTTAAGGAGTTCGTGGGAAGTCACGTTTCCAAAGACCTGCCTCCCGAGGCGGCTCAGAAACGGTTGGAGGTCATCCAACAAGCTTTACAAACAGGAGAGATGCAGGTCTACGAGCACGATCTCTCCACTGATACCAGGGTGCAAATTGAGGAAGTTCGAGTAGTCCCTTACAAAGATCACGAAGCGCTGCTGCTGGTGCGCGACATCAGCGATCGCAAACAGGCCGAACTTGCTCTACGGCAGAGCGAAGCCCAGAGTCAAGCGATTTTAGCGGCAATTCCAGACTATATGTTTTGTTTGGGTGCCGATGGAGTTTATCGTCGTATTGTCAGGGCTAGCCGCGAGGTTGACTTTTTTGCTGCCCCCTTCAGTCCGGTGGGTCTATCGATGACAGACATTGTGCCTGCCGACATTGCAGAGCGTCATCTCTACCACGCTGAGCAAGCTCTGCGCACGGGCGAGCTGCAACTCTACGAGCAGCGCATCCAAATTGGCGATCGCCTTCAAGATGAAGAAGTTCGCATTGTCAAAAGCGGTGACGACGAAGTTCTATTCATGATTCGCGACATTACCGATCGGAAGCAAGCCGAAGCGGCTCTCAGACAGAGCGAGCAAACCAATCGAATTATTATTGATACCTTGCCCGACCTCCTGATTCAAATGAACCGCGAAGGTCGCTACAGCCTCATGCTAGGAGGCAGCACAGTTCACGTCAAATATCCATCAGAGTCTGTAACTGAACCTGGAATTTACGATGTCTTGCCGCGAGATATGGCTGACAAGCGGATAGATTACGCAAACCGGGCGATTGAGACAGGCAGCGTGCAGCTCTATGAACAACTCTTTGACGATGACGGAGATCTGCGGTGTGAAGAAGTCCGCATTGCGCCTCTGAATGACGACGAGGTGTTGGTCATTATTCGAGATGTCACCGATCGAAAACAGGCTGAACAAGAGCTGCAACACCTCAATCTAGATCTAGAGGCAAAGATTGAGGCGCGTACGGCTGAACTGAGTGAGCGAGAAGCCCGCTACCGGGCCTTGGTTGAGGTGATTCCCGATTTGATGATTCGCCTCCGTATAGACGGCACCTATCTCGATGTTGTGACGGGAGACGGGGTGAAGCTGCTGAACCCAGCCCAAACCTGTGCAGGAGGCAACATTTACGATGTTCTTCCCTTTGAACAAGCTCAACAGCGGATGTTTTATGTTCAGCAAGCCCTACAAACGCGCGACGTTCAGTTTTATGACTATGAGCTTGCTGTGGAGGGCGATGTCCGCTCGGAAGAGACGCGTGTGATTGCGATCAATGATGAGGAAGTGCTGGTCATTGTTCGAGACATTACGGAACGCAAACGCGCAGAGGCTAAAATTCACCGCTTGCTGCATCAAACCCAGTTGCTCAATCGCATCAGTGCCGAAATGCGAGATTCTCTAAACCTCGACATTATTCTGCAAAATCTCGTTCGGGCGATCGCGGCTGATTTATCGGCAGATATTTGTCTCTTTGCTTGGTATCGAGAGTCAGACAGTTCAGATGTCTTAGAAGTAGTTACAGAGCAAAAAGCATCCCATTTACCAAGCTGGCTTGGCCGCTACCCGTTAGATACGTTCCCGACATTATGTGAGCATATTCTCAGCAATCATTCCTATCAAATTGATCATCTCAATCCGTTAGATGACACTTCACTCCAGCTATTTCTTGAACAGATGGGAATCGCGACTTACTTCTGCTTACCCATCCACACGGTCAGTGGCAAAATAGGTAGTCTCCAAATCGGGCGTATTTCTCCCCGTCGTGCTTGGCAAGATGAAGAAATTGAGCTTTTGAAAGGCATTGGAACTCAGGTGGCGATCGCCATTTACCAAGCCCAGCTTTATGAAGAGTCGAAGGCGAAGACAAAGAAGCTTAAACAATCGTATCAAGAGCTAAAAGATGCCCAACTTCAACTAGTTCAGTCTGAAAAGATGTCGAGCTTGGGGCAGCTCGTCGCAGGCATTGCCCACGAAATTAATAACCCCATTAGTTTTGTCTATGGCAACTTGGCGATCGCCGTAGACTACGCTAGCACCCTAAGCAAACTCATACATCTCTATCAAGAGAGTTATCCAGAACCTCCAGAGGCGATCGCCTCTTTGATGCAGGCGTCTGATACACCCTACATTCTTGAAGACTTTCCCAAGCTTCTCAAATCAATGGAAACTGGAGCCGTTCGCATTCGAAATATTGTTAAATCACTCCGCACCTTCTCGCGGCTCGATCAGGCTGATTACAAAGCCGTTGATATTCATGAAAACATTGAAGATACTCTAGTTATTCTGCAAAACCGACTCAACGGGCGTGCCGGGAATCCTGAAATTCAGGTCGTTCGAAATTATGGTGATTTGCCTCCAATCGAGTGTTACACGAGTCTTTTAAACCAGGTCTTCATGAACCTATTGGTAAACGCGATTGATGCGATTGAAGAGCGCCAAGAAGAACTCAATACACGAGGAAATTTTGAGCATTTAGGATGCATTACGATCACCACGGCCTCCTCTGAAGACAAAGCGATCATTCTGATTCGAGACAACGGAATGGGGATGAATCCAGAAACTCAAGCTAGAATTTTTAATCCATTTTTTACGACAAAACCGATCGGATTAGGAACCGGAATGGGGCTATCTATTAGTTATCAAATCATCACAGGCAATCACCAGGGAAACTTATCCTGCCGTTCTGTTTTTGGAGAAGGAACAGAGTTTACCCTCGAACTTTGGCAGTCTATTGCTCACGTGACTTCACCTGCCTTAGAACATGTTTAACGATAATACGTTCTAAGGCAGGTGCATTAGGTATGAATCAGACGGTATGAACCAGACAGCATGAATCAGATAGAATGGGCAGATTTTCAAAACGTTGAGCTGAGGCTTGGCACCATTATTGCAGTAGAAGATTTTCCTGAAGCTCGTAAACCTGCATTTAAACTCAAGATCGATTTTGGCGAAGCCATTGGAATCAAAAAATCGAGTGCCCAAATTACTGATTTGTATACAAAAGAAAGTTTGCTGGGCAAACGTGTGATGGCCGTTGTGAATTTTCCACCTAAACAGATTGGCCCTTTTATGTCTGAGTGCCTCGTGACTGGGTTTCACCGAGACGATGGAGCCGTTGTTTTGGCTGTACCAGATGGCGATGTGCCTAACGGTGCGCGTCTCGCCTGATTTCGATTCTCGATGGTTAGAACCGAGGCTCACACTGCATCCAAGGGGGATTAAGAGCCGCAACTGCTTCATAAACTGGACATGATTCTAAATGAGCCCCCGGCAGATACCCCATGCTCATTAAAAACTCACCTACAATTTCACCACCCACAAACCGAAAGTGTTGCTTAAACAGCTTGACCCAGTCAGCTTTACTTTTGGGATGGTGGTTGTCGAGCCAATCGGCAAAGCTGCCTGAACTCTGTTGAATCTTGAGGATCTGCTGGGCGTTGGCGATCGCCGCATCAACCTTGAGTCGATTACGAATAATGCGGGCATCGCTCAATAGGCGGTGGCGATCGCTTTCTCCGTAGCTCGCCACGGTTGCAATATCAAACTGATGATAAGCGTCACGGAACCCGTCTCGTTTTTTGAGGATGGTCAGCCAAGAGAGCCCTGCCTGGTTAATTTCTAAGACCAAACGCTCAAACAGCACATTATCGTCTGACACAGGAAACCCATATTCACCGTTGTGATAAGGGCCGTGGAAAGGATGACCCGGAGCACTTTCACAGTAATGACTCATGAGAAATGACAGATAAGAAACGACGCATAACCGGAGAGATAAGTCGGTGAATATTGTTAAAAATCGAGGACTCAGGGTTTCAAGCGCTACACCATTGTCCATCAGGTCATTCTGTGGCGAGATTCGCCCGAACGCTTGGGCCACTACCGCAAAATTCACACCCGGTTCCTGCGATGGTGCAAAACAGGGGCTGGCCTCGGGTGTTTGAAGCCCTTGCTCATGACCCAGATCGTGAATACGCCATGATTGATTCGACGATCGTGCGCGCCCACCCGCACCGTGCTGGGGCAAAGGGGGGATGCATCCCCAGATAGATCAGAAGAAACTAATCTCAGAATCTGCTGACGATTTTGGGGCGATCGCGATAGGCTAATCGATATAGCCCATAAAGTGGTCAGTGGTCTTAAATTCTTTAATGACCAAAACTGCTCATTCTCTGCCATCTTAGGAGGTCTTGACGATGTCTACAGAGCCTAACACTCCCGAAACTCCAACCCCTGTTGAAGTTAACCCCGACACCGATCAAATCGTCGAATCTGGCAACTTTTCAGACAGCGAAACAATGCGTCAGGAGACTCAGGCTCTCGTCGATGCAATTCGAATGCGGGCACAAATGGATGCTGAATCCGCTGGAAACTTTACCCGCGAGACCTATCTCAACGCCATCCGCCAGCTTCGAGAAACCGTTGAGAAAAACAAGCTCTTCGACCCGGAGCAGATTGAACAATCCTTTGAATCAGTTCAACAAGAGGCTGAAAAAAACTGGCAATCAATACAACAAGAAACTGAAAAGAATGTGCAGTCTGTTGTGAAAGATGTGACTGAATTTGGCGATCGCCTCTCCGAAGCAGCACAAGTTGCCTGGGATATCATCACGCAATCTAGACAGGGAGATGACTCCTCTAAATAGGATTGGTTGATATAAATAGGATTGGTTGATAACAGCACCCGATCGCTAATTCACCACAGCCGGAAGAAGCGAAGCCTAATCCCTGATTTGAGTGAGTGTGAGAGCAACCTTTCCACACGACTATCCACGTGATGGTCTATGTCGCTCTCACACTCGCATTGAATCCGCAAACAATAACCCTTGGCCCCAACTTTCATTTGTCCTAAAAGCTAGGGTCAAGGGCTATGCGCATTCATTCTCAAAAAATGGCCTACAGTAGTCGCTCAGACGAATAACGCCTTCCTACTTCACAAAACTAAGATTGCACCAGTTGAAGCAGCACAACCTACAACATCTCAGCGTTAAGACTCAGAGCAAGCCTAACCACTACTCTTCAGCGTCAACTTGCTTTAGATGAATATGTTTACGGCCTAAAGCAATTTCAAACTCATCTCCAGGTCGCAAATCCATTTGTTTTGTATAAGCAGAGCCAATCAACAAGTTTCCGTTAGATTGAACCGTAATACGATAGCTTGCACTACGACCGCCTCGTCCATTTTTACTTTGCTTGCCGTCAAGCTCAATCCCTTCTGCATCAATTAGGGCATTCAGGAACTTCATCATGTTGACGCGTTCCACACCTTTCTTCGTAACGGTGTAATAACCGCACGCTTTGGCTTTATCTTCCTTGGTCATGCTGCCAAGGTCTTTGACTTTAGTGAGCAGTTCCTCACCGATCAGCGGCTCTATTTTCTTCTTACCCATTTAATTAATGTCTGAGTCAACAATCAACAGAAAAACAACCTATGCATTACGTGCCTTCGATAGAGCCTACAATGCTAAGAAAATATATAGGCTGATGTCAGGTGATTCCATATTACCCTGGTTAGTCTAATAATTTCACGCCAATTTATATTAAGTTCTTGCTAATCTTAGCAATTATTTTGGAGAAGCTTCGAAGACAGTTCAAAATGATACCTTCCCTTTTTATGAGGAACAAAGCCCTGATTAAAATTCAGCTGTTGCTTTCCTACTCTGATTCATGAAAAATCACCGATGACTCAAGCCGTGCCCAAGTAGAATCCAAAGAAAAGATGTAAAACCTATCAACATGAGCCCAACGGTTTCAACATCAAGGGATTGAACACTCCATTCACTGTCTGTAACAACTCACAGGAACAACGCACTGTAACAACATACCGTAACGATTCAGGCCAAAAGCTTCAGCCCAACTCACTAGAAAAATGAAGCTGACGTAAGAAGACCTAAAATATCTGGGTTAGCCTGATAAGAGCGATCGCCACGATATCATCGATTATCTTGACCGCTTTTAGGACTTGACCGCTTTTAGGATATTTCTAAATGAAGAGACTCGACGCTGATATAGCTTATGCTTACTTACATCCTTTCCGCAACTCGTCTTGAATGAAGCTAAGGAGTGAAGTAAGGGAACACAATTGAAGATAAAGCCCCTCAATCCTGAGCGACTCGCTGCCCTGCGACATAGGATTTAAGAACTGCTTTGTTAATGATGCTGAGCGACTTAAACAGCACAGATAAGTTGGGGGTGCTACTTTGTATGCCATACAAAGCAAGGCATGTGACTGAAGAGATGATCGCTGATGTCACCTGATAGAGCTTCACTTAGACAAACACTATTCTCTGAAAAACCTGCTGACGGCAACATCAGATCTGGTCTCCAGACCAAAATGATTCAATGACTCACCAAGGGTAGTGATTGAATGCCTTCTTAAGAGTGAGAACCTCGATAACCGCCTACAAACAATCACAAGCTGCGTCTATCGCTTGTCGCTGTTCTGCATCGTAACCCCAACGAGTCAAAAAAGAATGATATGTGCCTTCGTTGCTTTCCAGACTCTGTTTCAATGCCTCAATTTCAGTTTGAATGACTGGAGAAGATAGATTTTGGATTAAATCTAGCGTGCGCGATCGCACCCGCTCTGATCCTTGGGCATTTGCTTCATCTTCTCGACGTTGATGAGCGATCGCCATCGCTGAAGACATCGCTAGATTTTTAACTAACAGGCTCGCAATCATCGCTGATGGCTGAGATAAAGCTCTCAGCACCGCATCAGACGATCGGTCATCTAACGGGCGCTTATCTGTCAGAAACGCCACGAAAAATCCCCGAGCACCGTTCATTGTGGCGATGAGCTGGGCGATCGCCCTTTCTGTCTGATCGGGGGATAGCTGAGTCTGCTCAACCCGATCGAGCCAAGCTTGAGTGAGGGCGATCGCCTGTTCAAACGTCACGTTTTCCGAAATTTGAAGTTCGGAAGACTGCAACTCTGGCGACTCAGCTTGTCCTTGAGCCGCAGCACGACGAGTATTATCACGATCGGATGCCATTGGATTCGCCACGAACGATAACAAACAAAAGTCGATCGTGCTCAAACAAAACACGATTCGATACTTTAGTCTACGTTCAGATGACAACAGATGTAACGGCAATCTTATCTGGCAATCTTATCTATATAGAGAGATGTGAGAGAGGCGTGTCAATAAGATTCGAATCTGAGCTGGTGGGTTTTGAACAAAACGTTCATTCAAGACCATTCACAAACCCTCTCACCGTGCCATTGCCTGCACATCAGATGCAGATTTATTTACCCCTGCAATAAAATCGAGATGTGTCATTCGCGCACCACTTTGCAAATATTCCATCGCATTTAGGGCAGCCCCGTGGGCATCCCAGTCTGACCCCGCGCAGCAATCTTCTATTACATGAAAGTGATAGTCACGCTGATGGGCATCGACCGCCGTGTAGTGGACACAGACATTGGTCATCGTGCCCAGCAAAACGAGCGTATCAACCTTGAGGCCACGCAGAAGAATTTCTAAATCAGTGCCAAAGAAGCAGCTATAACGACGTTTGGCGATCGCAAATTCGCCATCAATAGGAGCCAAATCTGGGCAAAAATCGGTACCGGGCCATGTTTCAAGACAATGAATCGGCTCGACTCCATCAAGCTCTCGGCCAAAATCGACCATTTCTTTGCGATGCACTTCTTTGGTGTGAATGATAGGCATTTTTGCAGCACGCGCGGCTGCGAGAACCTTCTGAGCTTTTGGCAAAATAGCATCTGCACCCACAATCACAAGCGTGTCGTGTCCGGTAAATATTCCGGCTTGCATATCTATCACAATGAGCGCCGTCGTTTTTAAGTTTGGCTTAAATTTCATAAGATTTTCAGAGATCGTAGGGGCTAAATACTGACTGAAAATGAGGCTAAGTGCTGACGGTCTGTCAACGGCCTGTCAGCACAAAGAACACAAAACAGTCTGTTGACCTTTTGGCCGCAGGCTATTTTTCTACTATAAAATATTTAGTTATAGCAATGCGTAGATAGGTTAGGGCAGATATTCTTTAGGAAGCCGTGTGGTGCGCGGCTTCCTAAAAAATATTGGTTTTCCATCAGCGCGTAGCGCTATCAAAATCCGTGAGAAAGCAATAGACAAGCCTCAACGGAGACGGCTCAGCTAGATATGCCGAGTCTGATCAGCCCAAGGAGTTAACAATCTAGAGAGCCACTTTAGCGTGTAGTCAATGGTTAGACCAATCAAGCCAATCAGCGCAATGCAAAACAGCACTTTTTCAGTTTGGAGAAATCGCTGAGCCTGCACGATCGTAAATCCTAAACCGTTTTGAGCCGCTACTAGTTCAGCAATCACAAGATAGTTCCACGCACCCGAAATATTGACCCGCAGGGTATCGAGCACGCTTGGAAATACCGCAGGCACAATCACCTTAAACAACACATCGCGACGAGAAGCGCCCAAGGTATAGGCCACATTAATCATCTCACCGGGAATAAACTTGACCGCATCCGCGACCATCATGGCGTTGTAGAGCACCACACCCAGAAAAATAATCAGGGCTTTCGATGGCTCTCCCAAGCCGACCCAGATAACGATGAGCGGCACAAAAGCAACGACGGGCATATATCGCACCGTGCCGACAATGGGTGCAAACAGGCTCTCCATGCTGTAAAACGTGCCCATGGCAATCCCCACAGGAACGCCAACAAACGCCGCAATAATGAAGCCTGCCGCCACTCGCCCACAACTGGCCCATACATCGACAATCAACTGCTCCTCAAAAAACAAGTTGATGCCTGACCGAATCACCGCCGTCGGAGTCGGCAGAAACAATTCGGGAACCCAACCCGCATAGCTGATCACCGCCCATGCCGTCAGCGGAATCGCTAGGGCGATCGCCGAGATCAGCAGCGCCAACCAGCGAGGAAACCCCTGCCGAATGCTCCAAAATACAGAGGGTTTGAGGTAGCGATTTTCAGCCGATAAGGGTTTGATTTCGGCGACGGGAGTATTCAGAGTGGACTGAGCCAAGATGAAGAACCTCTCAAATTGCGCGGTGAAACTTCACAGTGAAATTGCACGGTGATTGAACTCTAGCATCAGAGAAAAGAGGCTCGTTCGTTGTAATCTGCCATACGTTCAGTCAAAAGCATCACGCAGAAATGCCTAGCCCTTCACATCGGCGATCGCCCCTTTTGCCATAGCGGCGATCGCCTGATCCGTGGCTTTGGGCAGATGATAATATTTGCCGCCCGCTTGCTTCGCCAACTCTTTGGCAAACCCCGTGGAGACAAACTTGCGCTCGGTATCAATGATGAGAAATTCAAACCCTGTGAACCGCAGCTTTCCGGCAATCTCTAACAGTTCGGCTTTGATGTCGGGCTTTTCGCCTTCTGGAATCGACTCGCCGAGCGATCGCGCTAGGGGGATATTCCCTCGTCCATCGGTAATCGCCACAATGACGACTTGACCGACATCGCCCGACTTCTGGGCATTCATGCCCACCCGAACGGCCTGAGTTAATCCGTGAGAGAGGGGGGAACCGCCACCACAGGGCATTTGCTCCAAACGCCGACTCGCGGCTGAAATCGAGCGAGTTGGAGGCAGCAGCACCTCGGCTTGCTCTCCCCGAAACGGAATCAGCGCAATCTGATCGCGGTTTTGGTACGCTTCTGTCAACAGCCGCAGCACGGCTCCCTTGGCTGCCTGCATTCGGTTTAGCGCCATCGAGCCCGAAGCATCTACCACAAAAATGATCAGGGCTCCTGACTTGCGGGCCAACTGCTTCGCGCGAATATCGGGAGTCTCGACAATGACGGTGCGGCCTGGATGGCGCAGGCGACGCGATTTTTGATAGGGGGCAGCGGCTCTGAGGGTTGCGTCTACCGCAATGCGGCGCACCTGACCCCGAGGAAAGATCGGGCGAATGTAGCGACCTCGTTCCTCCGATAGGGTAACGCCGCGAGAACCCGATCGCCCCTGGCGCTGCTGAGCCATCTGGGCAAAGAAGAGTACTGAGTCGTCTAAAATCACGCCTTCTGGGTCAAAGACAAATTCTTCCGGAATTTCGGGCTGGTTGTCGGGCTGTTCTTCAGCGTCCTGTTCTTCTTGCTCGTCTTCTTCTTGCTCGTCCTGACTGTCTTGCTCTTGCTCCGACTCGTCTTGATCTTGAGATTCTGGCGGCGGCGGCGGTGGCGGTTGTTGCTGCTGATCCTCGTCAGGCGGCGTCTGTACCACGGTGGTGCGGGGCACAATCACCAGCTCAACCGCTCGGCGCAAATCTTCTGCATTCACCTGGGTGCGGCCATCGAGGGCCGCATGGGCTTTGGCGACCCGCACGGCAAACAGTTCGGCTCGATGCCCCTGGACTCCACCACGCAACGCTTCACTAACCAGATACTGCACCTGATCACGAGAAATCTCAACATCTTTGAGCCACTCACGCGCCAGAATCACCTGCGTTTTGATGCTGTCGATGTCTTCTTCATACTGCTGCAAGAAAGCCGTTGGAGATTCTGCATAGGTGGTGGCTTGCTCAACGGCCTGCACCCGCTGGTCTAGCCCAAGAACCTGATCGGCAGAAAGGGCGATCGCCAGTCGGTCAAGCACATGGGGCCGCAAGTCTCCTTCTTCGGGGTTGAACGTGGCAATCAAAATTGGTTTGCAGGGATGCTGAAAGCTAATGCCTTCCCGCTCAATCTGGTTGCGGCCTTCGCTGGCGATAGACAGCAGCAGATTCGAAATTTGGTCATCTAGCAGATTAATCTCATCCACATACAACACGCCTCGATGAGCCTCGGCCAGCAATCCGGGCTGAAAAACCGTCTCTCCCTGGGTCACCGACTGAGTTACGTCTACTGACCCCAGCAGTCGATCTTCCGTCACCCCAAGGGGCACTTGGACAAACGGCGCTGGAATAACTTCGGTGGGTAGCAAGTCGGAAACAAAGTCTTCTGGCATCTCATCAGCGCGGTGTGGCTGATCGTCCAGTGCCGTCTGAGCCCGCACGAAGGTATCGTCATCCCATTCATCAGGACGAGTCGGGTCACAGTTGCAGCACGTCTTTTGAATCACCTCGATCGGAGGCAGCAAGGCGTGGATGGCACGAGCCATCACAGATTTTGCCGTGCCCCTCCGTCCCGAAATAATCACCCCCCCCAGCCTGGGGTCAACGGCTGACAGCAGCAGCGCCAGCTTAATCGCCTCTTGACCCACGACAGCGGCAAGGGGAAACGACACCGGAGCTGATGATAAAAATTGTGCAGAAGACGTAACAGTCATAGGGTCAGGGGTAGAGATTGCACGACAAGCCTAGTCTCTCACCATAACAAGAAACCCTTGATTATGAATGACTGTCTCACGAGATCGGGCGATCGCCCATTTCTCTTCTCAAAATGCTAAAAGCTAGAAGGGGATATATTGCCTCAATCCCACACGATCAAGTCCACATCAAGTCCACAGTGTCTGGATGGTATAGAACAGGCTTCGACACAAAGACGATTTACATCGACTCAAAAAACTGGCACGACCTCAATTGACGCGACCGAGACTGCCTGGTAAATCATGAAATAGGCTGATTCATACCTTTCGATGAGGCATCTTCGTAGACGGGATCTCCGTAGCCGCACACCAACACAAGCCTAAGATTTCGTCCGATAATGAATGGTGTCAAATCTCGTCCCTTTCAAGCATTCACGTTCGGAGCGCTGACATGTCACCCCTGAAGCGATCGCGCAAATCTTCACACAACTTGGGCAAATATCTCTTGGCTGTAATGGCTGGAGTCGTGATGACTCTCGTTGGGCTATATCAACTGCCAACCCAATGGCTGCCGAAGTCTTTAGCGACTCATCTCGCATCGATGTCCACACAACCGACATCAACAGTCCTGAGTTCACCTAACACAGAGTCAACATCTTCGTCTGCATGGGCAGAGTGGGGCGAGCCTCCTACAATGAACGCGGCAGGCTCCGTTACCCTCGTTCAGGCGGTCAACTCTCCTCCTGCCCAGCCGTCTCTCGTTGCTCAAGTTCCGATTCCTTCTGGCAGCCGAAACTTTGTGGCATCGGCAGTCGATCGGGTTGGCCCAGCAGTTGTGCGGTTAGACACAGAGCGAGTCGTGTCGCGACGGCCTGATCCCTTCTTCAACGATCCCTTCTTTCGCCAATTTTTCGGTGAGCAGGGGGTGCCCGACTTTCCCCAAGAGTTTCGGCAGCGCGGCCAGGGGTCTGGCTTTATCGTCGATGGTACGGGCATCGTTCTGACCAATGCTCACGTGGTCAATGGCGCAGATACGGTAACGGTGACGCTGCGCGATGGCCGCACCTTTGAGGGCGAGGTTAAAGGCGTAGACGGTACCCTTGATTTAGCCGTTGTCAAAATTGATGGCAGCGACCTGCCCGTGGCTCCCCTCGGCAGCTCTGAAGACGTGCGCGTTGGCGATTGGGCGATCGCCGTCGGTAATCCTCTAGGGCTCGACAACACCGTCACCCTCGGCATTATCAGTACCCTCAACCGCTCTAGCTCTCAGGTTGGCATTCCTGATAAGCGGGTTGACTTTATTCAAACCGATGCGGCGATTAATCCGGGCAACTCCGGTGGCCCCCTACTCAATGAGCGCGGCGAAGTGATTGGCATCAACACCGCCATTCGAGCTGACGCCGAAGGCATTGGTTTTGCCATTCCTATCAACACCGCAAAAGAAATTCAGGATCAGCTAGCGAGGGGCGATCGCATTCCTCACCCCATCATCGGCATTCGAATGTCAACTCTGACGCCCGATTTGGCCAAAGAAATCAACAGCAACCCCAACTCGATGCTGCAAGTGCCCGAAGTCGATGGCATCTTAGTGATTGAGGTTGTGCCCGATAGCCCTGCCGCAACAGGGGGAATCCGTCGAGGCGATGTCATCACCCAAATTGCTGGAGAATCCGTCACCACAGCCGATCAGGTTCAGCACTTGGTAGAGCGCAGCGAAATTGGTCAGCCTTTGGCCTTCACGATTCAAAGGAGCGGCGGCACCCAACAGCTCTCTGTGAACCCAAGAGACATGTCAGACGTGATGAACCGTTAAGATTATGCGCTATTGGTTGATGAAATCTGAGCCTGATGTGTACAGCATCGACAACCTCAAAACAGATGGCAAAGAAATCTGGGATGGGGTGCGAAACTATCAGGCTCGCAATTTTCTGCGAGAAATGGAAGTCGGAGACTTGGCGTTTTTCTACCATTCCAACACCAAGCCTCCAGGCATCGCGGGCTTCATGCGAGTGATTCGAGCAGGTGTGGTTGACCCGACCCAGTTTGATCCATCCAACAAATATTACGACCCCAAGTCAAACCCTGACGATCCGCGCTGGCAGACCGTTGAGGTTGAATTTATCGAATCTTTTCTGCAATACCTGAGTCTGGATCTCCTGCGGCAAAATTTTGAGGCGGATGAGCTGCTGATTTTACGGCGAGGCAATCGTCTATCGGTGGTTCCGGTAGAAGAAGCAGCGGCTAAAAAAATTCTGACTTTAGCCCAGGCCAATCAGGCATAACCCCACTGAGATCGTCCCTGAGAAAACATACAAATTATTCACAATTCCAAGGGATTGAAGGCAACCTCAGGTTACGGGCTGTAGCAATAAGTAGATGGTTGTAATTAAACGATGCCGTAGGGTGTCGTTAGCGCCAGCGTAACGCACCGTCAGCTAGAGTTGGTGCGTCACTCAGGTTACTGACTACAGCAATACAAATAACGCCTGCTGTCTGAAAAACCAAACAACAGGCGTTTCTATATTTCTAGAGGCTAGCTGAGGGCGGTTACGCTAACACAAAGTCTACGGCAGTTGTTCCTGCTGTCTCTCCTTTGCCAGATTCCAACGTCTTGTCGTTGACTTCAATTGCAAATGGAGTGCCTGCAAGTTCTAGGTTGTAGTCTGTTTTGTCAGATGTGTAACCCACACTGGCAATCATCTCCCGGCCCTTATCGGTGTAAGAAAACGCGAGCATTTGATTTTTGTCTTGGTCAGTGTCTTTAGCCCAAATGACCATATATTGCTGGTCTTGATATTCGAAAACTTTGGGAGGTCTATTGGGAATATAACGACCTGCTTTGCCAAAGCTTTTATCTAAGAACTCCTGCACAGACGCAGGCTCAACATTAACAAACGCAATTTCTTCAGATGATGCTGGCTCTTTGTCTCCTTCGGCTTCGGCAGGGGCTTCTTCCTCACCTCGGTTGCGAAGATAGTCAACGGCCACTTTGGTACCGACAGCTCCGACAGCCGCGATGCCTGCACCAACCAAAATATTTCGAAGTTTACTCATGGCACTCCTCTTGTAAGACTAAATATGAATCTTGAGCAAATCATTCAGATTTTAAGGGGAGTCGGCTCAGCATGGACTAAAGCTTCCATTAAAAATCGGGTTTTTAATCGAATGTGGAGCCGCAGACCTGAAGCCGCAGACCTGAAATGATCTGAACGCGAAAACGTCATGGGTTGAGCCGCAGGCAAATTCTGAGCTTACTCGTAGCTCGATGAAATAGCGTTTAGCAGCGTGCAAACCTCATCATCACTGACTTGCTCAAAGTCGTCGTACCAGTTTCCAATGGCTGATAGGTTAGATGGCGTCATCAGACAGACGACCTCATCGACCTCATGCCTTAGAGCATGACACGCCATCGGAGAAGCAACTGGAACAGCTACCACAATGCGTTGGGGCTGCTGCTGCTGTAGGCACAACACGGCGGCTCGCAGAGTCGAACCTGTGGCGATGCCATCGTCTACGACAATGACAACACGCTGCTTGACGGAAATAGAGGGCTGGAAGGAGAGGCGATCGCCCTCTTCGTCTTGATGGCTGAGAGACAAATGGGTCTGAGCGGCGGTATCGGCTGCTGGTGGTGCATCGGTTTCAGCCGACGCATTGGGCGGCACAGGAGCCTGAACGAAGTGGTAAAGATTTTCTCGTCGAGATAGTTCTTGCTGCTCTCGCTGAATCACCTGATTCAGTTTTTCTGGAGAAATATCAATGCGATCAAGCACGTCTGAGTTGAGCACTTGCACTCCGCCTGAGGCGATCGCCCCCATGGCTAATTCTCGCTGCCCTGGCACGCCGAGTTTGCGCACAATGCACACTCCCATGGGCACATTGAGCACTCTGGCAATTTCAAATGCAACGGGCACGCCCCCGCGAGGCAGAGCAAGCACAACCACATCGGCACGATTGGCATAGGTGGTTAGAGCAGAAGCAAGCAGTCGTCCGGCTTCCGTTCGATTGGTAAAACGATAAGATTCCGACTGAGTCATAGGCGTCTACTGTTGTGACGAAATGCGACGGTGACCAGGGTAACCATCGCCAGCGGAATGACGAAAATGATGACGATGCGACTAAAGATAGGTAAGGTCGCGTGATTCATGGCATTAAGAATGAGATAGCTGGTGTAAGCGGCGTAGTATCCCAAAAAGAGCGCACCTTCCCAGCGTGTAATGACGTTACCCGTAAAAAATATCGGGAGGCAAGCGATCGCCACCACAATCATGACAGGGATATCGAAGTTAAGCGCGGCAGAAGAAACATCAACCCCATTGGGTGACAGTATTCCTGCGACACCGAGCACTGCCAGAATATTGAAAATGTTGCTGCCAATGACATTGCCTACCGCGATGTCTCGTTCGCCTTTAATGCTGGCAACAACAGACGTGGCGACTTCTGGCAGCGATGTGCCCAACGAGATTAGAGTCAACCCAATGACCAATTGGCTCAACCCAATCCACTCGGCGATCGCCACAGCTCCTTGAACTAGCAGACGTGACCCCACAGTCAGCAAAACAATTCCTAGCCCGATGAAGACTAAATTTTTTGTCCACGACGCTTTGGCTGATGGTTCAGATTGAGTCTGATCGTCGTCACAGCCCGGTTGCAGTGAGTCTGTCTCAGGCTTTTGCTCATGACTATTTTGGTAAAACAAAAAGCCTGTATAGGCGACGGCTCCGCTAAATAGCAAAATGCCATCTAATCGACCGATTTCTTGATCGAGGGCTAAAACGAGCAGCAGCAGCGATGTTCCAATCATGACAGGAACGTCTAGCTTGACGAGTTGCTGGGCAACCAGCAGCGGTGTGATAGACGCCGATACCCCTAGAATAAAAAGCACATTAAAAATATTGCTGCCCACCACGTTGCCAATCGAAATTGCTTCATGACCCGCAAAAGTAGACTGTAGGCTGACCGCCATTTCAGGAGAACTGGTGCCATAGGCAACGACAGTAAGCCCGATAATGAGGGGGGAAATGCCCAAGGCTATGGCGAGGTTAGAAGCTCCACGAACCAACGCTTCAGCTCCGGCCACCATCAAGACTAATCCCAGACATAGCAGCACTAGGGAAGTGATGCCCATGAGCGCTCCTTTACTGAAGTTGAGGGACGTAAAAGAAAGTGAACGGTCTAGCCAGTAACTGCATTACTACCAGTACCTGCATTACTAATATTTATCTCAGTCAAAAGCTTAGTATCCAATCATAACGCTTCGATCATCAGATTTTTGAATGAGATTTGTGAACTTATCCGTTAAGCAACAACTCACGATTCGCTAGTTTAATTTTAAATAATTTTTGATTCATGTGATAAAGCCCTGGTTCGGAAAATCGCTAGCATTTTGAAACCACTAGCTTCTCTGTAGAAGGCTATAGATAGGTTTTAACTCTTGTTTTCAGTTAAGAATTTTTTGATTATTGAAGAGCTGAAACGTTTCAGTGTGTTTTGGGAGTGGCGAACTATCATGAGTAAATAGCTTTTGAAATGAGTGGCATTTAAAATTTAAAGGTTGCTTGTGAATTCATCTATTCCTTCGGAGTCTGTGTCAAACTCATCGGCAAAGCAGACACTAGCTTGGCACACAAAAGATATTGAAAATACGCTAGCTGATCTAGAGAGCGATCGCACCGTAGGCTTGACCGCAGAGCAAGCGGCCCAGCGACTCGAACAATTTGGCACGAATGAATTAGAAGATAAGGGCGGCAGAAGCTCTTGGACGATCATCATCGATCAGTTTAAAAACGTGATGTTGCTGATGCTGATCGCCGTCGCTCTGGTGTCGGGGGGCATTTCTCTACTCAATGATGAATTCCCAAAAGATGCGATCGCCATCATGCTGATCGTGGGACTCAACGGAGTGCTGGGCTATTTGCAAGAAAGTCGGGCCGAAAAAGCCTTGGCTGCCCTTCAAAAGATGGCTTCACCTGTCGTGCGAGTCGTGCGTGATGGCAATGTGACCGATGTCGAGGCGCGCGCGTTGGTTCCGGGTGATCTGATGCTTCTAGAAGCGGGAATGCAGGTTGCTGCCGATGGTCGGTTGATTGAGGCCGTGAATTTACAGCTGCGAGAGTCGGCGCTGACGGGAGAGGCCGAAGTCGTCAACAAAAAAGCGCAAATCATGCTTCCCGCAGAGACTTCCATTGGCGATCGCCTTAATGTGATTTTTCAGGGGACAGACATTGCTCAGGGTCGAGGCACCGCGATTGTCACCAACACGGGCATGGCGACAGAACTAGGGCGTATTGCAACCCTGCTTCAGTCGGTTGAAGTCGAGCCGACTCCTCTACAGCGGCGCATGACCCAGCTGGGCAATGTGCTCGTGAGCGGATCGCTGATTTTGGTGGCTCTGGTCGTTGGGCTTGGGGTATTGCAAACAGGCTGGAGCCAATTTAACAGTCTGCTCGAAGTGTCTCTGAGCATGGCCGTAGCGGTGGTGCCTGAAGGGCTTCCCGCCGTCATCACGGTGACCTTGGCTCTCGGCACTCAGCGCATGGTGCGTCGTCACGCCCTGATTCGCAAGCTGCCTGCGGTGGAGACGTTAGGCTCTGTCACGACGATTTGTTCTGACAAAACAGGCACCCTAACCCAAAATAAGATGGTCGTGCAGGCTGTTCGTCTTAATGATGCGGGCTTTCAGGTGACGGGAGAAGGCTACAGCCCAGAGGGAGAGTTTTTTCGGAATGACTCTCATTTCTTAGAGTCTTGCTCACTCCCGACAAACCATGACCTATCTGAAAATCCTTACGACTACCCAGAGCTAATGCTGCTGTTGATGGGGTGTCTCACCTGCAATGATGCGGCCTTGCAGCGAGAAAACGGAGCTTGGGCCGTTATTGGAGACCCTACAGAAGGTGCCTTGCTGCCTTTGGCGGGGAAGGCAGGCATGAATTCGGTAGAGTGGGCAAACACCGTGTTGCGCGAGGCCGAACTCCCTTTCACGTCAGAGCGCAAGCGGATGAGCGTGGTGGTGAACGATCAGAAGGGGTGGATGAGGGAAACGCTACCTGCTTTAGATGCATCAGATTTGGATGCATCAGATTTAGGTGCATCAGATTTAGATGCATCAGAAAGTGGCCCTGAAAACGGCAATCAATATTTTATGTTCACGAAGGGCTCGCCAGAGATGTTGCTAGAGCGATGTTCTCAAGTGCAGCAGGGCGATCGCCCTGAAAGCCTCAGTGCCGCAAATCGGAGCCGTCTGCTAGAGCAAAATGACCAGATGGCAGCCCAAGGGTTAAGGGTTTTAGGGTTTGCTTACAAATCGGTCAATGGTGTTCCCCATGAGTCTGATATGGAGAAGGCTGAGTCTGATCTGATTTGGCTTGGCTTGGTGGGTATGTTAGACGCGCCACGTCCGGAAGTGGCGCGTGCGGTCAAGCTTTGCCGTCAGGCAGGCATTCGCCCCGTGATGATTACAGGCGACCATCAGCTTACGGCTCAGGCGATCGCCCAAAGTCTGGGCATTGCTGACAAAGATTCTCCGACGCTGACGGGCAACGAAATTGAGAAAATGAGCCCAGACGATTTAGCCCGTCAGGTCAATCGCGTCAGTGTCTACGCTCGGGTTGCTCCAGAACACAAGCTGCGCATTGTGCAAGCCCTCCAGGGTCGAGGGGGCATCATTGCCATGACTGGAGATGGGGTTAACGATGCCCCAGCTCTAAAACAGGCCGATATTGGCATCGCCATGGGCATTACGGGAACAGATGTCAGCAAAGAAGCGAGTGACATGGTGTTGCTCGACGACAACTTTGCCAGCATTGTCGCAGCGACTGAGGAAGGGCGCGTGGTCTATAGCAATATTCGTCGTTTTATTCGCTATATCCTCGGCTCAAATATTGGTGAAGTGCTGACGATCGCCGCCTCTCCAATTTTGATTCCGCTGGGGGGGGTGCCTCTGTCACCGCTCCAAATTTTGTGGATGAACTTGGTCACCGATGGCCTGCCCGCCCTCGCACTAGCGGTAGAACCGGCTGAACCCGATGTCATGACTCGCCCGCCCTATGACCCCAAAGAAAGCATCTTTGCACGGGGGATGGGAGCCTATATGGTGCGGATTGGCATCATTTTTAGCATCATTTCGATCGCTCTCATGGTGTGGGCCTATAGCTATACCCAAAACACACCGGGCGATCCCGAACGTTGGAAGACGATGGTCTTTACGATGCTCTGTTTAGCCCAGATGGGTCATGCGATCGCCGTTCGATCTGACAGTCGGCTGATTATTGAGATGAATCCGATTTCCAATCCATTTGTTCTCGGAGCGGTGATTCTCACCACGATTTTGCAGTTGATGCTGATTTATGTCGCGCCTCTGAGAGAGTTTTTTGGCACGCATTGGTTGAGTCTGACCGACCTCCTGATTTGTGTCGGCTTCAGTAGTTTGCTGTTTGTCTGGGTAGAGCTTGAAAAAATCGCCATTCGCCTATGGCATCGATATCATTCATAAACACTGTGCATATCATAAACACTGTGCATAACCGTGCATAACCTTGACCGTGCATAAACTTGAAGAGCGATGACTCTGATAATTCTATGACTCAAGCCAAACCCCAAGCTCAACGTGCAGATACTCAGTTTTTTGACTGGTGCGGTTATCGTTGTGCCTATGAAGCGTATGTTGCCGATTCGTCTGTGACCGATTCAGGCAATTCGTCCCCAGATAGCTTGCCGCTACTGCTGATTCATCCCATTGGCGTGGGGCTGTCGCGGCAATTTTGGCATCCCTTTTGTGACGCATGGCAAGAGAAGGGCGATCGCCACCCGATCTACAATTCTGACCTGTTGGGCTGTGGCGAAAGCGATAAACCTCGCGCAGCCTACACCCCAGATGACTGGGCTGACCAGCTTTTGCATCTCGTGAAAACGGTGATTCAGCGGCCTGTTGTTGTGGTTGTGCAAGGAGCCTTGTTTTCAGTTGCCATTCGCATGGTGCAAAAAACGGCTGGAACTCCCTGGATTAAGGGCTTGGTTTTGGCTGGCCCTCCCGGCTGGTCTTTGGTCAGCCAGGGGGCAAAGCTGACCCAGCAAAAGCTGCTTTGGAATCTACTCTTTGATAGTCCGTTAGGGGCGGCGTTCTATCGCTATGCCCGCCGCCGCAAGTTTCTCGACTCTTTTTCTAAGCGACAGCTCTTTGCCTCAACCTCAACTGTTGACGAGGCATGGCTCGTTACGCTGAAAGCAGGGGCGCAAGACCCCGCAACTCGCCATGCCGTCTTTTCGTTTCTCGCAGGCTTTTGGCGTAAAAACTACACTGAGGCCATCGAACAGATTCAGCAACCAACTCTCGTCTTGTTTGGTGAAGAAGCCTCGGGCATTGATCGAGCCAGCCGCCTCGACTCTGCTCAAAAACGGCTACAAGATTATCTCCACCATTTACCCCAAGCTCAAGGGGCACTAGTGCCAGGGCGCAACGTGTTGCCCTATGAATCCACAAGCGATTTTGTCGCTGAGGTCGATCGGTGGCTCTGCACCCTGGTCTAAGCTCTAGTTCAGATTGCTCTAGCTCAAAATGCGCTCGTTGAAAACGATGGTAGAGCCTTTGTCGTCTATCTGCTCTGCCAGGGGCTTCCGATAGGTTCTAAGCTAGAGAGACAAAAATGATGGAAATTGGAGATTGGAATTGGAGATTGTAAAACGCAAATTTACAATCTCAGCCACAAGAGGTTGATCTTGCTAGAGTAGGGGGTGGAAAACCCCAACTTACGTCATGTTAGGGTCTAGGTAACATCGAATATGCAAACGTTGAAAAATGTTGTTAATGTTTCACTGAGCCTGTTTCTGATGGCTTTCATATTGCTGAATCTAGGGCGTTTGGCAATGTATTTTCTACACCAATCGCAGATTGTTTAACGTTCTGCGCTCTCTCTTTCGATGTAGCTCTTGAGCCGATGACTCAATCTGCACTACGGCGATAATCTGTAGCCCTTAACAAAGAGTGAATGCAGATTAAACTCGGCAGGTGAGGCGATAAATTTAGAGAGAGTACCCTCAACTCTGCTGACCTGATCTAGTTGACCTCATCTATATGTTCTATCGGCTATCGCCCGTATTGACCCCGTATTGACCAAACCTTGTCCATTGCTGAATCAAATATAGATAAGAGACCAAGTTATGGCTGATCCTATTACTCCCACTGTGAGCGATCGCATTTGTGCTCATATGAACGACGACCACGCCGAGGCAATCTTGCTTTACGCCAAAGTGTACGCCGGAGTCGATGATGCCCTTGCGGCCCAACTCCTAAAAATTAATCCGGCAAGTATGACCCTGCTAGCACAGACTGACGACGGAACCATTTCGGTCGATGTGGCCTTTGATCATGAGCTAGTTGATTCTGAAGATGCTCACCAAACGCTCATCACCATGGTGAAAGAAGCTCGAATGATTGCCAACGCCTAATTTAAGCAGCCCCTCAAAACTCATCTTGTCTCCCTCTATGCACGATCGCCACACCCTTCTAGACTTGTTCTAGTGAGCGATCACTGCGTTTGACACACCATCAAAATGGGGAGTGGGCGATATAGCATGAAAATTTTGTTCGTTGCAGCCGAGGCGGCTCCAATTGCCAAAGTGGGAGGAATGGGAGATGTAGTCGGGTCACTCCCAAAGGTTCTCAGGGCGATGGGGCATGACGTTCGAATATTCATGCCCTATTACGGGTTTGTCAGCGATAAAATTCCTGTTCCTAAGACACCAGTTTGGGAAGGGTCTGCCATGTTTCAGAGCTTCGAAGTCTATGAAACGACCTTTCCCAATAGCGATATTCCCTTATATCTCTTTGGTCATCCGGTGTTTTGGCCTCGCCGCATTTATGGCGGAGAAGATGAAGATTGGCGCTTTACGCTGTTTTCTAATGGCGCAGCGGAGTTTGCCTGGAATCATTGGAAGCCTGAGATTATGCACTGCCATGACTGGCACACGGGCATGATTCCGGTATGGATGAGTCAGTCTCCCGATATCGCGACGGTTTTTACCATTCACAATCTGGCCTATCAAGGCCCCTGGCGCTGGAAGCTGGAGCAGATGACGTGGTGTCCGTGGTACATGCAGGGTCACAATACGATGGCGGCGGCGGTGCAGTATGCCAACGTGGTCAATACGGTTTCGCCGACCTATGCCGAACAAATTCAGACGGCAAATTATGGTGAAACCCTAGAAGGCTTGCTGTCTTTTATCAACGATAAGCTTGTCGGTATTCTCAACGGCATTGATACGGTTTCCTTTGACCCTGCATCCGATAAGCATCTGGCGGTGCCCTTTAGTGCCGAAACCCTTGAAAACCGCCGTGCCAATAAGGTTGCAATCCAGGAAGAAGTCGGCTTAGAGGTCAACTCTAAGGCTTTTTTGGTGGGCATGGTGTCTCGGCTGGTGGAGCAGAAAGGGCTGGATCTGATTATTCAAATTCTTGATCGGTTCTTGTCTTACACGGATGCCCAGTTCATTGTGTTGGGCACAGGCGATCGCTACTATGAGACGCAGCTCTGGCAACTGGCTTCTCGCTATCCAGGGCGCATGTCGTCTTACCTGCTCTACAACGATGGCTTAGCTCGACGCATTTACGCAGGGTCTGATGCATTTTTGATGCCCTCTCGATTTGAACCCTGTGGAATCAGCCAAATGATTGCCTTGCGCTATGGCTGTGTTCCCATTGTCCGTCGTACAGGAGGGCTGGTCGATACCGTTCAGCATCATGAGCCTAGCGATGCAGCCGGAACAGGATATTGCTTTGATCGCTACGAACCCCTTGACCTCTACACCTGCTTAGTCCGTGCTTGGGAGGGCTTCCATTACCGAGATGCGTGGCAGGCGTTGCAAAAGCGAGGCATGGCCATGAATTTTAGCTGGGACAAGTCAGCTAAGGAGTACATCAAAATCTATCGCCGTTGCCTGGGGCTGCCTCCAGAAGAAGAGCCCGCTGACGTTCCAGATGCTGAAACGTCAGCGCCATAGGGAGTTTTTAGGCGACTCCGACGACGAGCGCCTTAAAAAGGGAAACCAGGGATGCTTGACTCACCACGAGAGTTGGAAAGGGACGACGGCTGTAATTGACTCCAGGCTCTAGGGGAAAAATTGCAGCATCGCCTAAAGGAACCCAGGTTGCACCAGCCGCTTGTGCGATCGCCCAGACCGCCGCGATATCCCAAATTTTGGGGGTGGCTTCGACTCCACCCAAGGCAATCCCCGCCGCGACCATCAGCACGTTGTAGGTCGCGACACCCATCATCCGAACTTTGCAGGGAAAAGGTTCGGGCTGGTTGAGGACTGCCGTACTGCGAGCGCAGAGACTAAAGAGCTGGTTTTTCGACGGTTCATCACTGCTGGCATAGATAGGCTTGCCGTTAAGAAACGCTCCACTGGGGCACTCAATTCCAGAATGACCCGGCCAATATCCCCAAAACGATTGGTTTAAGGGCGGAAAGTAGACATAGCCAAAGACAGGCGTTCCTCGATAGAGCAACCCTAGAGACACTCCCCAAGCCGGAATGCCTCGGGCAAAATTGGTTGTGCCATCAATCGGGTCAATAATCCAGCACCATTCTGTGTCGGGGAAGATATGCTCGACTTCTTCAGTCAACACGCCATGATCAGGAAACGCCGTTTGAATTGCATGACGCAGCTCGCCATCCGCCCACCGATCAGAACGAGTCACTAGACTGCCATCGGCTTTTTCGTCGGCGCTGACGGTTCCAAAGTCTTCAAGGAGTTGTTTTCCGACCCGATGGCTCGCTTGTTCTGCAAATGTTAAAATCTTTTCCCAAAAAATCATGATAAATAGATGAATGTGGGCGATGAGTACCAGCAATTCTCAGTTTGGCGAGTTGGCTATCTGGCCATGCTTCCGACCCGCCCGCGAATAAATTGCGGGCTAATCAGTGAAAGCCCCGTTGGGGCTAAGATCCGTCGGCTATCAGTCCTGAAGGGACTTGATCATTTGTAGCCCGCAATTTATTTGCGGGTGTTGTGGCGTAACCATCATGAGAATTGCTGGATAAGTGCTGTGTGGCTTGACAAAGTTAGGTTCTAGACCGTGTTCTCAAGTTTCCTGAAACCTTTAAATTTTCTCTATTATCTCTTTACTTTTGATTTCTCTGTCGGGTTAAATAGAATTATTAGCCTAAGTACTATGGCTTTCTTGTCATTTCTTTGTATCATTTCAGGCCAGAAATTGAGCACGAGAAGCAAAACATAATAAAGAATCTATTTCCGAGTCATGGCATGTTCTAGATTTTTTTGAGAGACACGATCTGATTTTCCTCAATGGTTTTTTCTCAGCAGTTTTTTTCTCAACGGTGCTCTATCGTGGTGCTCGTTTCATTTCACCCTTTCCGTTCAGTTTTTATGATAAAGCATCGGTAATTCTACTTATATCGTTATTGGCCTTGGTAGGTATTCCCGATAATCTGCCCTTGATTATTAAATTGCACCACATTACAACATAAATCATCAGGAAAAACCGCGCCTATACACTGGGGTATGTCAGTCAGGGTTGAGATTAGACCTTTCACAGCTCAGCACGTGAGAGGTCGTTTAGATAGTTTTTTAGATAACAGTGTGAGATTTTTTTATATTCGTTTGAATAGTCTGTTCTAGTGGGTAAGTTTTTCCACATCCTGTGGGAGCGACCATGACTAATATTTTGATTGTTGAAAATGAGCGCGTCACCGCCTGGGACTTGCAAGAAGCACTAGAGCATCTCGGATATCAGGTGTCAGGAGTGATGGGATCAGCTCCCCAAGCGGTTCAGTCAGTGAGTGGTCATCCGCCCGATCTCGTGCTGATGGACATTCGTTTAGCCGATGGAACGGATGGAATCACCGCAGCTGACCAGATTCGTCAACTCTATAGAATTCCAGTCATTTATCTCACGGCCTATGCTGATGCTCAGACCTTAAAGCGAGCCCTCGCGAGCCAGCCGTTTGGCTATCTGATCAAGCCGTTTAATCAGGCTGAACTGCACACCACTATTGAAACGGCTCTAGCGCGCTATCAGCTTGAGCAAGAGCTTTACAACACACAGCAATGGCTGTGGACAACGCTCAACAGTATTGGAGATGGCGCGATCGCCACTGACTCGGCTGGGCGCATTCAATTTATTAACTCCACGGCGACGTTGTGGACAGGGTGGTCGCCAGAACAAGCGATCGGCCAACCTGTGGAAGAGATTTTTCAATTGCTTGATCCTGAGACTCGCCTTCCTTTACCTTCCCCCTTTGCAGCGGCGATCGCCCAGCGCCAGCATGTTCAGCTTGAAACCCCCTGCTTGCTAATCGCTCAAGACGGAACCGAGCGCTACATTGGTGATTCTGTCTCTCCTATTTTGAGTGCTCATGCAAAATTTTTAGGCTGCATCCTTATTTTTCAAGATATGACGGCGTATGTGCTTGCCCAGCGTGAGATGCAGCTCAAAGCTGAACGAGAACATGTCTTGCGCACATTGACCGAGAGTATTCGGCGATCGCTCGATTTGCAAGATGTTTTAGATACAACGGTTGAAGTCGTCCGTCAGCATCTTCACGTTGAGCGAGTCATCGTGTATCAGTTTGACGAAAATTTAGAAGGAACAGTCGTAGCGGAGTCTGTAGCTGATGGACAACTTTCTATGCTGGGGGTATCGATCGCCGATCCCTGTCTTACGCTGACGCCTTGCATTGAAAAGTATCGCCAACCCTACGTGCAGGCGTTGGATCATGTTGCAACATCTGGATTGGCAGACTGCTATGTCGAGTTGCTTCAGAAATTTGATGTCAAGGCAAATCTCGTTGTTTCTATTGTGTTTGATCACCACACTCCATGGGGACTGCTCGTTGCCCAGCACTGTTCAGCGCCGCGCCCATGGTTAGACGAAGAAATTGCTTTGCTGACTCAGCTCGCCGATCAAATTTCGGTCGCAGTGCATCAAAGTCGTCTATACAATCAGCTTAAAGGAGCAAATGAGGCTCTAGATGCTGAAATTAAAGAGCGAAATCTGAGCCTGGATCAGATTTCGCGCCACGAAGTCTTACTGCATCAGGTCACGCAACGGATGTGGCAGAGCTTTGATGAAGGTCAAATTATTCAGGCGACCGTTCATGAACTCCGTACCTCTCTCAATGTTGTCGATTGTCATGTTGCGCTCTGTTCTAGCGAAGATTCTACAGAAAACAAATCATCGGACAATCCAGCGTTGAATTCAGGGTTCAAGGCGTCTGATGCGTCTTCTTCACTGGAGTGGTTTCGCCTTGAGCGCCACCTGTATGCGGATCAACATTGCCCCAGTGAGTGCTACCAGTTTTGTACTCAAGTTCTTAATTTGCGTGATGAGTGGCATTGTGTGCTGGTGTGTCCGATGTATGAGCAAGGCGGCACTCTGTTGGGTGATTTGCTTTTAGTGCGTCCAGCAGAGAGTTCTTTCTCAACCCGTGAATCTCAAGTGGTGCAGCAAGTCGCCCATCAATGTGCGATCGCCATCGGCCAGTCACGGTTGTATCAGGCAACCCAAGCCCAAATGGATCAGCTAGAACGGCTCAATCAGTTGAAAGACGACTTCTTGAGTACGGTTTCTCACGAGTTGCGTACCCCGATTGCCAATATTCGAATGGCGACTCAGATGCTTGAAATTACCATGCAGCGGTTGGGGGTGCTCGACAGCAATCAAAGCGGTATCGAGCAATATTTCAAGATTCTCAAAGCCGAAGGACAGCGTGAAATTCGGCTCATTGATGATCTGCTAAACCTGTCGCGGTTAGAAGCGGGGCTAGAAGTTCTCAATCCTATCCTGGTTGATTTGCGTCTCTGGGTCGTGCATATTTGCGACTCTTTTGCTGAAACCGTGACGAGTCAAGATCAAGAACTCTTGTTGCAATTGCCTGACTCTATGCCTCTGGTTTATGCCGATCTGTCATGTTTAGAGCGCATTGTTTCAGAATTACTAATGAATGCCTGCAAATATACCCCCCGCAACGAGCAAATTCGTATTTCAGGCGTGGTTCATGCTGATCGTCTCGACCTTTGTTTTACGAATACAGGTGTTGAGATTTCCCCTAATGAACTCTCCCGAATTTTTGAAAAGTTTTATCGTATCTCTCATGGCGATCGCTGGAAGCATGGTGGTACGGGGCTAGGGCTGGCCCTGGCTCGCAAGCTGGCTCAGCGACTGGAGGGTGATTTAACGGTGGAAAGCACGAACAACGAGACCACTTTTATCTTGACGCTGCCTCTCTCTGCCGCGTTGCCCCCGAGAATTGGATAGGCAAATAGAAAATAAGGGCGTTGTCAACAACTTGCACATAGTTCATGATGTGCCCGACCATTTGGGGGGTGTATGACGCCAAAATATGAGTGATTTGACTGCCTTCTCGGAGCTTTCTCAGAGCACGAATATGATCTGAGAATCGATAAGCTGAGGTTATGCAGAACACCTAAATCGTATGCTAACGTGTGAATAGATAGTTAGTTTTCGGTAGAGTCAGCTTGTTCATTTCATTTCAATTTTCGATTTCGGTGGCAGGTACATCTCCGTTTAACTCGCTGCATGATGCTTTGACGAAGGAGATGTCTTATGTCTATATATGTAGGTAACCTATCCTATGAAGTCACTCAAGATGACTTGGATCACGTATTCGCAGAATACGGAAAAGTAAGCCGAGTCAACATTCCCACAGACCGAGAAACGGGTCGCCCTCGTGGTTTTGCGTTTGTGGAGATGGCAGAAGAGACTGAAGAGGAGACAGCAATTCAAGCGCTGGATGGTGCTGAGTGGATGGGTCGCTCCCTGCGAGTCAACAAGGCTCGCCCTCGCACCGAAAATCGCGACAATAGCCGCGATCGCCAACCTAGTCGGAACTACACGTATAATTCCTTCTAGATAGAGACCGACGAGCACGATCTTGGTGTAGCAAGCAACTGTGCTATTTATACCTAGAAAGGGTTTGGGGCGGGCAAATGCCTGCCCCTTAATCTATTTGATATACATGATTAAAAGGAGGACGAATTGGCTCAAGTTACAGTAGGTCAAGACGAGCATATTGAAGCAGCACTGCGGCGCTTTAAGCGCAAGGTTTCCCGAGCTGGCGTTTTTGCTGATATGAAGAAGCATCGCCACTTTGAAACTCCTGCTGAGAAGGAGAAGAGAAAAGCGATCGCCAGAAACCGTCAGCGCAAAAATCGAAGCTACTAAGATAAAAGTCGTTGGGAAAAGCAGCGTCTCGCATTCTGTTTTTCCTGGGCTTACACCTTCGAGCAACCATGCTGAAACTATGTAAGAAATGTCAGAAAGCCCTCGTTTTGCGAGGGCTTTCTTTTAGGGGGCGATCGCCCCAACGCTGCATAATTCAGCGTCTTACAACAAATTAAATTCTTGTAGCGCAGGTACGAAGCTTTTATTTTCGTGACTCGGACGACTCAGCTTAATCAGCGCAAATCGTTGCATCGGAGTCAGAGTCGCCCACTGCTCAGGGGTAATGACGGTGCCGCACTCGGTTCCCTTTTGAGTCACCTGTGCGGGAATCACGTCGCTCTTTGCCCAATCAGGATGTTCGTCAATGGGCAATGTTTTTGCTGGACTTCCCGTATGCTGGGTGACTAGAGATTGGAGGCGATCGCGATATTCGTTAATGTCTGTGGAAGTTTCACAGGGCTGCTCTACCAGAGATTGCCGCTCGATTTCCGAAAAATGATTCCAGTGCTCTAGCTTCAGTTTCACGCCACAGGTATCTAGCTTGTAGCGCACAGCCATGGGAATGCAACGCAGAGACTGTACGAAATCAGCTTCAAATTTGAAAAAAGTCATGGTCATATTTTACAGGAACGCCCTACTCCACAGGAACTTCTTCCCCTAAAGGAACAGTGAGGCTGGCGATGAATTACTCTCATCGGCCTGCACTGAATGCTCTTGCGGTTTCACTGATGTGGCTGCGGAAGATGCGCCTGACGACATGGGCTCGATCGGTACGATGGCTACGGCACTCGCTTTTAGTTCGGGCTGAAGGGCTTCTGGGCAATATTCAGGATGGGTTAAGGCATTCGCTTCGGCGTCTTTTGCCCATAGAAAGCCCCAATGCATGGGCATGAACACGGTTCCTGGCGAGATGGCTCGCGTCACTTTGGTATGGAGGCGGGCGACTCCTCGGCGCGATCGCACTTCGACGAGGCCGTCATCGTCAACACCCAGCGCTTTTGCATCCTTCGGGTGAATCTCTAAGAAGGGCTGCGGATACATTTTCGTAATTTTTTCAATGCGCCCGGTGCGCGTTTGGGTGTGCCAGTGTCCGTAGAGCCGTCCGGTTGTTAGCACAAACGGGTAGGTTGGATCGGGGGGTTCTGCAAGACCTTGAGAGTGAACTGCGGTGAACCGGGCGCGACCATCGGAGGTCGGAAACTGCCTGTCGAGATAGAGGCGCTTGTTGGTGGCGGCGTTATTCTCAAAGGCGGGATGCTGAGGATTATCAGGAAAAGGCCACTGGATGGGGCCTTGCTGATGCAGGCGATCGTGGCTCAGCCCGGTAATGTCGCAGACTTGGTTTCTGGTGAGCTGCACATATTCATCAAAGACAGCTGCCGAGCTTGCAAAGGAGAGTTCTTGGGTGAAGCCGAGCCGATGTCCGACTTCGGTGAAAATCTGCCAGTCGGGTTTTGCTTCTCCGGGCGGGTCACAAAAGGCTTCGCAGAGGGTGACCATGCGTTCAGAGTTGGTCATGGTGGCCGTCTTTTCGCCCCACTGGGCTGCGGGCAAGAGCAGGTGGGCGAAGGATGCCGTCTCTGTCGGATAGTAGGCGTCTTGGCAAATCGTGAAGGGCGATCGCCTCAGCGCTGCCTTGGTGCGAACCAAGTCGGGCATACTCACGGCTGGATTGGTTGCCACGACCCACAGCAGCCCCACCTGATCTTGCTCTAAAGCGGTGATGATTTCCCAGGCTGACAAGCCCGGAGTGGCAGGCAGACTTCCAGGCTCAATGCCCCATGCTTTCTCTACTTCAGCCCGATGCTGGGGATTGTTGACGAGCCGATAACCGGGCAGCAGTTTGCACAGCCCGCCTGCTTCTCTGCCCCCCATGGCATTGGGCTGCCCGGTTAATGAGAAGGGGCCAGCTCCAGGTTTTGACAGCTGCCCCGTCATCAGGTGCAGATTGATCAGGGTTTGTACCTTTGCTGTGCCTTCCCTCGATTGATTGACGCCCATGCACCAGAGCGAGAGCGCACCCTCAGCTTCTGCCCAATAGCGAGCAGCCGTCTCCAACTCTTCGGTCGAAATGCCGCATCGCTGAGCCGCAACATCTGGAGGATAGTGACGAATCACCTCTAGGTAGTTCTCGAAGCCGACGCTGTGGCGATCGATAAAGTCTTGGTCAAGCTGGCCCCACTGCCAAAGCAGGTGAGCCATGCCGTTCAACAGATCAATATCTGTTCCGGGCTGGATGGCGAGATGCAAATCGGCGACCGCAGCGGTTTCTGTCTTGCGGGGATCAACGACAATCAGCTTCGTGCCGGGATTTTTTCGATGGTTTTTCCGAAAGCGATTGAAGATAATTGGATGGCATTCTGCCGTGTTGCTACCGATGATGAAGGCGCAGTCGGTCACGTCTAAATCTTCGTAGCAGCAGGGGGGGCCATCAGACCCGAAGCTGCGAATGTAGCCCGATACGGCAGATGACATGCATAGGCGAGAATTGCTGTCAAAGTTGTTGGTTCTAAGGCAGCCTTTCAGGAGTTTCTGTGCGACGTAATAGTCTTCTGTGCAAAGCTGACCTGAGCCGTACATGCAGACGCCATCGCTGCCCAGGGGTGTCGATCGCACGGTCTCAATTTGGGCTGCAATCTTATCGAGAGCTTCATCCCAAGAAATCTGCCGAAACGCTTCATCGAGAGAGGCTCGAAACATCGGATACTGTAGCCGATCTTTTTTGAGTGCTTCGGCGACGGTTCCCCCTTTCACACAAATTTGTCCCTTGCTAGAGGGATGAGCGCGATCGCCCCTTACTTTGTAGGGCTGGGCTACATTGTCGGTGATGGCTACATCTAGACCACAACCGACACCACAGTAGGGACACAGAGTTTTCACGGGCTAAGTACTGCAAACGACAACGTGAATGAGGGGCTGACTCACCGCAACAGGCTGACTCACCGCGACAGACGGATATCGACTGGTCTATCGCGCCTAAATACTCTTAAGAGTAATAAAACTAATCGTCGTCATGGGCAAATCGACGATAGAGGAAGTCCAGCACATAGTTCCGCAATTCGTAGTAGCGGGGGTCTTCCATCATCGCAGTTCGCTTGCGAGGTCGATTGAATGGAATGGTGAGCACTTCGCCGATGGTGGCTTCGGGGCCATTGGTCATCATGACGAGGCGATCGGCTAAGAACAGAGCTTCGTCGATGTCGTGGGTAATCATCAAGACGGTGGATTTATGGCTTTGCCAGATGCTGAGCAGCTCTTCCTGAAGCTCTTCTTTGGTGATCGCGTCTAGGGCTCCAAAGGGCTCGTCCATCACCAGTACCTTAGGCCGAATGGCAAGGGCACGGGCGATCGCCACCCGCTGCTTCATGCCGCCCGAAATTTGGCTTGGCTTCTTATGGGCTGCTTCAGTCAGCCCTACCATCTCTAGGTGTTCGTTCACGATTTCGGTTTTTTGAGCCTTACCCAGCTTCGGATAGACCGAGTTAACGCCCAGGTAGACATTCTCAAACACCGTCTTCCATTCCAATAGGCAATAGCTTTGGAACACGACCATCCGATCAGGCCCAGGCTTTTGAATCGGTTGACCTTTGAGATATACAGCCCCCTCGGTGGGCTGCAAAAAGCCCGACACCATGTTCAGGAGCGTCGATTTTCCACAGCCCGAATGTCCAATAAAGCAGACAAACTCGCCTTCGTTAATATCCAGGCTAATGTCTTTGATCACCGTCAGGGGGCCACTGCGCGTGGTGAAGACTTTTGAGACACCGTCAATGGCTAGAAACGATTTTTCTTGGGTAGAGATTGGTGATACGTCAGAGTTGATTACGCTTGAAGTCATGGTGCTAATCAGGCTAGGAGGACACGACAAAGATACAGGCAAGGTTTGTTGACGAGGGATGCCATGCAACTGGCATGACCGGAGACCTATGCCACAGCGGCGACAGCGTCTCCGAGCGGAACTTCTTCAACGCGTATCTCTCGACCAATGCTGAACTTTTTCAGGTAGCTGAGGGGATCGTTGGGATCGAAATACACTTGGTCAAATAGGGCAAATGGCTCATGGGAAGGCTCAACTCCGGGCCACCCTAGAGTGGCGATCGCCTGATCAAACAAGTCGGTACGATAGACTCTCTCTAGCAACTCGACCCGATTTTTAGGAAAGGGAGCCAAATCCCACCGGGCAAGCTGAGTCAAGATCCACAGCCCTTCAGTCGGGTTAGGATAATTGGCCTGGTTGACATAAAACTGGTTGAAGTCAAGCATCATTTGAGGTTCAGCATCCGTTCCTTTGGCATAGGCATCCATGAATCCGGGTCGAATGTAATCGATCTCAGTGCCGACGTAACGGGGCTGACTCAGCAGCTCTGCGATCTCCCTTCGGTTACGGTGATCGTCGCAATATTCGCAGGCTTTGAGCAACGCCCGGATGAGCGCCTGAGCCGTGTTGGGATAGGCATTAGCCCAGTCTTCTCGCATCCCTAACATTTTTTCGGGATGTTTGTTCCAAAGCTCTATGTCGGTTGCCATGACGACAGCCAGATCTTCCTGCACGGCACGCTGGTTCCAGGGCTCTCCGACGCAGTAGCCGTCAATGTTGCCAGCTTTTAGGTTAGACACCATCTGGGCAGGCGGCAGCCGCATGATGTTGACATCTTCGTCAGGGTCAACGCCGCCAGAGGCCAGCCAGTACCGCAGAAGCAAATTGTGCATGGAGGCAGGGTGAACCATGCCCAACGTGTTTTTAGGCGTGCGGTCAATATAAGCCTTGAAATCTTCTAGGGTACGAACACCCTGGTCGTAAATCGATTTGCTGATCGTAATGGCATTGCCATTGCGGCTCAGCACCATGGGAGTGATCACCGAGACGGGTGCGTTGGTCAACCCCATGGTCATGGCAAGGGGCATTCCAGTCACCATTTGAGCTGCATCTAATCGTCCGGCTGTGACGCCTTCGGTGATGGCCTTCCAGCTTGTCTCGCGACTTAGCGTCACTTGATCCAGCCCTTGCTCTTTGAAGAATCCCTTTTCCTGAGCCACAACCAATGGCGCGCAGTCTGTCAGAGGAATAAAGCCCAACTCCAGGTTGACTTTTTCTAACCCATTGCCTGCAATGATTTTGGGTGCTGTCGCTTTGCGCTTCTTCAGCCGTTTTTGCTGGTTGAGAAAATCGATAATCTCGTTCCGCAGGCTGTAGTAGAGCGGATGGTTGACCATCTCTAGACGTTTTCGAGGTCGAGCAATGGGCACTTCGAGAATCTGACCAATCTTGGCTGAGGGGCCATTGGTCATCATCACAACCCGGTCAGACAGCAGCAACGCTTCATCGACATCGTGGGTCACCATGACGGCGGTGACGTTGTTTTCTTGACAAATCTGCATCAGCTGCTCTTGCAGATTGCCTCGGGTCAGCGCATCTAGTGCGCCAAAGGGCTCGTCTAGCAGCAACACTTTGGGGCGAATGGCTAGGGCACGGGCGATCGCCACCCGCTGTTTCATGCCGCCTGATAGCTCATGGGGCCGTTTGTCAGCAGCGAGCTGCAAGTTCACCATCTTGATATGGTGCTCGACAATCTCATCCCGCTCAGCCTTGGATGCTTTTTCAAATACCCGATCGACCGCCAGTGCGATGTTTTGGCGCACCGATCGCCAAGGCAACAGCGAGTAGTTTTGAAACACCATCATCCGATCGGGGCCGGGTTGAGTCACCTCGCGCCCCTCTAAAACGATGCCACCTTGGCTGGCCCGGTCTAAGCCTGCCAAAATGTTGAGCAGCGTAGACTTGCCGCAGCCAGAGTGACCGACGAGGCTAATAAATTCTCCCTGTTTGACTTCTAGGCTGATATTTTTGAGAGCAATGTACTGGCCTCCATCAGGGAGAGGAAAAATGCGATCAACGTGGTCAACTTCAACAAAGGCAGGCATAAGCGTCTTCGAGGTTGAATAGCAAAGAAACAAACGGTAGACAGGGGCATCAACTACGATGCCCCATGGTTTAGGAGGCCGAAAGCCTAGCTAAAGGCAAACTTACGAGGAGCACCCGCGCGAATCTCAAATCCGCTGAGATAGCCAACTGGGTCACTCGGGTCAAAGGCCATGCCGTCGATAAAGTTTTCGGCAGGCTCCACAGGCATCGGATCACTAGGAACCTCGATACCCAGAGCTTCTGAGGCTTCCTCAAAAATTTCAGTGGGGTAAATTCTTGAGATGATCTCATCGGCATCGGCTGGATACTCGGTCATGTCGATCTGGTTCCAGCGAATCATTTGAGTCAGCAACCAGACGCCATGAGACTTGTAGGGGTAGTTGGCATTGTCGGCTCCCTGCAAGTAATCTAGCCCTTCTAGCTTATGGAACAGGTTGAAGTCTTCGATGGGCTTCGTCCGATCGGTATCATCAAAGCCGCCGTAGTTGTAGGTTCCGGTCATGGACGCTTTGGCGTAGTCAACCTTTGCGTTGACATAGGGACGACCCGAAATTACTTCTACGATATCTAGACGCTGATCGAGCTGGTCACAATATTGACAGGCTTCTAGGGTCGCAGCAGTGAGGGCACGGGCTGTATTTGGATTTTCGTCAATCCAAGACTGCATCGTACCCAGCACTTTCTCAGGATGGCCTTTCCAAATGTCGCGATCGACAACAGCAGAGAAGCCAACTTCATCAAACACGGCTCGCTGGTTCCACGGCTCACCCACACAGTAGGCGTCCATCGTTCCGGCTTTCATGTTTTCCACCATCTGCGGCGGCGGAATCACAATCAAATCGACATCGTTTTCGGGGTCGATGCCCATGGCCGATAGCCAGTAGCGGGTGTTGTAGTTGTGCATGGATGAGGGGAACACCATCGCAAAGGTGGGAGGTGCAGAGAACCCTTGGATGTAGCCTCGGTAGGCTTCGGCAAATTCATCGAAACTGCCGTAGTCGATGCTGGGGCGAATGCCTGCATCCCATGCATTTTTAGAAAGGGTGATGCCGTTGCCGTTGCGATCAAGCATCATGAGCGATCGCATGGGTGCTTGGTCGGGGCCAAGCTCAGTCAGCATGGGCATTCCACACAGGGCATGGGAGGCATCTAAGCGACCACCCACAAGGCCATCGCGCACGGTTGCCCAGCTTGCCTCTTTGCTGATGGTGACGTTGAGGCCATATTTTGCGTAAATTCCTTTTTCATAACCGATCACCAGGGGAGCACAGTCCGTTAGCGGGATGATGCCCAGCGTCAGATCGGTTTTTTCTAGGGGGCCAAAATCAACGGCAGGGGCATCAGACACCGCAGCCGTATCGGCTGAATCGCCTTCAGATGTAGAGGTGTCAGACCCTCCAGCACATGAAGCAAAGGCTAACCCTGCGGCACTGAGGCTGGAATACTTTAGAAATTTACGACGATCCATAATTATCCTCAAAAAAATCTCGAAAATGTTTAGAGTTTCTGGTGGCAGCCATCACCTGCTTAAGCCAAAGGATGCTTAAGGGTTGGCGATGACTTTGGAGCATGTGAAGCAAACTAGGACTCAAGGCAGCTTGGGTCGATTGACCTAGCTCACATTGCCGACGACTTTTCGTTCAACAAATGCAACGAGCTGGTCGAGGCATAATCCGACGACTCCAATGATCACGAGGGATAAGATCACGAGGCTAATATCCCCTGTGTTGTAAACGTCCCAGACGAAGAAGCCGATGCCAGTTCCCCCTGTCAGCATCTCTGCTGCCACGATGACTAGCCATGCGGTTCCTAGGCTGAGGCGCATTCCAGTAAAGATGTAGGGCAACGTCGAAGGAATCATGATCTGGGTAATCACTTGCCATCGAGATAGGTCGAGAACCCGAGACACATTCCAATAGTCGCGCGGGATGTTGTGAACACCCAGAGCGGTATTAATGAGCGTCGCCCAAAGAGACGTGATGACGATGACAAAGACGGCAGGAAGATTTTGGCCACCCGGAAAAACAGTAATGCCAATGGGCAACCAGGCCAAGGGGGAAATGGGTTTGCCCAACTGCACCAAGGGCATCAGCATTTTGGATATTTTCTCAGAGGTGCCAATCCAGAACCCAAGGGGAACCGCAATCAGCGTCGCGATCACAAACCCAACTGCAACTCGCATCAGGCTGAGGGCGGTCAAAATAAAGATGCCTTCGTCGCCCCTCTTCGCAGAAAAGAAGTTTTGGAGATACGGAATACTGTCTTGAACTGTTTGAGTCGGGTTGGGTAACTCACTGGGGTATTCGTTCTGGGTGGTAGACCAGGAGACTAGACTCCAGATGAAGATCACCGCAATAACCCCCAACACGGGATAGATGATGTTGGTGCCGCCGGGGCCAAGAAACTTACCGATGGCTGTTGCGAGTTTGTTCTCTGAATTCTTTGCAGCTAGGGTCATAGTTCGGTGGAAGATTTATTCAAGAGTGCGAGGAAAGAGAACGTTTAAGCCTGTCAAGGTTGTACAAGGGTGTGCCGCGATCGCCTATCGTGCAACACCGTTGCACACATCAGCTATTTGGCGATCGCCCCAAAGTGTTCGGTCAGCAGTTGCTTGAGAACGGGCTTTAAATCATCGCAGGGGATACTTTTCATGACGCGATCGCCCAGTTTGGCGTCTTTGCCGACCTTGCCTCCCATGTAGATATCGACGGCTTCGACGGTCTTACCGTCTTTTCGCGCCTTGGTGCCAATGAACCCGATGTCAGCGACTTGGGGTTGACCGCAGGAGTTGGGGCAGCCTGTCCAGTGAATCCGTACAGAGCTAGGCAACTCCATCTCGGTTTCAACTTCCTGAGCCAGCGCCAGGGCACGATTTTTCGTTTCAACTAAGGCAAAGTTACAGAACTGGGCTCCGGTACAGGAGACGAGCGATCGCGTTAGAGGAGGGGGAGTGAGCGTAAACCGTTGCAGAATCGACTCTTGCTGAAGAGCCTCTAAAGCACTGTTAGGTACATGGGGAATAATGGCATTTTGCTCAACGGTCAGCCGAATTTCGCCTGCCCCATAGACTTCAGCAATCCGGGCTAAATCAAACATATCGCTGGCATAAAGCCGTCCGACGGGCACATGCAGCCCCACAAAGTTCAGCTCTGGTTGCGGCTGCGGAAAAATGCCGATATGGTCGCGCTTATCCCAGTCAATTGCATCTTCGGGTGCAGCCGTGAGCAGCTCTTGCCCGATCTGGTTGGCGACAGCTGCACGAAAGGTGTCTAGCCCCCACTCATCGATTAGCCACATCAGTCGAGCCTTTTGGCGATTAGCCCGGAGACCATTGTCTCGATAGACTTCGAGAATGGCGCGGCAAATCTCAACCACTGCATCGACGGTGGGCTGCACCCATGCATTGAGCGGAATCGCCGCCTCACACCGCTTGGCCGAGAAGAATCCGCCCACGAGGACGTTAAAGCCTAGCACCCCTTCGCGATAGGCCGGAACAAAGGCGATATCGTTGATTTCGGCATGGACGGAGTTGTCTCGCCCGCCCTCAATGGCGATATTGAACTTGCGAGGTAAATTCGTAAACTCGGCGTTTCCTTCGCCACTGTCGGTAATCATGTCTTGAACGGCCTGCACCAACTCGCGGGTGTCGATCAGCTCACTCGCATCAAGACCTGCAACAGGGGAGCCTGTGATGTTGCGGACATTGTCCATACCGGACTGCACCGAGGTCATGCCAACGGCTTTTAGCCGCCGAAAAATATCAGGAATATCTTCTAAAAGAATGCCGCGTAGCTGGAGATTTTGGCGGGTGGTGATATCGGCGTTGCCATCTTCACCGTAGCGTTGAACGATTTCAGCCAACGCCTGCATTTGCTGACTGGTCAAAATTCCGTTTGGCATCCGGAGGCGCAGCATAAACTTGCCAGGAGTCACCGGACGAAAGAAGATGCCGAGCCACTTTAACCGTTGGGTGAGATCGGTTTCGTCAACGGCTTCCCAGCCAATTTCAGCAAAGCGTTCCAACTCATTTTTGACGGCTAAACCATCTTTTTCGGCCTTAAAGCGTTCAAACTTATTCAACTTATCGGGTTTGGAGTTAGAGTCAGTTAGAACTTGGGTCACGGGTACCTGCTCACAAACAAAATGGCGGTAAATTTAAGAAAATCGTAAGTCTCGAACGAGAATTTCGAAGCCTTCATCTAGAAAAGTAAAAGCCTGCGGACATATACAAGTTGAGCGTAGTAACTGAGCTTAGTAAGTGTGTTAAATTTCTGCTTTATCAATAGTTCTTCTAAGGCAGCTTGTATTGACAAATCCTATGATTTCTACATATTTAAGCCAATGAACCAGAGTGCTACGGTTCAGCATGAACAGTTGAATCTGCTGAAGGAGAAAACAATCTGTAGACTGAAACTGCTTAACAAATAGCGCCTACTACTAGAAGATTGAAAATTGTTTATATGTTCTGTTCGCTTAGGTTTCATTATTCAGCAACAAACGACTTTTCTTGTATCGCCTGATACGGGTTCTTTTGAGGTGATGCGATCGCCGCATGTGTTGAATGTAAGTTCTGCATTTATGCTGGTTGCTTAGACGATTGCTGTCATGCCTTTTTAAAAACTTGCATAAGAGACCTTGCGCAACTCATCATGCGCAGAGACAATGGCTCGCACATCTCTAAATCTCATATGGCATTGAATCCATGAATCGCGTTTTGTTCGCCGGACTCTCTCTGATTGCAAAACAGGCCAAAACTCAGTTTCTTCGGCAAACTCAGCACACTGAACAGGTTCAGGAGCAATTTTTGCGATCGCTCTTGCATCATCATCGGCACACGGTTTATGGCCAAACCTATGGGTTCTCAGACATCAAGACGATTGATCACTATCGCGATCGCCTATCGGTCAAACCCTACAGCCACTTTGAACCCTATATCGATCGCATGGCCCAGGGCGAATCTGGAGTCTTGGTGGCCGATCCGCTGATTTTCATGAACATGACGAGCGGTTCTACCGGGCATAAAAAGCTGATTCCGGTGACGAAGCGATCGCGTCGGGCGGTGACTCAGGCGACTCAGGTTGCCATGGGATTTGTCGCATCCGCAGCAGAGCGCGATCGCCGTCCTCTCGGCAAGATGCTCTACAGCGGATCGGCCAAACCTTCTGGCAAAACCTCTGGGGGGATTACCTATGGCCCGGTGAGTACCGGAGATTTGAAGCTGACCGGAGGGCTGTATCAGCAGCTTTTTGCGTACCCCTTTGAAGCATTGCAGGTGCCCAATATTGGCGATCGCGCCTATATTTGTCTCTTATTTGCCCTAAGCTGTCCTGACTTGCGCATCATCAGTGCTACGTTTCCGATTCTGGCGCTGCAATTAGCTCAAGATCTGAACGCCTATGCCGCAGAGCTGCTGCAAGATTTAGCCGCAGGAGAAATTAGCTATCGGATCAAGCTCGAACCCAATCTGCGGATGCTCCTAGAGAAAAAGTGGCGGCCTCATCCTCAACGGGCGGCTCAACTTCAGCAGATTCTCTCCACTGAAGGGCGGCTGACGCCGATTGCGGCATGGCCGCACCTGTCGTTTATCACCACAGCACGGGGTGGCAGCTCAAACGTTTATTTCGAGAGGTTTCCTGACTATTTTGGCAAGACCCCTGTGTTTGGCGGCACCTATGCCTCTGCTGAAGCGACCTATGGGGTTCACCGAGATTTCAACACCGATAGCGTTATTCTTTCGTTGAACAGCGGCTTCTACGAATTTATTCCTGAAGACCAGTGGGACGAGGAGCAGCCGCAAACCTTACTGCCGTGGGAGGTACAAGTTGGCGATCGCTACCGAATTGTGGTGACAAACTATAGTGGCTTCTACCGATATGATCTGGGCGATGTCGTCGAAATTGAGGGCTTCTGCGGCAGCGCTCCGCGATTCATCTTCCGTCACCGTCGCGGCGGGGTGATTTCAGCCTCGACCGAAAAAACGACAGAATATCACGTTACTCAGGTGATGCAATATCTCCAGCAACGGTTTGGGCTAAAGCTAGAAAATTTTTGCGTGACGCTGTCAGATGATTTGGTGCGCCCTCACTACTGGGTCAATATCGAAGTCGCTGAGGGATACCATCTCGATAGTCCTCAAGAATTCATTCGCCAATTTGACGACTATCTCCGTGAGGTTCACTTTTCCTATGCGGTCAAACGCAAAGACCAGATTCCAGAACCCCGCCTTAGGGTTTTAGAGGCAGGTAGCTTTGACCAACTTCGCCAGCGCTTGGTGAAACGAGGCGTGGCCGAAGGGCAGATCAAGTTTCCCTTAGTCAGCCATGACCGATCGCTCTTGGCAGACTTGCCTGTTCAGACCGAAGCTACCCTTTAGATGTGCGGCAAACTGCTGGAGACAATTCCTCAGCAGCTTTTTAGCGCCAGCGCTTAGGGATAAAAGCCCGTCTTGGGTAACCCCAATGTTTCGTCCCAGCCCATCATTAGGTTCACACACTGAACCGCCTGTCCGGCCTGCCCTTTGAGCAAGTTGTCAATCGCCGACATGACGATGACTCTGCCCGTGCGAGCATCGACCTCAATGCCAATCTGACAGAGGTTAGAGCCGCAGACCCATTTGGTTTGGGGGTAGGTGCGGCTCGGCAAAATATTGACCCAAGGCGCGTTGCGGTAGAAGGCTTGATAAATCGTGATCAGGTCTTCTCTGACCAGACCCGGATCGCGTAAGGTGGCGTAAATGGTAGATAAAATGCCCCGCACCATGGGCATCAAATGAGGCGTGAACTGAATCAGCACCTCATGGCCTGCTAGGTCGCTACAGATTTGTTCAATTTCGGGGGTGTGGCGATGGCGAGCCACGCCGTAAGCGCCAATCGAGCTGTCGGCCTCTGCGAGAAGCAAGTGAGTAGCCGCTTTGCGTCCGCCGCCAGACGTGCCTGATTTCGCATCAACGACTGTTGTTTCTGGAATGATGAGTCCTTGCTTCATCAAGGGGGAGAGCCCCAGCAAGGTGGCGGTAGGGTAGCAGCCTGGACAGCCGATAAGCTGAGCAGATTTGATGCGATCGCGGTATAGCTCAGGCAACCCATATACGGCATCGCGTGCCGTTGGCTCATCGTCTCGCTCAACGCCGTACCAGGTTTTGTAGGTATCGAGGTTTGAAAATCGATAATCTGCTGAGAGATCCAGGACTTTACAGCCTTTCTCTAGCAGGGTTGGAGCCATTTTGCAGGCTAATCCATTGGGCAAAGATAGAAACACGACTTGGCAGCGATCGCCAATCACGTCTAGATCAATGGGTTCAATTTTTAAGTTGGCACGATGCCCTAGATGGGGATAAAGATCGCCAAACGACTTCCCGGCTGAGCTGTCTCCCCCAAGATAGGCAATCTCCAAGTTTGGATGCTCTAGCAGGAGACGCACAAGCTGAACTCCTCCATAGCCTGAGGCTCCAACAATCCCAAGAGGAATTTTCGCTGCGTCATCCATATCAAATGCCGTCCTTACCGCTCTTCAGAGTTGAATTGTAGTGCAATGTCTGCCATCTGGTTTGATCGCAGTCTTAAAAAATACAGATGAGAAGATGGGACTCAAAGAAACAGCTAAATAGAGCAAGTTTCTCCAAGTCAAACAGTAGCACCCTGGTTCAGAATTTGGGTTCACGATGGGTTCCCGATTAGTTCACGGTTGAGAGATGCATGACGGTGCGCGCTAGCAACTCAATCTCTGGCAACTCAATCCATTAGCTCAACCCGCTAACTCTGCAATCCCGTTAGAATTATTAGCGTAGAGCTTCTCAAAATCATTCCAATCGAATTGATTTGATTTGAACTAAATTAATCGATCGAATGATCGAGATGATTTCGAGCATGCTGATTGACATAATCCAACCTATAGAAGGCAAGATTTCTCGGAATGACTGTGGAACCGCTACGATCCGATGAAGGCCAAGCGTTTGAATTTGGCGACTTTCAATTTGACTCTATCGATGTTGCACTCGCTGAACTCAAAGCAGGGCGATCAATCGTCGTTGTTGATGATGAAAATCGTGAAAATGAAGGTGATGTGATCTGCGCCGCGCAATTTGCCACGCCAGACATGATTAACTTTATGGCAGTAGAGGCGCGGGGGCTGATCTGCTTAGCCATGATGGGCGATCGCCTCGATGAACTCGACCTGCCGCTGATGGTCAGCAATAAGGCTGATGAAAGTGAGCAAACGGCGTTTACCGTAAGTATCGATGCGGCTGTTCACCTGGGGGTCACGACGGGTATCTCTGCTGAAGATCGAGCCCGCACCATTCAGGCGACGATCGACTCATGCACCCGCCCCAGTGACCTGCGCCGTCCGGGTCATATTTTTCCTCTCCGCGCGAAGGAAGGCGGAGTGCTCAAGCGAGCAGGCCATACGGAGGCTGGAGTTGACCTAGCGCGATTAGCGGGGTTATATCCGGCTGGGGTCATTTGTGAAATTCAAAATCCTGATGGCTCGATGGCGCGTCTGCCAGAGCTGATTGAATATGCGCGCCACCACAACCTAAAGCTGATCAGCATTGCTGATTTGATTAGCTATCGGCTACAGCACGAACGGTTTGTCAAACGTGAAACCATTGCTGAGTTGCCCTCTCAGTTTGGCACCTTCAGAATTTACGGCTATCGCAATCTGCTAGATGATTCTGAGCATGTTGCCCTGGTCAAAGGCGATCCTGAGACTTTTAAGGACAATCCGATTCTTGTGCGGGTTCATTCAGAGTGTCTGACAGGCGATGCGCTGGGTTCTCTGCGCTGCGACTGCCGAGGGCAACTTCAGGCGGCTCTTAAAATGATTGAGTCGGCGGGATCTGGGGTCGTGGTTTACTTGCGCCAAGAAGGTCGAGGCATTGGCCTTGTCAACAAACTCAAAGCCTACACGCTGCAAGATATGGGGCTCGACACCGTTGCGGCCAATGAAAAGCTTGGTTTTCAAGCCGATCAGCGCAACTATGGCATGGGAGCTCAAATTCTCAACGACATTGGTGTACGGCAGTTTTGCCTGATTACAAACAATCCGCGTAAGATTGCGGGAATCAAAGGCTATGGTCTCGAAATGGTCAGCCGAGTGCCGTTGTTGATTGAGGCGAACCCTTACAACATGGCTTACTTGGCAACTAAGGCTGAAAAGCTGGGACACCTGTTGCTCCAGACCTATCTCGTCACGCTAGCGCTGCAATGGAATGACGAACCGCAGCCGATGTCTCAACGCTATGAACGGTTAGAAAAGCTGCGGCATGTGGCTCAGGCTCACGATCTTCTGGTTCAAGAGGAGGCGCGTCCGGTGGCGATCGCCCTCTTTGGGCGCACCTCTTTGACGGTTCATATGGGGTTTGATCAGCCCGATTTGGCCACCTCAGACTGGTATCGCGATAGAGGGCATCCCTATGTCGAGGCGATCGCCGATATTCTAGATGAGGTCGCGACGTGGCCTCAAATTTTGCGGCTGGAGTTTTTGGTGGCGTCGGGCCACGACCCCCTAACAAATTTGCAAGTGCAGCTGACTCGTCAAGTGTTTTACCTCAGCCATGATCCCGCTATCCAGAGTGTGACACCCTCAGCCATGTGTGATTCTCTCGAAACCCAGCGTATCTACTCGTTTTCGACCCATACCCCGCGACCGCTGTCGAGGTGAGGGTGTCGCAAATTTGCCTCAGCGATCGCCTGCAAACCTAGCTCAGAAAAGTAGGCAAACAGGGTGAAGCAGGGGTAAGCAGGGATGGGAGAGTGACGGGAAGTCGGGCTAAGAAATTGTTAAAATTAGCTGCTAGAACCTCTGTAGACTTCTGTCTAGGCGGGTGAAACCTTTAGCTAGAGGGCGATCGCCAGTCGCATCCCCATACTACAGAGCCGCCTTGCTGGAGGATGAGATAATCTAGACAAAAAGTGTAGAGTAAAAAGAAAGCACTCAATTTGGGATAAGTCTATGACTAATATTGACAATCAGATCGAGCAAGAGCGCGAGCAGGCGCGTGCCATTTGTGACAGCGAGGGCGCATCATCTGATGAATGTGCAGTAGCGTGGGATTCCGTTGAAGAGATGCAGGCTGAAGCTGCCCACAAGCGCCAAGCGACCAAGAAAAATTCCCTAGAAACCTACTGCGACGACAACCCTGAAGCGGCAGAGTGCCGTATCTACGACGACTAAATCTCCTCACTCTACTGGCGTTAGCCGTGTTACGACGGACTGCGATGGGTATCGCAGTGCAGTTCATTGTTGATCAAGTCATCGTTGATCAAGTCATCGTTAATCAAGTCATCAAACAGCTGGTTCATTCAGGCTTATTGAGTAGCCAAAATGTTGGGAGAGCATCGCCAAGGTGCTCTCCCTGTTTTGTGTGAAGGTGTGAAATGAGACAAGGTATTGGCTCAACCCATCGTTGAGGAGATCGTCCATGAACGATACACAGCTTATGCTTCCTTTGCCGACCCCTGATGCGACACGACAGTTGGGCCGACTGATGGGGCGATCGCTCTTGCCTGACAGTATCGTGTTGCTAGACGGTGACTTGGGCAGCGGCAAAACAACCCTCGTTCAGGGCATCGGTGAAGGGCTTGGCATTGCCGATCTGATCGTCAGCCCTACGTTTGTGCTGGTCAACGAGTACGACGACGGGCGCATTCCCCTCTATCATTTTGATCTGTATCGCCTCAATGCCGAAGAAGCTGATGCACTTGCCATTGAAACCTACTGGGATAGCCGAGAATACGCCCCTGGCATTGTTGCTATCGAGTGGGCCGATCGATTGGGCGATCGCCCGTCAAATTACTTGCACATCATTCTAGAAACGGCGCAAGACGGCACGACCTCACAGGCGCTTCAGCAGCAGAATGCTGAGCCTGACATCGACCTGGCTGCTGAAATGCACTACGCCTATTTCCGTTGTGTGGCGAGCGATCAACGATTTCAGCCTTTGTGGGAAACCCTAAAAAAATATAAAAGTTGAGCTAAGCCACTATTTTTTAGGAACAGGTTATCTAGAATAATGTCGTGAATTGTGAGGCAGGAGCATTATTGCTGTGCTGAAGGGCATATTTATCTTAGTCAGAGGTGTCCTGAGCGCGATCGCGGGTGTCATCCATCTCAAAAAACTAGGTAGTAGAAAACTTGGGAGAACACTCCTATGACAGACCAAAACCGAGGCATTATGAAATTTGAAGGCGCTGATAATCCGCTAGCTGTTGTGGTTTCAAGTGTGGTCATTCTAGGCGGCATTGCCGCACTCATTTTGTGGGCATTGCAGTCGGCTTACGCGTTTAGCTAGGCAGGTTGAGCATCGAGTTCTCTCAAGGCTGCGAGCCGTTTTGATGCCCCAAAAATTCAGCATCAGCTCAAGCGGTGATCTAATCTATGGTCACCGGGTCTAATGACTCTCCGCTGACTTGGATTCAGGATCAACGATGCCGATACTTTGGATAAGACGGCTATGGCTGTGGCAGCACTGTGAGTCTGCCAGCACGGCTATGGGGCAACAATCGAATTGAACTATCGAATTGAACTCTTGGTGAGCCAAACTTTTCCCGAATTAGCCTGCGAGTGTAAGTGAAGACTGGATGATGATGGCAAACCGTTTAAAGTGGACAAATAAATGATTGATTGAACACTTTGATGTCACTCCACCATCAGTCTATGCAAGCAGAATATCGTCAGCGCCGTGAGAAGTTTATGGAAAAGCTGGGCCAGGGAACCGCTGTGTTGCGGAGTGCTCCCCATGCGGTCATGCACAACGATGTTGAGTACAACTTTCGGCAAGACAGCGACTTTTACTACCTCACCGGATTTAATGAACCGAGCGCCGTTGCTGTGCTTGCGCCCCATCACGACGAGCATCGATATATTTTATTTGTCCGCCCCAAAGACCCCTTGAAGGAAACCTGGAGTGGAGTAAGAGTCGGTGTTGAGGCCGCAAAGGCTAAGTATGGAGCCGATGAAGTGTATGCCATTGATGAGCTAGACGAAAAGCTACCTCAGTATCTTGAAAAGGCCGATCGCATCTATTACCGACTAGGGCGCGATCGCACCTTTGACACGACTCTGCTGCGGCACTGGCAAAAATGCCTCGCCACCTATCCTAAAAAAGGGATCGGCCCTACGGCTCTCGAAGACATTGGCCCCACCCTCCACTCGTTGCGTCAGGTCAAAAGCGAGGCAGAAATTGGGCTGATGCGAGAAGCCGCCCAAATCTCTGTGAACGCCCATCTGCGGGCGATGGCACTGGCCAAGCCCGGACGGTTTGAGTATGAAGTGCAGGCTGAGTTGGAGCACGAATTTCGGCTCAATGGGGCTTTGGGGCCAGCCTATCCGTCGATCGTGGCCTCTGGGGCAAATGCCTGCATTCTCCACTACGTCGAAAATAATTGTCAGATGCAGGAGAACGATCTGCTGCTAATTGATGCGGGGTGTTCTTGCGGCTACTACAACGCCGATATTACCCGCACGTTTCCCGTCAGTGGCCGCTTTACCGACGAGCAGCGAATCCTCTACTCCATCGTTTTAGAAGCTCAGCTTCAGGCGATCGCCAAAGCGAAGCCGGGGGAGCCTTACAGCCAGTGTCACGATACGGCGGTGCGCGTGATTGTTGAAGGGCTGATGGATATCGGGCTGCTCCAGGGCGATATTGAAGAGATCATCAAAGAAGAAAAGTACAAGCCTTTTTATATGCACCGTACGGGGCACTGGCTCGGGCTAGATGTGCATGATGTTGGCCTGTATCAGCACGGCGAAACACCCCACCTATTGGAACCAGGGCATGTCTTTACCGTAGAACCGGGCATTTATATCTCCCCTACGATTGAGGTGGCTGAAGGTCAGCCCGAGGTTGACGAGCGCTGGCGCGGCATCGGCATCAGAATTGAAGATGATGTGCTGATTACGCCAGACGGCCACGAAGTCTTAACTGAAGGGGTGCCTAAAGCGATTGACATGTTGGAATCACGGTAATTCATGAGTTCATCAAAATCGACGGTGAAGCCGTGGGGGTTTTGGGCCACGCTGGGCCTGTCGTTTTGTGTGTGGGCGGTGTTTGTTGCAGCACAAACGGTGGTCTTTGTTGTGGCCTTTGCCGTCTATGCCAGTCAGAATGAGACCTTGGGGATCGAGGACATTGGTTCAAATTTGGCGAACAATGGCCTCGTTTTGGCGATCGCCACCCTAACGTCTACGCCGTTTTGTATCGGCTTAATCGCGCTGTTTATTAAGATTCGGCGGCGAGGCTCCATCGTGGATTATCTACAGTTGCGGATGCCCGCTTCTTCAGCATGGAAGACCCTGGCAGCATGGAGTCTCGTGACCATCGGCTTCATCTATGCGGTTGAATGGCTGAAAGCACTGGTGCGATCGCCAGAGGCGTCAACCTTCACCCTAGACATCTATGAGACGGCACACTTTTTGCCGCTGCTGTATGTGGCGATCGTGATAGCGGCTCCGCTCTTCGAGGAGATCTTTTTTCGAGGATTTGTGTTTCAGGGCATCCTCAACTCGCGTCTCGGAGCCATAGGCGCGATTTTGATTAACTCACTCGTTTGGGCGGTGATTCATTCCCAATATGACCCCTACGACATGGGCGGCATTTTCTTGTTTGGCATTCTTTTGTCGATTGCCCAGGTGATGACGAAATCTCTAGTCGTCCCCATTGCGATGCACTCGCTTAATAATTTGCTGGCTTTAGTGATGGTTGGCCTCGATCCTTAAGGTCAAGATTCTCGTGGACGATATGACGTTCTGTCCCTACCCTCAATAGTCTTCGATGGATCTTGAGGCACAATTTAAGTAATGGGCGACTAGTAATAGGCGGCTATTAGACAGCAAACAAATGGGGCATAATAGAAAGTAACGTTATGTAAACATTCTTAAGGCTTGTCTATCTCAGCGGCCTGCTGCATCAGCTTTGCCAGTGATTTACAAAGTGCCTCAATAAAGTGCCTCAATGCAGTGTCGCTCCGGGGCTATTGAAAATCCATACAGCGGTTATTTTCGGTGACTCAACACTTATATTCCCAAGACCATTCTTCGCCAGAGGATGACGAGCATTCGGCGGCGATCGCGTCTGATTCGTCGCAACATCATGACGCGTTCACCGATTCCCTCAAGCAACTCTTAGAGTCGTCTGATTCTGAGCCCTCTAAGCCAGGATTTTGGGCTGGCAAGACGGGGCTCTTGATTGGATTTGGCCTAGGAATTGCCGTTGGCGTCGGGGTTGTGGGGAGCCGCATATTTTCTAGTCCTTCTACCGCAACTTCAGACACTAGCAATGGTGCCGTGTCAGAAGAAGTGGTGGCTCCAAGTCAGAGCGTTACACTGGCTGCGGTTGAGCAAGCTCAGGTCAACCGTTCTTTCAACACCACAGGCACCGTTGTGGCCTACGATCTATTGCCGATTTTGCCCCGCACCTCCAATCTGCAAATTCAGCAGGTGCTGGTAGACGAAGGGGATAGCGTTAGAGCCGGACAGGTGATGGCGGTGCTTGATCGAGCAGTGCTTGACTCTCAGCTGAATGAGGCTCAAGCGCAAATGCAGGCAGCGTTGGCGCGGGTGCAGCAGCAAGAAGCAGTGCTAGAGCAAGAAAAAGCTCGTCAGATCGAGGCTGAGGCTCAGCTGCGCCGTTATCAGTCTTTGTTGAATGAGGGAGTGGTCAGCCGCGAAGAATTTGACAGTCGCACCACCTCTGCGAATACGGCGCGTGAGCAAGTGCGGGTGGCCGAAGCTAATATTAACAGTGCCCAGTCAGAAGTTCGCAGTCAAAATGCGCGCATTCAGCAGACTCAAACTCAGCTAGAGCAAACCTTGGTCAAAGCCCCTGCCAATGGTTTGGTTGCGGAGCGGATGGCACGAGTCGGTGATGTCAGTTCAAATTCACAGGCGCTGTTTTCGATTATTCGCGATCGCCAGCTTGAGCTTCAGGTGAAGGTGCCCGAAACCCAATTGGCGCAAGTACAGATAGGTGCGCCTGTTGCCATCACCTCCGATGCCGATGCCCGCATTCAGCTCCAGGGTCGGGTTCGTGAGATTGCCCCGTTGATCGACGAATCAACTCGTGAGGCAACGGTCAATATTGACTTGCCCTCGTCAGATTTGCTGCGACCAGGTATGTTCTTACGGGCGAGTTTGGTCACATCGGTTTCTCAGGGGTTGACGATTCCAGCAGCAGCGGTGTTGCCTCAGTCAGATGGCACTGCTACCGTCTTTCGGGTGGGATCGGGCGATCGCGCTGAAGCCGTCACGGTCGAACTGGGTGAGCTGCTTGATAACGGCAATCCAGACTCATCGCGGATCGAAATCTTGAATGGCCTCAACCCCGGCGATCGCATTGTGGTGCAGGGGGCAGGCTATCTCAATGATGGCGATCGCATTACATTACCTAAAGGCTAAACCCAAAGGCTAAGCCCAAAGGCTGAGCTGAGTCACGGCAATATTGCCTGAAAAGCAGACCTCAATGTCTGATCGGGCATCGCGGGGGCGCTGGCTATAGTCTCCGATAAACCGCAACTGTTCTGCCTGATTGATCTGCTCGATTTCATAGTCGAGGGGGAGAGGCTGGGTACACAGCTCACAAAATTCGATGGCCGGGTCGGGATCGTCAGGGCTGAGATGGGGCAAGTTGACGTTCCAAAAGGTTCCGGGTGTATTGGGCTTTTCTAGTAAGGTATGCAGGACTTTTGCGGTGAGGCGAGTGGCGATCGCCCAATCAATCGGCTGTCCGCGTTTGATATAGTGCGAAACCGCAATGCCGGGAACGCGATGCAGCACTGCTTCCCGCACCGCTGCCACCGTGCCAGACACATAGACATCGGCTCCTAGATTTCCGCCAGCATTAATGCCTGACAAGACAAACCGCGTGTCGGGATAGAGATAGCTGATTGCGACGCGGGTGCAGTCGGCGGGTGTGCCTGCAATGGCGATCGCCTTTGCTTCTCGGCGCTCGATGGCGATCGGATAGCCTCGGGTCAGTCGATGACTACAGCCAGAATGGTGATCGCGAGGCGCAACAATCACCCCATCGCCAATGCCAGACTGAGCCAGGGCATCGCGCAGCGCATAGATGCCAGGGGCGTCGATGCCATCATCGTTGGTCAAAATAAACGTCATAGCTGGACTGAATGCTTCACCTTAGCGTAGTATAGATAGGTTGTGACGAAATTGGGCAAGTGCTGTCATGGCTGTTCCTAAGAAGAAACGATCGAAGTCAAAGCGGAGTATGCACCGGGCGGTATGGAGCGGCAAAGCACGTTTGCAGGCTGAACGCGCATTGTCTCTTGGTAAATCTGTCCTCACAGGGCGCTCGAAGAGCTTTCTTTATCCTCAGGATGAAGAGGACGATGACGACGAAGAGTAAGTCGTCTCCCTACCTCCTGATCAAACCCGCATTACGTAAAACACAGATCGAGATGTGACATGAGTTGTCTCTCGATCTGTGTTTTGTTGTGAAATTGGGTATTGAGGAATCTTGGCGATCGCATTTCGCTGATGTTCTCATCAGCAAGGCTTTGGGTTTGATAGAGATACGCTTCAATACTCTGTGCCCTAACCGTCTTACGCCCAGGAGATAGTGCCATGACCTCAAGAGATATTTGGGTCGCTGTAATTGTCTTTGCGGGATGGATGGTGTCTCTCTGTCTCCACGAATTTGGACATGCCGTTGTCGCTTACTGGGGCGGCGACACGTCGGTCAAAGATAAGGGCTATCTCACGCTCAATCCGCTGAACTATACTCATCCGTTACTCAGCATCGGGCTGCCATTGATTTTTTTGCTGATTGGCGGCATTCCGCTACCGGGTGGCGCGGTCTATATCGATGAGAAGCGGTTACGAAATCGCCTGTGGCGCAGTTTGGTGTCGGCGGCTGGCCCCTTTGCAAGCTTGCTGACGGCCATCGTTTTGGCTTTGCCCTTTCGCTTTCGATGGGGGGCTGCGGCTAATCCGGTGGTTGATCTGGGCGAGACGATGTGGAATCTGCTCAATCCCAGTACTCTGGCAGGGCAGGTGAATCCATCAAATTTTATGGATGGGGTACTTTTCCCGGCGCTGGCCTTGCTGATCGCGCTGGATGTGTATGTCACCCTGTTTAATCTATTGCCGATTCCGCCGCTCGATGGCTATGGCATTATCGAGCCGTGGCTGCCCTCATCTCTCCAGCGAAAAGTTCGCAATAGCGGCATTCCCTGGATTTTTGTGCTGTTTGGGGTGTTGTGGTTTGTGCCGCCTCTGATGTGGGGGCTGTTTTTGGTAACGGGGGGGGGTGACTTCGTTGTTGGGAGTGCCGCCCTTCTGGACCACGATGGGGTTTATGGCGTTTAACGCTCGTCCTATCGCGTTGCTGTTTGGCATATTTGCGGGCTTATTTCTCGTGCGAGCTTTGGTGCGGCATTTGAGGCGTCCGGCCGATGTTTGGGTCAACAGTCTAGATCTGTTGGGATGGTTGATGCTGCGGTTACGGCAGCCCTCGGCAGCGTTGAAATGCTATCGGCAGGCTGTGCGGTTAGATCCTCAAGCTCATGGAGGGGTCTGGACAAATTTAGGCTCTACTCTGTACCAGCTCCAGCGCTATGAGGAGGCGATCGCCGCGTTTGAGCAAGGCTTAGCGGTCGATCCTCACTATTCAGACCCTGGATTTAATCAGGGGAGTCACCAACTTTGGCTGGGGCGAGGGCTGTCGCTGATGCAACTGCATCGTGATGAAGAAGCCCTAAACTCATTTCAGCGCGCCTTGGAGATGCAGCCCGATTTTTTCGATGCTGCATCTATGAAAGTGTGTGCCCTACAGCGACTTAAGCAAACTGAGGAGGCTCTGGCAGAGTGCGATCGCCTGCTCACAGACTCCACATTGCCAACATCCTTTCAGCGGCAGATGAGGCTTTTGAAGAGTGAACTCCTGATCGATCTGGGTCGTCATGAAGAAGCTCTGGAAATCTTTGAGCAGTATTCTCAAAAACAACCACAGTCTGCCTCAGAATGGCATGATCGGGGTCTGATGCTGGCAAAACTCCAGCGTCCAGACGAGGCGTTGGATGCCTTTGAAACCGCCCTTCAGCGATCGCCAAAATTTCGTCTGGGCTGGCGGCAAAAGGGGTGGCTTCTGTTTAATCTGAAGCGTTACGATGAGGCTCTCGATTGCTGTCAGCGATCGCAGCGGTGGTTGGGTCAAGATCCTGGCATGTTGAATATTAGAGGGGCGACCTTGACTCGCTTAGGACGGACGGAAGAGGCGATCGCAGCTTACGATCGGGCGGTTCACATTCAGCCCCAAAATGCCGACAACTGGTACAATCGCGGCTGTTATTACGCCGAAGTTGGAGATGCGGTGGGGGCGATCGCCAATTTGCGCCATGCCATTAGCCTTTCCCCCAAAGCGGCTGTAAATGCGCAGTCTGACGAAAGCTTCGATCGCATTCGCCATCATTCAGAGTTTCAATCCCTTTACAATGGAGCGGATCACGAGGGAACGACTCGTTCAACCTCCGACCGCTCCGATTAGGAGAACATTACGTTCAGTTGCGTATGAAACCGCCTCCGCCTCGCGATATTGAGCCTGACTCTGGGTTGTCTTCGAGTAGCGGTGACGATCGGCCAAGCTCAGCCACTGTTCCTCCAGGCAACAGACGGGCGATCGCCCGCATTGTTGATCCCAAGGGTCAGTTTAATGTCATTCGAGTCGGCATGTTTACGCCCCCGTGGCGTGATGCTTACCATGCCATGCTGACGATGCCGTGGCCGCTGTTCTTCATCAGCATCGCGGTGCTGTATTTGATTACGAATGTCGGATTTGCCATCGCCTATTTGCTTGGAGGCGACACCATTGCCAATGCAGATTCGGGCTCGTTTGCTGACGCTTTTTTCTTCAGTGTGCAGACCATGGCTTCGATTGGCTATGGGGCGATGTATCCCAAAACTCTCTACGGCGATATTGTCGTAACGATCGAGTCTTTGGTGGGGCTAATGGGCCTCGCTATGGCGACAGGACTGATGTTTGCCCGCTTTGCTCGCCCTACGGCACGGGTCATGTTCAGCCAATATGCTGTCGTGACTTCATTTGATGGTGTGCCAACCCTCATGTTTAGAGCCGCCAATCAGCGACGCAATCGAATTTTGGATGCCCAGGTGCAGGTGACGCTGGTGCAGAATGCCACGACCGAAGAAGGGCACTTTATGCGGCGGTTTGAAGACGTGCATCTGGCGCGATCGCACAGCCCGATTTTTGCGCTGACTTGGACGGTGATGCACCCGATTCATGCAACCAGCCCGTTTCACAACAGTAGCCCCGATGCTCTCTGGCACCATGAGAGCGAACTCATCGTGACTCTGACGGGTTTAGACGAAACGTTTGCTCAGACCATCCATGCCCGTCACTCTTACACCCCCGACGAAATCTTATGGGATCGTCATCTGGTCGATATTATGTTTCAGACCATAGACGGTCACCTCGCGATTGACTACTCACGATTTCATCACGTTCAGCCGAATGATCTGGGCACTGATCCTCCTTAACGTGTTGTGGTGCGATGGGATTGAGGGGCTGATGCGATCAGCTCAATATCAATTCAATAGAGAGCAATTCAATAGAGAGCAATGCTGAAGTGGTCAATGCTGAGGTGATCAACGCTGAGAATTGCAAGAAAAACGGCTGGCATCACATAACTCGTAACAACGGTGTAAAAAATAGCTGAGACTCGTGATAACTTATGCGTCTAATTGACTTGCTTTGTAAACATTTCTTGAACGCTATGAGTTCGCGACAGTTCTGAAGACGAGATCAGCTAGATTTTGTATGGAGCAAATCAATGGCGATCGCCTGTTCCCAACACTCGACCCCCTAGGTGTGGGTCACCAAGGCGACCCGATGTCTAAAGCATCTGACTCAATCATTGATCTGCTACCGATATTTTCCGTTGTTGTTTACGTTAGGAATTCAGTACAGATTGTGTTGCTCATGTGTCAGTTCTGGTGCTCGAAACATATTAGCTTCGAATGATATCGACTCCACGACAACCCGTGAACAGTAAGCAATACGTACGAAGTTAGGACAAATGCTTATGACACCCTATATGTTGCGACAACTTTGGACAGTCGTCGATCAGACCCAAACCAACCTCCTGTTGACGCTTGATGAGAGCAGCCTTAGTCGCTGGTTGATTCGCCAACTGAGCATGGATCGCTCGCTCAGCACCCAGGAAACTGATACATTCGAACACTACATTCGCTCAAAAATTCCGCTGATTCGTGATTTGGCTCAAACCCGTTAACGTTTGAACCCCACAACCGCTTGTAAATTCAAATTGCACGATTCAGATTGCACGATTCAGATTGCACCATGGTGAGTTCAGATTGCACCATGGTGAGTGGTGTTTACAACAGAGCAAAAGAACCGCAAATCAGATTTAGAGAATATGTAGGATCTGAGCCAAAGAACATCTGCTCCAGAAAACACCAGAATCTATAAAAAATCAGTGGCGATCGCTCATTGTGAACATTACTGACAACTCTTGCCAGACTGCCCTTTATCTACCTCAACCCTAGGTAAATCAGGCGATTGTGGAGTATTGGATAGCCATTGCTCATCCTGAAATGTAGAGTTTGATACAACGTGATCTCACCGCTCATGAAACTTTAAGGAAAGTTACAGGGAACTTACGGGGAATCGTAGAGCAATCAGTTGACTCATATCGCGCTGTCTCTTTCTATATTCGCTTCCCAGAGTGTGAAGAGATAGGGGGGTTGCTAGAGTTCATCTGGGCTTATATTCAGCCGAATGTTGCTCTTGCTGCAAGAGATAGCCGATCCATAACTAGGCTTCAAGGTAGAAGTCTGCTGTTGTTGGTTACTAACTGTGTGCTTTGAGTTGCCCACCTTGATTTAGGTCGGTAGTCTAGTCCAATCAGGGGACAGCAGTAGATTGTCAACCTGAAAAATAGCTGGTATCCTCGTTTGTCCCTTGAGTTCCTTGATACAGTTTCCTGATATCAGGATCTCTGGCATCGATATCTCAAATTTTGGATATCCGATTAGTGAGTTAAGAGTGAGAGAGAAACTTATGCGTAAGTGGCGTTCATTAATGGCTTCAGTTGCTATTGCAACTCTTCCTTTGGCAGCGTGTAGCGCTCCTCCTACTGATACAGCAGATGGTGGAAGCGAAGGTTCAGCAACATCGGGTGGCGGTAGCCGTTTGCAAACCGTCCTCGATCGGGGCGAGCTGGTCTGCGGTGTTGAGGGCAACATTCCAGGGTTCAGCTTCCTTGAAGAAGGGGGCGAATACTCTGGCTTAGATGTCGATTTCTGTCGTGCTGTCGCAGCAGCTCTGTTTGATGATCCTGAGGCTGTGCAATATCGCAACCTTGATTCCACCGAGCGTTTTACCGCAGTTGCTGGGGGTGAAGTCGATATGCTCTCCCGCAACACAACTTGGACGATTAGCCGTGACACCTCCGTGGGTCTAGAGTTTGCCCCAACGACCTTTTATGATGGTCAGGGCATGATGGTGGGTACTGCCAGCGGTATTAGCACCCTTGAAGATTTTGCAGGCAAATCAATTTGTGTTGAGACAGGAACGACAACCGAGCTAAACCTGACAGACCAGATGCGTAAGCTGGGCGTTGAGTTTGAACCTGTTGTCTTTCAGGATGCTAACTCTGCTTATGCAGCCTATGCAGAGGGTCGTTGCGAAGGCATGACGTCTGATAAGTCTCAGCTCATTGCTCGCCGTAGCACCTTACCAAGTCCCGACGATCATGCAGTGCTTGAAGTCACCATGTCTAAGGAGCCCTTGGGCCCTGTAACGATTAACAATGATTCAGCGTGGTTTGACACCGTTAAATGGGTGACTTACGCGACGATTGAGGCTGAAGAGCTGGAGCTTGATTCAACCAATGTTGATGCCGCTCTAGAGTCCGAAGATCCCAATGTTCGACGCTTCCTTGGCGTTGAGGGTGAACTAGGCGCTGAGATGGGTCTCCCCAATGACTTTGCCTATCGTGTTGTTAAGCATGTCGGTAACTATGGTGAGATCTACGATCGCAACCTAGGTGCTGGTTCTCAGTTTGGGCTAGAACGCGGACAGAACGATATCTGGACAAATGGTGGATTGCTCTATTCTCCACCGTTCCGCTAAACCTGATTAGATGATGAGGCTAGTTGCTGATACCAAAGGCAACTAGCCTTTTTCATAATCTATAGGTGTTGGGTTTTGCTCTGCCTTAGCCGTACGATTGCTCCCTTCGGTCGGCACCAACGAACCCTTAATTCCTTAAATTTTGGGCGAATGAAAAAAAGGATACCTTGAGCTAATCGGGTAGATGCGTCTATTTAGAAATACTTTCGGTGGGAACTCGAACCAGAAAAGCGTGAACCATCGGTCTATACAGGGCAGGAATTATGACGGCAAGTGGGCCTGAAACGGAAGAAAAGATTGTAATTTGGCGTGATGAACGCTTTTGGAAAATAGCGTTTCAGGTCATTACGCTGGCGATCGTGATTGCGGTGTTGTCGATCCTGATCACGAACTTTAATCGCAACATGGCGCAGCAAGGCAACAGCTTTGGCTTCTCATTTCTAGACAACTCAGCAGGGTTTAGTGTTGGTGAAAGCCTAGTCGAGTATCAGCCTCAGGATTCATATCTACGGGTGATTCAGGCGGGTATTGTGAACTCACTGCGGGCAATCGCCGTCGGCATTGTTTTCGCTACTATCGTTGGCATTTTGGCTGGAGTCGCGAGTTTTTCGGAAAACTGGCTTGTTTACAAGATTAGTCGGGTTTACGTTGGGCTCGTGAGAAATGTGCCGCTGTTGCTACAGCTCTTCTTTTGGTACTTCGCGATCTTCTTTCAGTTTCCTCCTCCACAGGAGCAGATTGAGCTGTGGGGCGTAGCCATCATGAGTAAGCGTGGCGTCTCTTTGCCGGGGCCGTCGCTGACGGATCAAAACTGGCTAGGGCTTGTGTTGCTGATCGCTGCGTTGGCGATCGCAGGGCTGCTGCTGAAGCTAATCAAAGACGCGTTACCCGGATCTCGGCAGGCTATGTTGGGTCGCATCGTCAGCGGCATTATGGCCTTGCCTCTGATTGGCGTTGTTTTGTTACTGGCATATCAGGGTTTCATCTTCTTGATATCTGGTGATGGTGATGCAGGATTTACCCTCGGTTACGGAGCCTGGGTTCCGGTTCTGGTCGTCGGGGTTATTGTCACCGTGCTGCTGTGGCGCTGGAAGACGAAGCTGATGGTTGAGCAGGGTGCTTCTGGACAGACACAAACCATCGGCATCTCAATTGTTTTGGCAGTCCTGGCGCTAATCTTTTGCTTTGGGCTGGGCTGGCGTGTTCCAGAAGCGGTTGACACCGGGGGCGCAACGGGCGGGTTGCGGCTGTCTCTAGAATACGCGGCGGCTGTTACAGGTCTCGTATTCTACACCGGAGCATTCATTGCTGAGATTGTGCGGGGCGGCATTCAGTCTGTGTCAAAAGGGCAATGGGAAGCGGCGCGATCGCTCGGCTTACCGTCAAATCTGGCCATGCGAATGGTGGTCTTCCCTCAGGCTCTGCGTGTCATCATTCCGCCGCTCAACAGTGAGTACATGAACTTAGCGAAAAACTCGACTCTGGCTTTTGCCATTGGTTATCCCGAGCTGTACTCCGTTTCTAGTACCACGTTTAACCAGACAGGGCGTCCGGTCGAGATTTTTCTCATCCTCATGGCGACTTACCTCATTCTTAACCTACTGATTTCTGTCAGCATGAACCAGCTCAACGAATTCGTTCAACTGAAGGAGCGCTAAGCCATGACTACGACAACTCCCCATGACTCTCCGGTGGCTCCTCCGACTCCGATCAAAGTCAACCCAGTAGATTGGGCTAAGAAAAACCTGTTTAGCGACTGGTTAAATAGCTTGTTGACCATCGTTGTGGCGATCATTGTGGTTACTGCCGCCATCAACGGTTTCACTTGGGCGACCACCGTCGCTCAATGGGAAGTCGTTCCTAACAACTTCGGACTGTTCATGTCAGGGCTGTATCCTTCAGAGCTGTATTGGCGAATCTGGTGCATGCTCGCCCTGGTTGTGGGGTTGGGTGGTTTTAGCTGGGGCGTTTTGGGTCGCAACGAGTCGTCCATTTTTGGGCGTAACGTTGTCATCGCATTGGCGGTGATCTGTGCAGCGTTTATTGTGATTCCTTTGACCCGTCCCAATAGCCCTATTTTGCTTGCTTTGACGGCACTCACCGCCGCTACAGCCTGGGGTGGGCAGCAGCTAGCCCGCAAATATGGTGGTATCAGTCAATGGCTTTCTGTCATCTGGTTTGCATCTTATTTCATCGTTTTGTGGCTTTTGGGCGGTGGTCTAGGTCTTGAAGCCGTTCGAACTGACCGATGGGGCGGGCTGACCTTGACTCTTTTGATGGCCGTGACTGGCATTTCCCTTTGCTTTCCCATCGGGGTTGCGCTAGCTTTAGGGCGTCGTAGCGATTTGCCAGTCGTAAAGTGGCTGTCTATCACCTATATCGAGCTTGTTCGCGGTGTTCCTCTCATCTCTATCATTTTCATGGGGCAGGTGATGATTCCCATGTTTTTGCCAGAGGGAGTGCGTCCTGATCGAATTTTGCGTGCAGTTATTGCTCTGACGCTATTTAGTTCGGCATATCTGGCTGAAAACGTCCGGGCTGGGTTGCAGTCTGTGCCCCGTGGCCAGTCAGAAGCGGCTGTTTCTCTGGGTCTTAATAAGCCATTAGCCCTGATTTTTATTGTTCTCCCTCAAGCTTTGAAGACAGCCATTCCGGCTATTGTTGGGCAATTTATTAGCTTGTTTCAAGACACGACGTTACTAGCAACTTTAGGATTGCTGGAGCTACTGGGCATTGGCCAGTCTGTGTTGGCAAACCCCAACTATATCGGTCGCTATGCCGAGGTGTATTTATTTGCAGGGGTGATTTACTGGTTCTTTTGCTACTCCATGTCTTTGGCAAGTCGGCAAATTGAAAAACAGCTCAACACTGGTCACTAACCCTAGCGGACGATCAGAAGTAACAGATGTGAACGGCAACGCGTGTCAGGGTTAACAGTTTGGAAGTCTTCTTGGCGATATTGTGGTGCAATAATGGAATTAGACGCTAGATACATATTTTCTTTTTGACAAGCTTCTGTCTGGCGAGTTTTGAATCGTATCCATGATTCGAAGTGCCCAGTAAATGAATCAAATTTTGGGAAATGGGCTCGACTCGAAGCATTCTTTTGAGAGTTGCCCAAGAAATGATGAGAGATTCGCTCATTGGTAGGGATTTGAAAAAGCAAGCCCGTTTGAATCAATGAGCCCACGGCGATATATTGGAGTAGATGCATGACCCAGTACCAAACTGAGACTGCCGCCTCAACGGAAAACGACAATCAGGCGATGATTGTTGCACAAGACGTTGAGAAGTGGTACGACAACAATTTTCATGTTTTAAAGGGTGTTGACCTCACTGTCAATAAGGGAGAAGTGGTGGTTGTGATGGGGCCGTCAGGTTCTGGAAAATCCACTTTTATTCGAACGTTCAATGCTTTAGAGACCTATCAAAAGGGCAGCATTGTCATTGACGGGGTTAAAATTTCGCATGACTTGAAAGATATAGAACAAGTCAGGCGAGAAGTGGGGATGGTGTTTCAGCAGTTCAATTTGTTTCCTCATCTGACCGTCTTGAAAAACGTCACGTTAGCGCCTATCTGGGTGCGTCGTTGGCCCAAAGCCAAGGCTGAAGAAGTGGCGATGCAACTTTTGGAGCGAGTCGGTATTTTAGAGCAGGCCCAGAAGTATCCGGGGCAGCTCTCTGGAGGACAGCAACAGCGGGTGGCGATCGCCCGTGCGCTAGCCATGCAGCCCAAGGTGATGCTGTTTGATGAGCCGACCTCTGCTCTCGACCCAGAGATGGTGCGAGAAGTGTTGGATGTCATGCGAACCCTTGCCGACAGCGGTATGACCATGGTTTGCGTCACCCATGAGGTTGGTTTTGCCCGTGAGGTGGCAGATCGTGTCGTGCTTATGGATAGTGGAGTTCTGGTTGAAGAGGCCGTGCCTGAAGAGTTCTTCAACAATCCCAAAGAAGAACGCTCCAAGAAGTTCTTGTCTCAAATTCTTTAATTATCAGTTATAGCAGCTGTTATCAGCGCTAAGGCGAAAGACTTTTTGAGATGCGAACTAGCGACATCTCAAAAAGTCTTACACGTTACTGATTATCTTCAACAATTTTTGTGCTGCTCTCACATGCGTAACAACATATGGGGGCAGTATTTTTTTGAGTAAACGCCTAAGCTTCAGAATTCTTAAATCTCTCTTCACGTAAAAACTTCAGAAATCCTTGAAAAAATCCTTGAAAGCCTCTTCACTAATGACTTTCAAGGATTAATTCCAATATTTCACAATAGGTCGAGTCTCTTCTCTCTGACAAGTGCAGAATTCGAGACCTAGGTTCGAGACTTAAGAGTTAGTGGTCTGGGCAGCCAAAAGCTGCTTCAGCTTCTCAAGTTCGCCAGCCCAACGAGGATCTGGCTGAGCTGATTCGGTCGAGGGGGTAGCGCTCTTTTTGCGGCTGCTGCTGCCACTACCGCTGCTGCTGCTGCTGCTACGACGCTTGCTAGGTGAAGGCTCTCCGCTAGTATTTTCGTCAGACTTGCCTTTTGCGCGGGGTAGCGCTTTCTCAATTTTGAGAGCACTTTCTTTAAGCTGATATCCATTGAACTTTTCAATGATTTGATCAGCTTGCTCATCGTCTTTAACCGTTACAAATGCAAAGCCACGACATTTGCCTGTTTTCCGGTCAGTGATGAGCTTTGTTGAAACAGAGTCGTCATATTCAGAGAAGACTGATTCTAGCTCTTGACGCTCTAATTCTTTTGGCAGATTACCCACATATAGACGAATAGACATATCGAAAAACCTCCGAACTTGACTCAAACGAACATCAATATCAGCAAAAGTTCAATTTTGCTGCGAACGAGCGACTTAAAAAATCAGGAACTTAACAGCCTCAAGCCACATGAGCTTCTGTAGATGGATATGAAAACAAGCCTCGACTCCTTTCATTTCATTATCCTCACCCTCGCACCGCGCCCCATCTGGCTGATGAGATGCGCTGACGAGATGCAATGTGGTCTGGTTCGCTTACTGAAAAAGATTGATATGTGAATGTGAAGCTACACATGTTTTTTGAGCACAGCTATCTTGAATTTTCGTGTTCAAGCTATCGCAGCTAGGCGATTTCGCCAGTAATTTATTGGCATTGAGTGAAACCTCAATGCGCCTCACTGTCATTGATGCCGCCAAGTTCAAAGCGATCGCCT
>JBARXP010000083.1:0-4077 GCA_049647405.1 Elainellaceae cyanobacterium | reverse complement strand
GGGGCCGCGCGGCGCCCCCCCACAAAAATGTCTATGTCCTAAATAAGCTGACCACAGCTATAGAACCTGACAAACCGCGCTAAGACTCACAGGCTCTATGCCCAGAGCCCACGCATTTATTCTCATTCAGCGGCTAATCTGCGGGCACAAAGTCGTAGCCATAGCTTGATCGATTTCCCGCTGCCACGGTCACAAGCTGCATGGCCTGATTGCGATCGCCAGAGGGCAAAAATTGCACCATTCCCGTTGCACCTTCAACCTGAAACCCCGACTGCGAAAGCGCGGCTTGGATGCCGCTGCGGCTAGGGTTTTGCTTAATCGCCACAGCCAAGGCAATGGTTGCGTCATAGGCCATTGCCGTCCGCCAGTTGACATCGCCGCCCCACAGTTGCCGAGACGACTGAGCATAGGTTGACTGAGGATTAGACAGAAGAATCCAAGGCACAGCAATATCCATGCCTGCTGCGGCAGAGCCAGCTATTTCTAAGAGTTTGGGATTATAAAGGCTGTCGCCGCCAACCAACTGAAGCTGTCCGCTATTAGCCTGTACGACTTGAATCGCCTGATCTAGAGTTGCTGTGTTGGTCAGCAGGGCGATCGCCTGGGCTCCTTGCTGCTGAGCCTGGGCAATACTTCCAGAGGCATTAAACCCGGCATCGGCAGCGTTCACTTCTAGCGCGACCTGCCCTCCATCGGCATAAAGAGCCGTCGTAAACTCATTCTTGAGCGATTGGCTGTAGTCGCTCTCAGCGTTGTAATACACTGCAACTTGCTGTGCGCTCAAGTCATTAATTAGGTGACGAGACAGGGTACTGGCCGTGAAGCGATCGCTCGGCACTGTGCGAAAGACATATTCCCCAACCTCCGAGATTTTCACAGAGGTACTGGTAGGTGAAATCACAGGCAACTGCCCTTGCTCGTAGATAGCACTGGCCGCCAGGGTTGTTTCGCTGCCAAAGTGTCCAATCACGCCCAACACAGAAGGGGTATCGACCAACGCCTGGGCAACTTTCTCTGCCATGGCCGGATCATTGTCGTCACTCGCAATCCCAATTTTGAGCGGTGTACCGTTGATGCCGCCCTGCTGGTTGATTTCTTGCTGAACCTGAGCCACGCCTCGGAGAATCTCCTGGGCTGGATTGGGATCGGTCTGCGCCGGAACAGACACCATCAGCACATAGGCGTTGGCTTGACCGATACGAGCATTGTTGAGGTAAATCAATGCTTCAGGATCATTTCGGTTTTGCTGGAGATAAGACTCCAGCGTTGAGACAGCGGCTGGAAAATTGCCTGACTGAATGTTGGCGATCGCCTCTTGCTTGGCTGGCGCAGCACTTGCCGCAATCAGCTGCTTTTCGCCGAAGCTAATGCGCTCTGAAACCGCTCGGGTAGGGTTGCCATTAGGCATCGATGGGGCCGAAGGGTTGGCTCCCGAATTATTGAACCCAAGCTGTTTTGACAGCCACCAGCCGCCCGCCCCCAGAAGACCTAGGGTGACGAGCAGAGAAATAATTAAAATAGGGGCTTCATTGCGTTTAGACATGGGGATAGAGTGACGGGCAGATTTTCGATACCAGCACATACCAGCGGATGAAAGCATCCAGTTCAAGCCTAACCTAATCAGGTCAATGGTCTTATGGCTAGTCCAGAATTTCTGCCTGTTGAGATTGGCCGAATCTTAGTCGGTCGTTCTCCGCTCAGCCCCGTTGCGAATTATCATGAAAGTATTAAGAAACATCAACGTTGAGAAACACCGTGGTAACCCAGCAGCCTTCGCCCCTCAAAACCTATCCAGAAGAAACCTGGATGTGGAACGACCATGCCATTCGCTACACCGTGGTCGGCAGTGGCCGTCCGCTTCTTCTGATTCACGGATTTGGCGCGTCTATCGGCCACTGGAGAAAAAATATTCCCGTTTTAGCTGATGCCGGATATCGCGTTTTTGCCGTTGATTTGCTGGGCTTTGGAGCCTCAGACAAGCCCCCTCTCAACTACACCCTAGAGCTGTGGGAAACTCTGCTGGCTGACTTTTGGCAAGACCACATCAACGAGCCGACAATCTTTGTGGGCAACTCCATCGGCGGCTTGCTGGCACTCATGGTCATGGCTCATCAGCCTCACATGGCGGCGGGGGGAGCGCTGCTCAACTGCGCCGGGGGGCTTAATCATCGTCCTGAAGAGTTGAACCCCATTTTAAGTCTGGTCATGGGGACATTTTCGACACTCGTTAGCTCTCCGATAACTGGGCCATTTCTGTTTGATCGGGTGCGGCAGAAGGGGCGGTTGCGCTCGACGTTGAAGCAGGTGTATTGCGATCGCGCTGCTATCACCGATGAACTGATCGATATTCTCTACAATCCTTCCTGCGATGCCGGAGCCCAAAAGGTGTTTGCATCCATCCTCACGGCTCCTCCAGGGCCACGTCCCTCAGAATTATTGCCTCAAATTAAGCAGCCCATTCTCGTGCTGTGGGGTGAAGAAGACCCTTGGACGCCCATTAAAGGTGCCGCTATCTACCAAGAGCTGGCAGAGCAGCAGCCACAGCGGGTGACATTTGCCTCTATTCCCAAAACGGGGCACTGCCCCCACGATGAGCGCCCTGAGGCAGTCAACGCCAAAATCATAGACTGGTTAGATACTTTTTAAGCGTCTCCAGAGGGTACAGGTCTATGATTTTTGACTTAGAAAACATCCCGGTTCAGCGCGGTACGGACTATCCTCAACCGTTTAAGGCGATGGTTGAGGGGCGGTCTCGTCAACGGTTGGGCAACGCTGCCGGACTCACCAATTTTGGAGTCAACCTTACGACACTAGAACCGGGCAGCGCTTCTTCATTGCGCCACTGGCACAGCCGTCAAGACGAGTTCATTTATATCGTGTCGGGGGAGCTAGTGCTCGTCACCGATGAGGGCGAAACAGTCATGAAACCCGGCATGATGGCGGCGTTTCCGGCGGGGGAGGCCAATGGCCACTGTCTGGTCAACCGGACTCAGGAGTCGGCAGTTTATTTAGAAGTGGGCGATCGCACAAGCGGTGACTCAGCCACCTACCCAGATGTTGACCTATTGGCAGCACCAACGCCTCAGGGTTACACCTTTACCCATGTAGACGGGACTCCATACAAATCATGACTGCTAGAGACGATCGACAAGTCGTGATTCTTTTCTTGTTAAGCATCGCAACAAAAATAAGCGCTGGATGAGGCAGATGAAATGGTAGTCTCTAAATAATCGTAATGGATTGATAAAACCTATCAATTAAGCTCTAGCTATCGATCTGGGAGGAATTTACGGAATGAAAAGATTGGCTGGCGTACTCGCTGCTCTAGTAATGACGGTTGGCATGTTGGGATGGTTGGGAATGCCTCAAGCCGCTCATGCAGATGGGATGAGCCGTCTCAACCTAAGGATCTCGCCTGTGTTGGCTGTCGAGCGGAGAAACGAAGTCGAAGCAAAACTTCAAAACAAGTTTGGTGAACAGATTGATTTGAACAATGCTAATGTTCGAGCATTTATTCAGTTTCCAGGCATGTATCCAACTCTGGCTGGCAAAATTGTTCGCGAGGGGCCCTTTGAGAGCCTAGATGACGTTTTCGACATGCCAGGACTGAGCGATCGCCAAAAAGAAATTCTTGATCGCTACAAAGATCGGTTCTTTGTAACCCCACCGTCTTCGGCCTTTGTTGAAGGGGGCGATCGCTTTAACAACGGTATCTATAAGTAAGTCTGGTTTAGGAAAATAGTCTCAAAAAACCTGTCTCATACCAAATCCGAATTCAATACCTCTGCTTCAACTAAGATGCTGATGTAGGGTCGCACATCTGTACGATTCTGCAACCTGGGGTTCTTCAAACAGGATTTAGGATTAGACGAATTAGCCTCAGGCTGGGAGCATGTCAGGTTTGCAACTCTCTCGAAATCCCCTCATCCCCCAGCCCCTTCTCCCAGCAGTGGGAGAAGGGGAGCAGGAGATTCAAAGTCCCTCTCTCCGCTGGGAGAGGGATTTAGGGTGAGGGCGACAAAGGTGACATGCTCCCCCTCAGGCTTAAACGACATCAGCGGTTCTTGAACCCTTCTT
>JBARXP010000082.1:0-4485 GCA_049647405.1 Elainellaceae cyanobacterium | reverse complement strand
GGGAGCATGTCAGGTTTGCAACTATCTCGAAATCCCCTCATCCCCCAGCCCCTTCTCCCAACTGGGAGAAGGGGAGCAAGAGGTTCAAAGTCCCTCTCCGCTGGGAGAGGGATTTAGGGTGAGGGCGACAAAAGTGACATGCTCCCCTCGAAAGCTGTCATGGTTTCTAGAAAGTCGATTATTCTAGGAACGCGGTTATCCGGAAAGACGGCTGCGAGTGAAGAAAGCTGTGGTGTGGGCTGCATCGACAAATCTGTGGGTGCGGGCAGCATTTCTCCTCGAAAATCGAGAATCTGAACGATCACCAGATACGCAATACTGAGTAAAATGGCGATCGCTCCAGTGATAATGGCAACAATTTTAGAGCGATTCATAGGAGTCATGTAAAACGTTCGGAAATAGCTAGTTCAAAAACAGCTTGAAAGTAGCGTTGTGATTGAGCCTAAAATTGGCTCAGATGGTTTGACGGGAGAAGGCAATGGCCAATATTGCTAAAACCTGACCACCGTTTTGCTTTAACAACTTTGCTTTAAAAACAATTGGTTTAACGACAACTGGCAAGGCTCCCTTCGTTTATAGACTGACACAAAAACGGGCATTCTGGACAAAGAGACCCCATTCAAACCCATCGCTAAAGCACTGTCGTTAAGGCACGGAGAATCATAAACGGATAGCTTTACAATCGCTGATTCTCCAGAGGGGTACACGGCTGTGCGTCTGCACTGGGATTTTCGAATTTTGAGGCGATCGCGGTCAGAACCATAGCTGAGAGCACAACTATTAAGCGTGAATATTGGGCGTGAATGTTAGGCGTGAATATTGCAGTGATAGGAGTCATGTATTTGTTCGAGGGTAAAAGAGTATGAATGTGGCAACTGAAAGCATCGACAACCGTTCAGAAGCACCTCAGTCAGCGGTGATCGATATTCGCAATTTGCGCAAAGTTTACCGTACGGGCTTTTGGATGAATCAGAAGCTGATTCCCCTCAAAGACTGCACCCTAAAAGTCCATGAAGGGGAAACGTTTGGCTTGCTTGGCCCCAACGGTGCCGGGAAAACAACGCTGCTCAAAACTCTCCTCGGGATCATTCGTCCCACATCTGGAACGGGACAATTGCTCGGGCATCGGTTGGGCGATCGCTCTATCAAACATCGCATTGGCTACCTGCCCGAAAATCCTTATTTTTACGACTTTCTTACCGGGTGGGAGTTTTTAGAATATACGGCGGGTCTCTTTCAGCTCTCTAAAACCGAGACGCGAAAGCGGATTACTGAGCTACTCGATTTGGTTGGGCTGGCTCAGTCGGCAGCTCGCAAAAAGCAACTGCGCCGCTACTCTAAAGGAATGCTCCAGCGAGTCGGCATGGCTCAGGCTCTGATCAACGATCCAGAGGTGGTCTTTCTCGACGAGCCCATGTCTGGGCTTGACCCCATGGGGCGCTATCAAATTCGTGAAATCATCCTGTCTCTGAAAGAACAGGGTAAAACCATTTTCTTCAACAGCCATATTTTGTCGGATGTGGAGCAGATCTGCGATCGCATCGCGATCTTGGCTGTGGGAGAGCTGATCTGTCAGGGATCAATCCAAGACCTGCTGGGCACCGCCGATCTCTATCGCGTTACCGTCAAAGGGGGGCAAGAGAATGTTTTGCGGCAGTGGGTGCCCGACCTAGAATTTCAAGAGGGTTACTGGCACGGTCACCTCAACGGCGAACCCCACGATTTTCTGGCTAGTCTGAGCTTGATGAATGCTGAAATCATCGCGATGAATCTAGCTCGCCCTACCCTGGAAGAGTTTTTTGTTGGGCAACTGCGGCAGCGTGGCATTCGCGCCAGTGAATAGACTTTGCACTCAGAAATGAGATGGGATCACTGCCCCGCTGACTTTTGCCCTGTTTTTTCACACCTGGTGTAAGGTAGAGGCTAGTCATCCAGTGTTGACAGGGCAACCGTGACAAAAACGTCTCCTCAATTTACGACAGAACCTTCTCCCGCTCAGTCTTCTTCAACGGGATGGTTGAAAAGCTTCTTAGTGCTGATTTTTCGGCTGTTGCTGCTGGGAGTGGGCAGCATTTCTGCTGTGCTGGTGGGCATGGCGATCGCCACCGTCTTTGCCGCAGAGGTGAATGAGAAACCGTTGCTAGAAACCGCTCTCCATCGAGGTAGCAAGGTGCGGCGAGCGCTGCAACAGTCTCCCGGCACGGCTCTCGATATTTTATTGGGGCAAGACACTACCTCAACGTCTGAGCAGTCTGCCTCTTCTGACCTCAACTCTGACTCGTCTCTAGAAACAGTTCCCGCAGTTAATCAGACTGACAACGCCCTGCGCATGACGCTACCGAGCGATATATTGTTTGAAAACAGTCCGTCTGAGCTGGATTTTGAGAGTCAGCTTATTCTTGAGAGTGTTGTGCGAGAAATTCAGCTCTACCCCGGCGCAACGGTGCAGGTGTCTGCCTATGGCGATCGCGCCGCCACCATCGCGCGCAACCGCCAAACCGCCTTTGAGCAGGCACAAGCGGTACAGCAATATTTGGCAGAGACCTTAGACGAAGATCTCTATCACTGGGTTACGATTGGCTACGGCAAAGACGGTCAAAGTTCTGGAGAATCAGAGAACGATGAGCCGCTCTACCGCCGTGTTGAAATTTCGATCATTCTTGAATGAGACTTGTTTTTTTTGGTACGCCCCAGTTTGCAGTCCCGTCTTTAGAAAGGCTGGTGCAGCATCCCGATCTTGATGTTGTGGCCGTGGTTACCCAGCCCGACAAGCGTCGGGGGCGCGGCAAGCAGCTGATGCCTTCGCCTGTCAAAGCCGTTGCCGTTGATCATCACATCCCGGTATGGCAGCCGCGTCGGGTCAAAAAAGACGCCGAGACCCTAGATTTACTGCAACAGGCGAATGCCGATGCCTTTGTCGTGGTTGCCTATGGCCAGATTCTCTCGGCTGAAATTTTGGCGATGCCTCGCCTGGGCTGCATCAATGGTCACGGGTCTTTGCTGCCAGCCTATCGGGGAGCGGCTCCGATTCAGTGGTGTATCTATGATGGAGTGCTGGAAACAGGCATGACCACCATGCTGATGGACGAAGGCATGGATACCGGAGCCATGCTGCTGAAGCGTTCAATTTTGGTTGGGCTATTAGACAATGCCGTGGATGTGGCTAAGGCTCTGTCGAGTCTGGCGGCAGACCTGCTAGTCGAGACTCTGTTTGGCCTAGACAACCACACCGTCACGCCAGAGCCGCAAGATCATGAGCAAGCAACCTATGCTTCGCTGATTCAAAAAGAAGATTTTGAACTGGACTGGAGTCGAGGGGCGATCGCCCTCCACAACCAGATTCGTGGGTTTTACCCAAACTGCGTTTCTACCTTTCGCGGCGATGGGCTGAAGGTGAAGGCTTCGATCCCGCTCAATCCGCCTGAGCCTTACCACTTGCCTGGAGAGTTCCACAACCTGGCTCAGGTCGCAGCCGATCTCCAATCGACTCCCGACCTAGCTTCTGCCCCGCCTGGAACAGTGGTTGCGCTGCTAAAAAATCAAGGCTTTGTGGTGCAGACAGGCGACGGACTGCTTATGCTGCAAGATGTTCAGCTCGCCGGAAAGCGATCGCAGTCAGGCTGGGATTTTGCCAATGGCACCCGCCTCACCGTCGGTGAATGTCTGGGGCAAGTCGAGGCTTAGTGGCCTGAGTCAGCTGGTGAATCCAGCCTACTGCTCGGGTGCTGACCTGGTTAAAGCCAGCCGCCGTTGCCCAGTCATCGACGCAACCTGCGGCATACACTGCCGAATAGGGTTCTCGAAAGAGCCGAATCAGCCAGCCCAGATGGCGCAGCTTGGGTTGACTCCCATCTAGAATCAAAACCTGACCGCCTCGCCGTGTAAGACGAAACCCTTCCTGCAAAATCGATTGGGCGATCGGTGGAGGAGTTTCATGAAACAAAAACGAAGCCGTCACCAGATCAAACGTCTCCGATTCCAGCCCCGTCGCTTCGGCTAGCCGAAGGTGCCAGTGAATGTTCAGCCCAGCCCGTTGTGCCTTCGCGTCAGCCACGATCAGCATATAAGGCGACAGGTCGAGGCCCACCACCTCAGCATGGGGAAAAGCCTGTTTCAGCAAGATTGTGGTTGATCCCGTGCCGCAGCCTAAATCTAGAATCTGGCGAGGAGCGTTAGTCACCGCCTCAAGCAGTTGGCGGCGTACCCAGGTCTCACGGGGCGGGGTGGCGATCGCCGTCACGGCATCATAGGTGACTGCCGCTACTTCGGTGAGATATCCGCCTGCAATACCATGAAAAGCAGGGCCAGTATAGTAATCGGGGTAAGCGACAGCTAAATTGCGAAAGCGATCGCCCTCAGCTTCCCACTCTAGCGACTCAAGCCGATGCAGATTCTCCTGACCAATAAACGCTCCCAACATTGACCGCAATATCTGCTGCCTGACAGGGTTAAGCCAGAGTTCTACCATGATATTTTCGTTCTTAT
>JBARXP010000081.1:0-12873 GCA_049647405.1 Elainellaceae cyanobacterium | reverse complement strand
GGATAGCTCGCTCAGAACTCAAGACCTTGGCACCACCTGTGAGTGCTACCAACACCCACAAGTGGCTAACCCACCGCGACTGTTTCCGCCAGTCGGGGGGCTAACGGTTTATGGTAAACCGTGGCTACCTCGAATTGCACACAATTGCGGGGTAGCTGAGAGACTGAGTTCTGGTTTCTTCTCTCGATAAATCAACAACAAGGAACCAGAACCACCATGTTTCAATCCCATTCGGGTGCGTTTGCGTCCACTCCTTCGGGTGGCGATTTTTCGGGCAACCCAAAGCCCAATCCGCATAATGAACCCGTGCGTCACTTGCTCTACGGCTCACCAAAAGCTGTTCGAGAGGTGATCAAAAACCTGCATCACCGAGGCTATGCCGAACCCAACGAGTGGAGTCGGCCCATGTCGACGGATCGTCCGGGTGAGGTGATGTGTATTCTCACCAAAATGGTACGCACCGAGTAAGCCTGATCTGGCTTTGGCGTTGGCTTGCCTAGGTGTAGCCCGTATCGCCACCAGTCCCATACACTAGCCCCATAGATGAGGCGATCGCACTCTTAACCTCTAGCGCGAGTTTGGTAGCTTCAGCTTAGAGCAAGGGGCGATCGCCAGTCAGACTTACACTCGACTCCTCGCGATGCTGCTTTGGTCAATCTCGCTGAGGTAATCTTCGCTGAAATAATCTTCGCTGAGATAATCCTAGAATTGTTGCGGCGGCAGCAAGAGTCTCACTCGCAGGAGCTTCGCTGTGATCATCAGGAGCAAATTGAGAGATCAGAGCCGTGTCTGCTGCGTCCATGTCTTAATCATGATGCGTCTATATGGCGATAGAGCGCAAGATTAGAGCGCAAGATTAAATTTTGCCAAAGCGCGATCGCGCGAATGAGGACGACTGAGGGAGACATCGATGGGCTTTATCGCATCACTCATCACTTGGGACTAAACCGCTGATTTTGCCTTGGTGAAACGGTTAGACCCTAGATAAACGATCTAGATGGTCTAAGCCATACCGTATAAGACGATGCAAAGGGATGGGCGATCGCATTTCGGTAACACATTGAAACATTGAGTTATAGTGCCACTAGTTCAGCCCTGAGGTTTGCTCTAAAAACGCCGTTAAATGAAGAGAAACCCCTGATTTGCTGAGAAACTGAGCCTCGACATGAAGAAACGTAGAGATTCTTTAGAACTCCAGATGATGAACGTTTCTCACGATAGGGGTATGTAAAAATGTAAGCGGTTTTGCCAGACTATATAAAGAAGTGTGAAGTAGGCATTGGTCATGGAATCAATTTACGAGTACGCCTGGTTAATCCCCGTTTTGCCCTTATTTGGGGCAATGGTATTGGGTATTGGCTTGGTGTCTTATGGCAAAGCACTCAACGGATTCCGGAGCGTTTGCTCTGCGTTTATCGTGTCGCTCACCGGAGCGGCAATGGTGCTATCTTTTGCGTTGCTTTGGAATCAGATCCAAGGGGACGCGCCCTACGCCAAGATTATTGAGTGGGCATCGGCGGGCGACTTTAGCCTGACGATGGGATATACCATCGATCATCTATCGGCGCTGATGCTGGTGATTGTCACCACAGTTGCGTTTCTGGTGATGATCTACACCGATGGCTATATGGCTCATGATCCGGGCTATGTTCGGTTTTACGCCTATCTGAGCCTGTTTAGCTCCTCCATGTTGGGGTTGGTGATTAGTCCTAACCTGATACAGATTTATATTTTCTGGGAACTGGTGGGCATGGCGTCATATTTGCTGATCGGCTTCTGGTATGACCGCAAGGCGGCGGCTGAAGCCTGTCAGAAGGCGTTTGTCACGAACCGCGTCGGCGACTTCGGCTTGCTGCTGGGCATCTTGGCGCTGTATTGGGCCACGGGCAGTTTCGAGTTTGATGTGATTGGCGATCGCCTCCAAGAATTAATCGAATCAGGTGTCATCAGTGCCGGACTCGCCGCATTCTTTGGCATCTTGGTTTTCCTCGGCCCCGTGGCCAAGTCAGCCCAGTTTCCGCTGCATGTCTGGCTACCCGATGCAATGGAAGGCCCCACTCCGATTTCTGCCCTGATTCACGCCGCAACTATGGTGGCTGCGGGTGTTTTCTTGATTGCTCGCATGTTTCCTGTGTTTGAGCATATTCCGGCTGCAACCGACATCATTGCCTGGACGGGAGCCTTCACGGCCTTTCTAGGAGCCAGCATTGCGATTACTCAAAACGACATCAAAAAAGGGCTGGCCTATTCGACCATGTCCCAGTTGGGCTACATGGTCATGGCGATGGGCGCGGGAGCCTATGGCGCAGGTTTATTTCACCTGATGACCCATGCCTATTTCAAGGCGATGTTGTTTTTGGGTTCAGGCTCAGTCATCCACGGCATGGAAGGCGTTGTGGGTCACGATCCTGTCTTGGCTCAAGACATGCGGCTCATGGGTGGCCTGCGAAAGTATATGCCTGCAACCGGGCTGACTTTCTTGGTTGGCACATTGGCGATTTGCGGAATTCCTCCCTTTGCTGGATTTTGGTCAAAAGACGAAATTTTGGGTTCGACCTTTAGCGTCAACCCGGCACTGTGGGCTGTGGGCTGGCTGACCGCTGGCATCACTGCCTTTTACATGTTTCGCATGTACTTCATGACCTTTGAAGGTGAGTTTCGCGGTAACGATACGGAGTTGCGCAAGCAACTGAAGATTGCCCAGCTTCAGCGCATGGGCTTGTCGATGGGGCCTGGAGCGATGAACTCTCAGGAGTTGGCGGCAGGTCAAGAGATGGATGATCACGGCGACCATGGCGATCATGGCCACAGTCATGAGCCTCACGAGTCTCCGCTGACGATGACGTTTCCGCTGATTGCGCTGGCGATTCCCTCTGCTCTCATTGGTCTAGTCGGGACGCCTTTTGCAAATTACTTTGAGGCGTTTATTCATCCGCCGGGTGAATTAGTGGAAGCGATGCCTGCTCTAGAAATTCCCGCTGAGTTTGAATGGGGTGAGTTTCTGATTATGGGCGGCAGCTCGGTGGGCATTGGCCTCATCGGCATCACGCTGGCCTCGCTGATGTATCTCAGTCGTAAGGTTGACGCAGGGGCGATCGCCAAATCGATTCAGCCGCTCTACAACCTGTCACTGAATAAGTGGTACATCGATGAAATTTACGATGCGCTGTTTATCAAAGGGCTGCGGCGCGTGGCTCGTCAGGTGCTAGAAGTCGATATTCGCATCGTGGACGGCATCGTAAACCTGGCTGGCTTTGTCACCCTGGTGACAGGCGAAGGGCTGAAATACCTCGAAAATGGTCGGGCTCAGTTTTATGCCCTGATTGTGTTTGGAGCGGTCTTAGGACTGGTGCTCGTGTCTGGCATTACATGATGTTGAGCATCGGCATGGGTTGGCTTTTGACCTAACGCAGTTTTTTTTGAACGATTCCAATTTTTAAGAATGCTCTGCAATGGATACTGCTAACTTTCCTTGGTTAACAACCATCATATTGGTGCCAGTCGTGGCATCGCTCATCGTGCCGTTTATTCCCGATAAAGACGGGAAAACGGTGCGCTGGTTTGCGCTGACGATCGGTCTGATCGATTTCTGCATCATTTCATACGCGTTTTACAGCCAATACGATTCGTCTCTTTCTACGATGCAGCTCGTCGAGAGCTACACCTGGGTTGAGTCTCTTGATCTGAAATGGTCTGTCGGCGTCGATGGGTTGTCGATGCCGTTGGTCTTGCTAACGGGGTTTATCTCGACCTTGGCGATCTTGGCTTCATGGCCTGTGACCCTGAAGCCTAAGCTGTTTTACTTTTTGATCTTAGCGATGTACGGCGGTCAGATCGCGGTCTTCGCCGTTCAAGATATGCTGCTGTTTTTCCTGGTATGGGAGCTGGAGCTGATTCCGGTCTATCTGCTGCTGTCGATCTGGGGCGGCAAGAAACGGCTGTATGCCGCGACGAAGTTCATCCTGTACACCGCTGGGGGTTCGCTGTTTATCCTGGTGGCGGCGCTGGCGATGGCTTTCTATGGCGATTCGATCACCTTTGATATGCGATCGCTCATGGATAAAGACTTTCCGCTTCGATTCCAGTTACTGGCTTACTCTGGGTTCCTGATTGCCTATGCGGTAAAACTCCCCATTTTTCCGCTTCATACCTGGCTCCCAGATGCTCACGGGGAAGCTACGGCTCCGGTTCACATGCTGCTGGCGGGCATTTTGCTGAAGATGGGCGGCTATGCCCTGATTCGTATGAATATCGAGATGCTGCCAGATGCTCACGCCTTTTTTGCACCTATTTTGGTGATTTTGGGTGTAGTGAACATCATCTACGCCGCTCTCACCTCGTTTGCCCAGCGAAATCTAAAACGCAAAATTGCCTACTCATCGATTTCCCACATGGGGTTTGTGCTGATTGGCATTGGGTCGTTTACCGATTTGGCGCTCAGTGGAGCCGTGCTGCAAATGGTCTCCCATGGCTTGATTGGAGCCAGCCTCTTCTTCTTGGTGGGGGCAACTTACGATCGCACCCATACGCTGATTCTTGATGAAATGGGTGGAGTCGGTCAGAAAATGCCCCGCATTTTTGCCATGTTTACCACCTGTTCGCTGGCGTCTCTCGCTCTGCCAGGGATGAGTGGTTTCATTGCTGAGATCATGATTTTTGTGGGCTTTGCCACGAGCGATGCCTACAGTTTGACCTTCCGAATTTTGATCGTGCTGTTGGCCGCAGTCGGTGTGATTTTGACGCCGATTTACCTGCTGTCGATGCTGCGAGAAATCTTCTACGGCCCTGAAAATAAAGAGCTGACTTCCCACGAAGCGCTGGTTGATGCGGAGCCGCGAGAAGTGTTCATCATCGCTTGCTTGCTCTTTCCCATCATCGGCATTGGTCTCTATCCAAAGCTGTTGACCCAGATCTACGACGCGAAGACCGTTGCGATTACGGCTTTGATGCGTCAATCGGTTCCTTCTCTGGCGACGCCTGAGGTAGCATGGGCAGATTTTCCCACGTCAGCAGTGCTGACTGCGCCTGAGCTAGAGGCTTCTCCTTCTAGGGAGATATCAGCGTCAATTTAGAGAAGACAGCGATTATTCGATTGTTCTCAGCATGATTCTTAAGGGCGCAGCATTGCTGCGCCCTTAACGATGTTTATCCCGATGGAATGTTTGTCGAATCTACATCTTTACGATCAGAATGCGATAGGCTAATGCCTGTAAATTTGATGCGGCTGTGCCTATGAAACGCCTCATTTCTATCTTGGTGAGCCTAGTCATTTTGGCTCTCATCTATTGGCGCATTGATTTTGATGGGCTGGTTGAGGTCTTTCGAGACTGCGATCGCCTCTGGATGGTGATCAGTTTGGGCATGGTCATCCCGATTACTGCCATTACGTCGTGGCGGCTCCAGCAGATGACGCCGCCCCAAGCTCAGCTTGGTTTTGGCGAGGCAAATCGGCTTATTTTAGCGGCGAGCAGTCTGAATATGGTGCTGCCGTCGAAGATGGGAGATATTGCCAAAGCCTACTTTATGCGCGATCGCGGCCATTTGCCCGGAACTCTGGCTCTGTCTCTCGTGGTGTTTGAGAAAACCTGCGACATGCTTTCGCTGCTGCTTTGGTGCGTGTTTGGCTTGATGTTTTACCCGTCAAAAGACACCCTGTTTTGGGGCATGACGATCTGCATTTTTGCAGGATTAGCGCTGGGTTCGTTTCTGCTTGCCTCTCCTCAGTTTGCAGATTTTTTCTTTAAGACGGCGCGGGCGATCGCTCCCAAAAAGATTAAGGCAAAGCTAGATACCCTGAGCCAGTCTTGGCGAGAGATGCACGACTACTTTTGGCGCGATCGCGATCAGCTCCTAAAAATTACAGGCATCTCAATTTTTATCTGGTTTCTCCATCTGCTCCAGATCTGGCTTTTCATCCTCGCGCTCAACGCTTGGGCTCCGTTTCTGACTAACCTGGCTCTGTCGCCCCTAGCCATTTTGGCAGGTCTGTTGCCGCTCACCTTTGCCGGAGTCGGAACCCGTGATGCGGCCTTGATTTTGTTTTATCAGCCCTTTTTTGCGGCACCCACCGGAGCCGCACTGGGGCTGCTGTGTACGTCTCGCTACTTGCTGCCTGCCATCGGCGGGCTGCCATTTTTAGAACGCTATCTCACTACGCTCCGCAAAATGCAGCGCCAGTCAGACTCGTAGCTGTCGGTAGATTGCGGGAAATTTCGTGATCACGCCTGCGTTAGGGGCTGCAATTTCCGTAAAATCACTGATTGGGTCAGTTGAGTTTCTGCAACTTTACCGAGGGAGTGCCTGATTCAGGTTGACTATGATGGGTCTATCAACCTGCATGGGGGCGGCCTGCACAAGGGCGGTAAGTGTTGAGCAATGAATACGCGGCGGCAGATTCGGCAACTGGCAGCAGCTGATCCAAGGCTGTTGGAACTGGGAGACATTCAAGTCGTGACTCGACGGCGCGACTGCAATCATGTGCAGCGGCGAAAACAGCAGCGAGCCATCGGAGATTCGATGATTTTAGTGGCTCTGGGCTATGGCAATCGCTTTTATGCGCGAGGCGCACTGCACTTTAAGCTGGGCGATCGCCATCTTCGCGGAACTCCCTACGCCCGATTTACCGATGCGCTGCGAGGGCTGACGGTTGTGTGCCAGAGTCGCGAGCCCCATCCGGCCATTCTCACCACCTATTGGGATTGGGACATTAAACGCCGAGCGCGTTAGTCGGATGTGTCGCAAGGCTCAATATTGGGGGGCAATTTGGGGCGATCGCCCCAGACGACTATCCTGCGGTTTCTGCAAAGCGCTCAAGCTCCTTATCACTAATGCGTCCTGCTTGATGGAGCGTTTCTATGACTTCTGAAATGGTCAAGACTGAGTGAGCGCAATAGCCGTTAGATTGTAATTTCCCCTTCACATCTTGCTCGTGATCGAGCAGCACCACGATATCTTTCACGACAAGCCCGACCGATTGCAGCTTGGCTGCACCTTCCATGGCGCTATTGCCGCTGATGAGAATGTCATCCACTACAACCGCTGTTTCTCCGGCATGAAAGGTTCCTTCTACAAGGCGACGGGTGCCGTGAGCTTTGACCTCCTTGCGCGGAAAAATCATCGGATGGTTGAGCTGTAGCGCTAGTCCGGTGGCTGTGGGCAAAGAGCCGTAGGGAATACCCGCAATCCGATCGAAGCTGAGGTCTTTCAGAATCGTTGCATAGGCATTGAGCACCTGTTGGAACAGTTGAGGGTTGGAAATGATTTTGCGGAGGTCTATGTAGTAAGGAAAAACTGCCCCAGATGCCTGCACAAAATCACCAAACAAAATACAGCCGACATCAAAGAGCTGCAAAATCAAGTCTTGATGGGGATGTTGCTCTAACACGCAAACATTAGAAACCCACACATCGCAACTTACATTTTCTTGCACCCGTTGAGTTCTGATCTGATTGATCTGCTGTTGCAGCGATCGCCCCCGGCTTTCCAAATCATCTTGCCCCATCCAGTCTTGGGGCACAGGAATGAGTAGCCCTTCTCCGCTCTGGTTTAGCCCTGCCAACACAATCTGAGTTAGATCGACCTCTTCTTGCCAGATACTGCGCACGAGAATGATGCGTTCTGGGGCGATCGCCCGAGCACTAGCCAGCACGTTAGGATCGGTCGTTCCTATTTCCAATGCAAGCTGTTCGGTCGTTCCCCAGCGCTGGGCTTCTTTAATCACGTGCAGATAGAAGGGAGACTCGATATTCGGATAGCCTTGCAGTGCAGCGGCGGATGGATTAGACGTGCAGCACAGCACCACCACCGCTCGATTGGGGTAAATCAAAAATGGAGCCGCTAAGTCTTGCCCAGAGTAGGCACTGAGGGTGATGGCATCAACTTGCCACTTGTCAAAAACGGTGTGGGCGATGGCGCTGCTCGTGTTTAAGTCGCTGTGTTTTGCATCTAAGATGACGGGAATATGGGCGGGAATGGTGTGGAGTACATCTTGCAACAGGTCTAGTCCTTCGCTGCCCAATGCTTCGTAAAAGCCCAGAGTCGGCTTATAGGCACAGGCCCAATCGCTCGTCTGAGCGACAATCCACTGGAGCCAATCCCGCAATCCTCGAATTAGGCTTTCCTTTGTGGTGCGATCGCCATAGCGAGCCGGAAGCATTTCAGGGTTGGGATCAAGCCCGACGATGAGAAGGCTGGAGTTTTTGCTGATTGACGCATTGAGCTTATCGAAAAAATGCATTGCTTCATCTCAAGGGGCGATATTCTAACGCTACACCGAGAGGGCTTGAGAATGAAATCGTCAAGGCAAAAGCTATACCCATTATTGTGTCAGCATCATAGCGAAAGAGAGGGCGATCGCCATCGGTGAGTCTCAGCGAGATTCTCGATGGTTTGTAGAATATTAAGTGTAAACAATCATTACATTTATCGTATGACTCTCCATGCCCAGCCTGACACTCCGCAGTCACAGACAATCCCTCAACGTGAGTCTGAGATTCAGCAAGAACCAGAATCGGAGAAAATCTTATGCAACCACTGCAAGCGCACCGCAACCAATGGCATTAAGTGTCAAGGCATCTGTGTCGCAGATAGCGACTACTAAGTCGGCAGCCATAAGTAAACGATGCGATTTAGGGGTGTGCCCCCCGCCGGGGAGCACACCCTGTTCGTTTTAGTTTTAACCAAGTACTTAAAACGACTACATTCTCTGCAAGGTGTAGAAGTCAGCATCGCACAACACTCATTCATGTCAGATTTCATGTCAGATGGCATGGCGCTGCAACATTCGAGACACATCCTGCGGACGCACGAAGCTATATTGAGCGGAGCCAGGAGATGCTTTTACGGTAGGGCCTTTCTTACAATTTTTGAGACAACCTGTGGCTTCAATGGCGATCGCCCCTTCCAACTGCTGCTCTCTAATTTCGGTTTCCAACGCTTGCATAACCTGCCGTCCGCCTTTCTTGTAGCATTTCCCTTTCGTACATACCCTCAATGTGCAAACTGAAGGCTGCTGCGCAGTTATAGGCTGAGGAATTTGAACGGCGGCTGCCTGGTGGGTTGAATCTGCATCGGAGGGTTCAAGATCGCAGGGTTCAATCAGATCAGTCTCAGCGCTAGCGGGCATGAGGCTTGGCATTACCATGAGCGCTTTGAGATAGTCTTTCTGAGAACGAACCCAAACCTGGATCATTGCTCCTGGCTGTAGCTTTCCGGTTAAGCTGTAGCCAATGGGTTTTGGAATCTTTATTCTCACTTCAGCTTCATTGTGCTTGACCTTAATCCATTTCAAGCGTCCTTTCGACGAAGAAACACCTTCCATATATTGGCCATGAAGAATCCGGATCTCACGTGAGGACTGATAGGCCACAGCGGGAGATGAGACAGGGTAGGATATCAGACTTGCAGAGGGTTGTGAGTCTTTCATGATTTTGTCTTCCAGCAGGTGGTGAGCCAATCATTAAGCAGAAGCGTGCTTAATGCCTCTGCATCTACGTCAGCTTCGGGTAGCGCTCTGTCTTTGGGGCGCATGATAAGGCTCTGGCAGTGATTCTCCTGCTCGACTGTATTCGGCAGTTTAGTCGTTTCTTTCGAGCTTACCCAACCTGCTCAACTGGCAGTGCTGTAGGCCGTAGCTCAATCATGACGGTCTCACCCGCTCGAATGATTTCAACTTCTAAGAGATCGCCGATGCGGCTGCGCTCGACTTCTTCTTGCACTTCTGATGCGGTAGCGACTTCGTTGCCATTGACTTTACGAATCACATCACCACGCTGTAGTCCTGCTGCTTCTGCCGGAGTTCCTTCCATGACTTGCATAATGAGCACGCCGCTTTCTTCTCCGATGCGGAAGCCTAGACTGTTATCTTGGCTGAGCTGATTTTTGGTTTCAGGCGTCAGATCAATCATCTGGATGCCAATATAAGGGTGCTCGACTTCACCATCGGCAAAGAGCTGATCGGCAATGCGTGCAGCTGTCTCAATTGGAATGGCAAAGCCTAGACCCTGTGCATTTGCCCGAATGGCCGTGTTGATGCCGATAACCCGCCCCCGATCGTCAAGCAGCGGCCCACCCGAGTTGCCAGGGTTGATTGCCGCATCAGTTTGGATAAACCGAACTCGCTTATCGGGAATGCCGACTTGAGAACTCGATCGCCCGATCGCACTGATAATGCCTGCGGTAACGGTGTTATCTAGCCCAAGAGGGTTACCGATGGCGATCGCCCATTGCCCAGGGACGAGATCTTCAGAGCTGCCTAACGTAACCGTGGGTAAATCTTCTGCGTTGATTTGTATGACCGCTACATCAGTAATCGGATCTGCACCCATCACGTTACCCTCAAACGTGCGTCCGTCTTTGAGGGTCACTCTTACGGTATCTGCGCCCGAGACAACATGGGCATTGGTCACCAATCGACCATTCGCCGTGAGGATAAAGCCTGAACCTGTGCCGCGTTCAATCCGTTCTGGGCTGGGTAAATCTTCTTCTCCAAAAAATCTTCTGAAAAAAGGATTCTGGAAAGGGTCACTGACGCTACCTGACACCGATCGGGCCGCGTCGATACGAACAACAGCAGGCCCAACTTGTTGCACTGCATCGGCGATGAAATTGGGATTAGAGCGCTCAATGCTAGGCGGGTTCTGCACTGACGAACGATTTTCTTCGGAGCTGAAAGCTATGTTTTCAGAGAGAGCGGGCAATGGCTTCGATGGCTCTGTTTCGCGGTTAAAGCCCAGGGTGTAGCCGCCAGCCAACCCCGCGCTTCCTCCTATAACCAAGAATGCGGTGTAAGCGCCAATCCGTTTCAGTGAGAAGTCCATGCTTTTGCTCTAAGCTTTTGCTCTAATAAACCGAGTTTTCTGGATATAGCCTGGTGGAGCTAGATTGCGAAACCGCAGACCTACTGAATGTCTGAGAGGTAATCGCACATCGGATGAGTTGCTACCACGCTCACTGAGTCATCCTGATTTTGCGTTAACGATTGAGGCTCTTAATGTTGTACGAAGACTTTTCCCTGAGCCACTTCTCTAATCTAGCTGATTAAACACAGACCTGAATGTTCTGATTACACCGAGTCCCGGTTGGATTATCTAAACTCAAGATATAAATCCCATACACAAATGTGCCATTGATCTGAGCAATCCTCAACGGTCTCTGATACCGAATCTGGTTTAAATCCCTTCTTTTGCTCAAGATCGAGAATCAAGCGGCCTATTTAGCGGCCCATTTAATCAGTCGATTATGAGTCGATGCAGGTCGATGCAGTATTAATGCTAGTCAATGCTCGTGGAGTGTCAATGCGAACTAAAGCTCAACAAAGAAAACAGCATCAGGCTCATCTGCGATGGATGGAGAGAGTGCTGCTCAGCGGATGTCTATCGCTAATGTATGGGCTGGTAGGGTATGGGGCTGAAGCTCAGGATACAGAGTCTTGGGTCAGTACCTCTTTGGCCTCGTCTCATTTGGCTCCGTCTCATTTGGCATCGTCTGAGCAGCCCGTTGAAAATGCCTTAAAGCAGCAGAATACCAGCCCGTCTAACCAGCCAGCTAACCAGCCAGCTCTCGAAAATGGCGGATTGCCAGAGTCTCTATGTCCGCCTGCCGTATTGTCGCGTCTTCAGCGGCATCAGATCCAGTCAGGAGAGACGGTAGATACGATTGCAGCACAATACGGTCTTGCGCCAGCCACCCTCTATCACTTTAATCCGAGCTTTAACCAAGGGAGACTAAGCCCAGGTCGAGAACTCGTTATCCCTCCCTACAATGGGGTTCGGGTTCAGGTTTCTCCAAACAAGACGTGGCAGAATCTGGCTGACCAATTTAATGTGCGGGCTGATGTGTTGTTTGAGTTAAATGGCTGTGGTGCGGTGCCACAGGTCGTTTTTGTTCCAGGAGCCAGCGGATTGACCCGTCCGGCAGAGCAGCTTTTGCAGCAAGCGACGACGGCTTTAGATGGGTTTCCTCTGCGGGCGATCGCCCCTGTGCAGCGCGATTATGGCTGGCAAACCCAGTCTCAATCGGTTGAGGTTGAGTTTCACGGGGGGGTTGATTTTTCAGTTGACGTAGGCACTCCTGTGCTTACTGTAGGCGATGGCATTGTGGCGTTTGCGGGTGACCAGGGAGATTATGGCAAGCTGGTCGTCATTAATCACGCCCAGGGGTTGCAGACTCGATATGCTCAACTGAGTGAAATTGAGGTTGAGAGGGGTCAACAGGTCACGTCTGGACAAACCATTGGACTTTCGGGAGAGACGGGGTTAGTTGATGAGCCGCACTTGCATTTTGAGATTCGTGCTAACTCTTCGATGGGCTGGGTCGCTCAAGATCCGGCCAATTATCTTGACCATATGCAAATGTCTAGGCGGTAGAGTCGTGAGTAAATCGTGAGTAAAGGGTGTGGAACTGTTGCGCCTTGAGGTTTGTCTAATGGCTTGTATAAGGCTTAAGGTAGAGACGCTTGGCCGATATACTGATTCCTAAGCGACGGCACAAAAGAGCCTATCTTGAACACATATCACTCAATCAAGTCCTGGGTTGGAGCGGACGCTGGAGTTGCTTGACCGTTTTCAGACCGCGTTTAGAGGGAAAGCTTAGAGATATGGCGTCCTAAATTTTGCAGTGTGTTGAGATTAGTGTATTGAGATTGAGCCTGAATATTCAGGGTTGAGACATGGATTCTCTTGTTGGGAAAACGCTTCAGCTAGGCAAATATTCCTTAGACATGCCCCTAGGTGAAGGGGGCTTTGGAGTGACCTTTAAGGCAACGCACCGTGCTTTAGATCAGACCGTCGTCATTAAAACACTGAAGCCGCTGTCTCAACTGCCCCAACAGGCGATCGCCACGATAGATGCTGAAGCAGTGAAGCAGCAGTTTCA
>JBARXP010000080.1:0-6472 GCA_049647405.1 Elainellaceae cyanobacterium | reverse complement strand
TCTATGGCTCTATCACCGACGATATCTGTTTGGGGAATGCCAACGGTAAAAGCTGCTCGAACTTACTCATTGACACCGTAGACAAAGCGTTTGCCAATGAGGGTTTTGGGGTTGTTTGCAATAAGGTGTTTAACGGTGGCTACATCACCCAGCATTACGGCAGCTTGCCCAATGTTGAAGCTCTTCAGATTGAAGTACGCTATCCCGTTTATTTAGATGAGAGCCAGTTGGAGGAGGCTCAGATTCCTGATTGGCAGGTGTCGCAGCTCGATCAGGCCAAGCTGCGATTCAAGAAGGTCTTTAGGCAGATCACTGAATCTCTTGCTGAAAGCTGATTGGGTTTGATGTTTTTTCAGTTGCTAAACCTGATGCTCTGGCAACTTCAGCGTTCCAAACTTGGGCGACCAAAATTCTCCTCTACTCTGGAAGTAGGCAACCTCTTTGCACTTGCCGCGCCGATTTTCCAGAATAGAGCAACGCAGCATGACTTTGTCTTGCCCCTCTTTGGTGTAGGCATAGCGCTCCAGCATCGCCCCGCAAACGGGGCAGGGATGATCGGTAAACATCTCTGGGTTGAGAGCCTGCCGTTGATCGTGGGGGAGTTCATAGCGCTTGGCTTTGGCATTCCAAAACATCACGGTGCCGCAGCCTGCCCCTGAGCATTTGAGGAAGTGCTTGGCTTTCATCTTCTTAGAACGAGAGGGGACTTTGGTCATCGTCTCGCCGCAGGACGGACATTTCGTTTTTGAGGGTTGTCCGTTAGTGGTTTTGGACTTAGGGGCTGGCGATCGCCCAGAAGCCCTTACTGCCAATGCCGAGGACTGCTGGGCCAAGGTGGGCAAAGATAGGAGTTGTGATTTGGCTTGGGCGATCGCAGGCGCAAAGTATCCTCGATTCCAGCCAATCAGATAGGCTTGCCAGTCTTGTTCTCCCGTGGCGATGGTCGAAGACCGGCCCAGAGGGCCATCGCATCCAACGCGGTTTCCATCTGAGCGGTAAATTCCGGCTGAATCAAGTCGGGCAGCAGCTTCTCCAATGCTCCATCGAGTTCCAATCCCAACGCCGTCGGCTGTAGCTTGCCCTGGAGCAATCCGACATACTCCCGCTGTCTGAGGGTTTTGATGGTTGGCGCGTAGGTGCTGGGGCGACCAATCCCTTTTTGCTCCATCAGCTTCACCAGCTTGGGTTCGCTGTAGCGGGGTGGCGGCTGGGTTTGTTTGGCATCTGCCTGAGCCTGATCGAGCTGTAGCGGTTGCCCCTGGTTCAGCGCAGGCAATCCTGAATCAGTGCTGAGGTTGTTCCAGTAGCGGGTGTACCCGGCAAATTCCAGCACTTGGCCTCGGGCTTCCCAGTAGGCGTCGCCAGACTGGGTGACAATGCGAGTTTTTCGCAGTCGAGCCGAAGCACATTGCGAGGCCACGGCTCGATTCCAGATCAGCTCATAGAGTCGAGCCTGATCGGAGGAGAGTTCCCGCTGAAGCTGCTGGGGGAGGTGCGTTACATCCGTGGGGCGAATCGCTTCATGAGCCTCTTGAGAGCCTTTCACCGCCCGATGCTGAGTCGTTTTGCGCGGTACGTTGGTAGGGTCGTACTGCTCAAGATACTGGCGCACCGATTCACAAAAGGGTGCGGAGAGAATCACCGAATCGGTGCGCATGTAGGTGATGTGACCTTTCTCATAAAGGGATTGCGCCACCTTCATCGTTTGCTCTGGACTGAAGTGGAGTTTGGAACCTGCCGCTTGTTGCAGCGTGGAGGTGATGAAGGGAGCTGGAGGAGATTGGGTGGCCTGTTTACCTTCGATGTGCAAGACGTGATGAGGATGGGTTTGGGCGATCGCCACCAGCTCATCGGCCCGTTCCTGCGAGATCACCCGCTCCGATTCTTTATCCGCCCCTTTGTCTTCGGCATCTTTAGCAGATTTCCGCTGCGGCTTAGGACTACTGCGATAAAAGGCTTTGAACCCTTCTCCGTAAGTCACCCAAACGCTCCAATAGTCCTGGGGCACAAAGGCTTGAATCTCTCGCTCTCGCACACAGAGCAAGTGCAGCGTCGCACTTTGCACCCGTCCCATTGATTTTGCGCCATTGTTCAAGGGCCAAACGACATGGCGGCTGCCAGTGTAGCCCACCAGTTTATCCAGGCAGTCACGAGCCCTTCCTGCAGCAACGAGGTCTTGGTTGAGGACGCGAGGATGGGCGATCGCGGCTCTCTCTGCCTGGAGCGTAATCTCGCTGTAGACCACTCGCTGAGGATTGCGGAGATTCAGCGCCTGCTGTAAATGCCAGCCGATGGTTTCCCCTTCGCGATCCGGGTCAGTGGTAATGTAGACGTGATCTGCTTTTTTGGCGGCTTGCGGCAGTTCTGAGAGCACCTTCTTGGAGCGGGCATCGCGAGGTTGGTAGCGACAGGCGATGGTCGGAGACCGGTCTCCGACCATCGCCTCATCTCCCAGATCAAATCCCAGGGCATCGTCGCCATTGTTAGACAGTTCTCGGGTTCATACTGGCCTTGATCACCCAGCCTGACCCCAGGATTTGCCTTAGCTTCTTCACCTTGCCGGGGCTTTCAATTAACAGTACATTAGCCCTCCATAAGAGTGAAAAACGATGGCTTACAGGTTAGACCTCCGTCAGCGGGTTATCGAGCGAGTCAGGCAAGGGGCATTCCGCAGAGGAAACTGCGGCGTTGCACATCATCGAATGATTTAGGCGATCTGAGGAAGTTGACGATGCTTGAGGTAGTACATCAGCAATCGGACTGAAAGGGTTAGCATCTCTATCGATTTGGAATAACACAAGGTCTTGCGATGAAGACGAGCGAGATAGTGCCTTAATCGACAGTTCTCCCCTTCCACTCGGGTCATCACCGTCTTCCCAACCAGATCGTCACAATCGTCAATCAAGCACGGGTACACAGGGTAGCCATCCGTGATGTAGAGAAAACACTCCCAGCCTCGGATGCTTCGCCACAACCGCCTAAATGTCTCAAGGGAACGGTCTCCAACAACAAACTTCAAGATGCCCGCGGCTTTGGTGTTGACGACCGTCCACAGCCAAATTTTGTTTTTTTTTGAGCCGACAAAGGTTTGTAGCTCATCAATTTGAGCCGTTTCAGGGATGTCATCGTTCTCCTCCTCTATCGCCGATTCGAACTCTCGAACCCACTGGATGACACTATTGTGGGAAATCTCTGTCACCCGTTCAATCGCCCGGAATCCCATCCCGTTGAGATACATTTTGACGCACAGGGCTTTCACCTCGGCAGGATAGACGCGCGGTTGAGGGTTTTCTCGAAACTGACGGCGACAGTCTCGGCATCGGTAGCTTTGCTTCCCGTTGCGATGGCCATTCTTAACGACGTGACAACGATGGCAGTGTGGACAATCCATAAGCTTAGGGCGTATCGTCATTTCCTATTATGCAACGCCGAAACTGCAGACCTCTTTCAGGTCAGTCCCGCCACCATTTACCGCTGGCGGCAGCGATTCTCCCTGGCACGAACCGTGGTGAGCCAACGCCAACGTAAATTAGATCCAGAAGCGCTGCGGCAGCATGTGCGGGACACTCCAGGAGCACGTTTGAAAGACCGGGCGCAGGTCTTTGGTGTGCATCCCAGTGCCATTAGCCATGCCCTCAAGCGGCTCGGCATTACGGTCAAAAAAACAGTTCCGCTACCGCCAACGGAACCATCATCACTGGCAAGTGTTCCTAGCCCGTCTGCGTCAGTTTCTACAGAACCGAGGCCGCGACGCCATCATTAGAGTTGTTGTGAATTAAGCTTGAAAATCCTCGAAACGCTGTCCAGACAAGGATTTCAAGGATCTTCGCTAAAAAATCCTCGAAAGTCCCTTCTAGAGAGGGTTTCAGCGATTTTGTCGGTATTTCACAACAGGTCTATTGATCTCGATGAGAGTGGGTTTGAAACAGAATATCCAACTCTCTTAGCCTGGTCGCCTCGCGGACAGCCGGTCTACGGCGAGCGCTCAAGTCAGCGACGACCCCGGCAGAATCTCTTAGCGGCCCGCAACCCTCAGAAGTCCCTGGCACCGATGCTCAATTACGGTAGCATCACAGCCATCGTCTTTGAAACCTGGTTGGCGGAGCATCTTTGTCCCGTCTTGCCATCGCAGTCACTCCTAATTTTGGACAATGCCCGCTTTCATCGTCCCGACAGGTCTCCGAGATCGCCGAATCCGCCCGACATCAGGTGTTATTTTTGCCAGCGTATTTACCCGATTTCAATAAAATCGAGCATGACTTTGCCGCCTTGAAACGAATTTTGGCCTGTGCTCCCGACCACACCACGCTGGATTAAGTCGTCGCCAACTATCGATGTGCCTAAGACAAATCTGGTTCTCATTCTTATTTCGAATCACTATATTCGAACCACTATATATTCATGGACGCAACCCTCTCCCGTAAGCAACTCGCCCTACAACTAGGCTGCTCCCCCGAGGCAATCGCCGTGGTAAAACAGCGCACTGAGGCCACTCAGAATCTTGCCATCACTCAAATCTATGATCTCGGCAGACTCAGTCAGCAGCGCGGCAACGAACAAGAAAGACGGGTTAATGTCCTCAAGCATCACTACATATCGCTTCCTGGAACCACCTACATCATTGACTTCAAAAAAATTGAGGCGGAGGGAGCCTGGTGGCGAGACAGCCGAGGCGTGAATGACGTTCAAGATGCAGATCGACTTGTGCTCGTGGGCACCCCCTGCCGCAACCTGGCAACCCTCGAAGCGCAATACCATATCCTCACGGGGCGATCGCCCCTAGACGACCAAGGCACCCCCCACCGAAGAATTCACACGTCATCATCTTGGCCGACATTCACCAGGCCATCGGACGGATTCGGGCACCCCACCCTCCTAGAGGTCACCATCGTCTCCGACTTTGCACTGGATATTGAAGTTCAATCCGTCAAAGCCAGCGACATCACCCACGATGCAGCCAGCCATAAAGAACAGATGCAATACCGCATCACCAAAGCCGTGAGCACCTTACTGGAGCAGGGCATTAAAGTGACGCAACCCTCTGTCGCAAAGGCGATCGCCCATTCCATAACGCCTATAGCCACGGCTGACGCAATTTGGGAGATTTTTGTGGACTGGTCACACCCTCGACAGAGGCCTGCGTTGTTTAGAACACTAAGGGGCTAGCAACCAAATAAGGTACCGTTTAGGCGGGGGAAATGAAGATATCCCATTGAGGCAAGAGTTCAGAACGGTGCCACTGTTGTTCAAACGCCTTCAACTCGTGCTTGGGAACCGATATTTGCTTGGGATAGACGCCCTCGACCAAATGCACAAAGGGAGAGACGCCGTTCCAGGTCATGTTGGCCGCCCATTGCAGTGCCTCACTAATGGTGGTGAGCAGCGCACCATTCCAATAGTTTTCCAATGCAGCCCAGCACCGCTCAATGGGATTGTATTTACTGTGATACGGCGGATAGTAGATCAAGTGCACCTTCAACCCGGTCGCCTGGACAAACTGAGCCAGTCGTTTGATGAATTGCGTCCGGTTGCTGCGAACCGCTGAGCCGCCATCGAGATCAATCGCAAGGGCTTGGATGTCGGGATAAGTGGACTGATGCTCATCCCACCAATCGTCTAGACAATCGACAATAAAATCGCTGGTTTCGGCAGACTGACCAAAGTAGATTGAGAGTTGGCTGTCTGCTACGTTGAGGATGCCAAACGGCACTAAGACGGCGTCCCAGTGGTCATCGTGGTCATCGGCTTGGTTCGCCTTCAGGGTACGGGCTTTGCCCCGTCTAGAGAGATTGCCAATTTTGACTTTTGCTTTGCTATCAATCGACAGTCTCAGCACGGTAGGATTCGCGTCTGCCGCTTGGTTCGCCTGCGCGACATGCTGGAAAATCGCATCGGTGTCGGGGATCTTTTTTTGCGGCTTCACTTTTTGTGTTTTTTTAGGCGGTAGCCCAGGCGATTGAGAATCGTGCCCATGGTTTGGCGACACGGGAGGTCGGTGGCGGCATAGCCTTTTTCCTCAATCAAAGCCTGTCGCACCGCTCGGGCGCTGACCTTGGTGTAGGCAAACGTCGTTTTCAGTTTGGGGTCAGCGTGGCACTGACCCTCCACTAACTCACAAATATCGGTTTCTAATGCGGGAAGTTTTGTCTCTGTTTTGAGACGACCTCGGGCGTGATAGTTGTCCACGCAGGTCACCCCGGCCCGACGTTCATGGAGTCCCAGTTGAACACTGTTGCGGTTCCACCCTAGATGAGTTTCGGCTTGGCGGGCTGAACCGTTGAAATAGTCTTCAGCGACTTTCGCCATAAACGCTCGCTTCTTCGGCCCGGTGAGTTTTTGTCCCGCGTCCTTAATGGTTGATTTAATCGTCTCTTCCAGCATTGGCTAGGCTCATCCGATATGATTTACCAGGCTGCAAACCTGACTATATCTCAGGATACTCTGGTACTGCATTTCCGAGCACTTCCCTAAG
>JBARXP010000079.1:0-14940 GCA_049647405.1 Elainellaceae cyanobacterium | reverse complement strand
TTTACCTGAGAATGTGCTACTAGGTTCAATATGCCCAAGCCTGGGAAGGGATAACCGACTTGTGTCAAAAGTTTTATAAAACAGTTTTATCAATCAGTCAGTGGATGCATCAATTCCATTCTTGGGGCGTCAGTTTGTGGCGTTGCCAACGTGAGTAGATACTCACACAACATCCATCAATGAACTTTTATCCATAAGATGCTCCCGATCGTTCGAGGGTTGTGCAACGCCCAGTTTCTAAGAAGCTTCTTGGCTCCTTATGACATTCTAGTCGGTACACCGTATTTCACTGGCAACCTAAACGATGATTCTAGTTTTCCCCTGAGTAGGGGAAATTGATCTGAGTCAATCGCGAAGTCTAAAAACTGAACTTGGCATCAGTTTAATTTCAGGCTTCTTAAGGTCAGATATTGGTATCACCAACGCAATGCTTGTTAAAGCACTTTTCAAGCACAGCGGGGACTACCCGGTCTTTTTTCCAAAAAATGTAGCATTCTCCCGAATCGACCCAGCCAAAATGGTGACTGAAGATAATGGGATTCAAGCCTCCCTCTTTTAGAGGGACTTTTGTTATGATGGTATTGGTGAATACATAAGCCCCCTCTAGGCTCAAGACACGTTGAAACAGCTACGGTGAGAGCAGGCGTAGAGAACGCTGAAAAGGCAATGGTAGGTAAAACATAAGTCCATCCTTGGAAGCAAAAAACAGTTTTAAGAGTGTTAGCTCGTAGTCGCGGGAGGGCATTCCGAGACTCAAAACGGGCGTGGAGAGCGTATAAGACCTTTATGAGGCAGTGCTTGTTGAAGCGTCAACTCCATTCAAAGACGACCCCTTTATGGTGTCGCTTGGTGAGGAATCACCGCTCCTTCAGGACGGTGAGGATGTCAATTCTGTCGGTTGATTTTGAACGGAGTGTTTGCCCGATGGACAGGCTGCTGGCTGTAGCTATACCTATGAACCCAAGAGGTGTTGCTGGACGAGGCGCTGGGCTGAGGGCATTTGCCCATAGGTAAAGATGACGGGTAACGACGCTCTTAGCTGAGGCCGGAGATGATCGAGCATGTAAGGGCTGCCATAGATAACCAGTGCCTGAAGATTAGAACTGTGTAGCAGAGATTCGAGCCAACGACTGAGACTGCTCGATAACCCTGCTCTCCCTCGAAACGGGTTGCCCCGCACGAAAATTTGCAGCAAGGTTGGCGTAATAGAATCAGGTGGGGTGGCACTGAAGGGCTGAGGGGTGAAGCTGTCGATGATGTGGAGCATGTGATAGCCGGAGATCTTGGGATGAGCGATCGCCGGAGTGTGGTGACCGAGAAAATCACTATTTAAACTGTCGTCAAGCAGAATAATATTTTGACCCGCATTGACCCGAGCAATCGGCATGTTGCCAGAGCAAATCATAGACTCTTGCAAGATATTTTGGGCGATCGCCATGGTTTCTGGCTGGGCAAGCTGCTGAAGTTGAATGGGCGGTGGCGCTACATTTTCCCAAGCATGGGATGACTCTTGGCCGCTATGTGCATCACCGAGCAGGTTGCCGCAAATTCGCTTCTTAGCCCAATGAATCCGGTCAACTGACGCTTGGATGCGCTCTGGGGCAATGCGCCCTGATTTTACGGCGGCAACGACAGCGGCGATCGCCCCTTCTGGGTCGAGGGGCATGAGTAAAATATCAGCGCCTGCCTCAACGGCCATCACAGCCGCTTCATTTTTGCCGTAGTGGTTGGCGATCGCGCCCATGACGAGAGCATCGGTGACGACTAACCCATCAAACCCTAAGTCTTGGCGCAGCAGAGTCTCTAAGACTTGAGGAGATAGGGTGGCTGGAAGCTGAGAATCTAGACTGGGAATAAGCAGATGGGCGCTCATGACGGCATCGACTCCAGCCGCGATCGCAGCGCGGAAGGGCGGAATCTCGACCTCTTCGAGCCGCTGGCGATCGTGGGGAATCACGGGTAGCTCTAAGTGAGAATCGATGCTGGTGTCGCCGTGCCCTGGAAAATGTTTTGCTGCCGTCAGCACAGGAAATTGACGGGCTCCCTTGATGAAGGCGGTCGCCAGAGCCGCAACCGTATTCGGATCATCTCCAAATGCCCGCACGTTGATAACGGGATTTGCAGGGTTGTTGTTGACATCGACCACCGGAGCCAGCACCCAGTTTAGCCCCACAGCCAAAGCTTCTTGGGCGGTGGCAGCTCCCATCTGGGTCGCGTAGTGGCAGGCTCGCTCCATGTCTTTTTGAGCGATCTGGGCGATCGCCATCGGCGGCGGCAGGGCGATCGCTCCGGCAAATCGTTGCCCGACCCCTTCTTCAATATCAGCCGCCATCAGGAGTGGAACGGAAGCCCAAGACTGAAGCTGTTGGGTCTTCAGGCCAATTTCTGCGGCACTGCCCCCCAGCAAGATGACTCCCCCAACGCCTAGATGCTGCACCCAACGCTCTAGGATGTGAGCGGGTGGTTCCCAGTTGGGGTGACAAATTTGGTGATCAAAGAGGTGCCCCGAAGCCCGCACCACGACCATCTGGGCGACCTGCTTTTCTAGAGATAGATGGCTCAGGTGAGCCAGGGGCGGCATGAGAGGACTATGCATATTGGTGTTAAGACTGACAGCTCTAGCTCAGAACTGACCGCAAAGGCGATCGCGCGAGGCATACCCATCCGACTCACGCTTCCGAATTGTCTGGGGGCGATCGCCGCTCATCAGCCTCTTCGCGCTCGCGACTGAGCTGGTCAATCAAGGAAATAACTCGACTGCCTTCCTCGATGCCCCGGTCTTCAAGAAAGATGACTTCTGGGGTACGACGCAAGCGCATCCGTTGGCCCAATTCACTACGCACATACCCGGTGGCTGATTTCAACCCGTCCATTGTCTCTGCCTTCGCTTCTTCTGTGCCATAGATACTGACGTATATTTTGGCGTGCTGCAAATCACCTGACACATTCACATTGGTCACGCTGACCATGCCCGAGCCGACTCGATCATCTTTGATGCCAGAAAACAGCATTTGGCTGACTTCTCGCCTGATTAGTTCGGCAACGCGGGCAACACGGCGATTTGTAGCCATAGCAACAGACTCCTCATACAGTCAACAGGGACAAGATGGGAGTCTATGGTGTGTTTGCGCTTAAGCACGGTAGACCCCCTTCCAAATATTTTTCAACGGCGAACTTCTTACAAGTCTCAATCAGGGCTAAGAGGCGCAAAGTCTTGAACCTCGAACACCCAATCTACTATGGGTAGCCATCAATCATACATAATGCCGGATCATGCTGATGATGCCAGATCGAGAACGAGAGTGATTCTTTCGCTTCAAAGATCACCCTGAGATTTCAAGCCCAGCTCAACGCGCTGAATGACTTTCTTAACCGCCTAATCCCAACATGGCACGCAGCGTAAAAGTGAGAAACATAAACCCTCCGACAAAGGCACCAATGAGAGCAACCGCCGTTGTAGGACGCTTGAATAAGGGCAGCAATGGCTCGACAAAGGTATATAAAACTCCAAGGGAAAATGAAATTAGATATCGGGGATAGCGCTGGACATTTTTAAAGAATTCCTGCATGGCTCAGAGATTTAATTCCTCAATTGAAACAACTTAGGATACTATGATTATTATTTGTTGAGTACGTCTGATCTTGAGAGTTTTGCGTTCAATTAAGATATTGATTCAAATCTCTTCTCTTCCAGATCATTCTGTATCCTCATTCACGGATCTCTGTCTTCTGAAAACCGCCTTCTACGATACCTTAAAGCCTACGGAGTCAGGCGATCGCCCAATTGAGATTATTTTTAAAATCATCATGGATCTAAACGTCAATTTAAGAGTCTTGCCTAGATTCACCCCAGAAAATATATTGAGCGAGTTGAATTGAACAAATTTAACTGGGCAGATTTATTGAGTGCGTCTCATTATTGGTGCGAGATTGGTGCGAGCGAGTTCTGTGATCAACTCAGACCCTCAGGCCATTTGATTCACGCCTGCTCTGAGTCAAACACCGACTCCGATAAAACCGACTCCGACAGAAGCGACTCTGACAGATTAGAATGGCGATTTGATTTTCACTTGTTTTTCACTTGCTTTTTATTGTATAGCGCGAATGATGCTTGTTGCTTGAATCTGATCTGCACTGCCTGATGTTTTTTTGCCCCTCCCGACTAGTATCGATTTCCATTTACGTTTTACGTTCAAACTCCCGTGGCCAAACCGAGACACGCTCAATCGCAGGGTTCCGCAGTTCCTATCCTGGTGCATCAGCAACGGGAGCAGTCTGGGCATCGAGTCAGTGACGATAACGTTCTCGAATTTTGCCCTGAACAGCTCGCCTACCCTCGTCCATTTGTGAAATGGGCAGGTGGAAAACGGCAAGTTTTGCCTCAATATCTTCCCTTTTTTCCTGAAGACATCCAGACTTATCACGAACCTTTTTTAGGCGGCGGTGCTATTTTCTTTCACCTACAGCCGTCTAAAGCCGTGCTCACTGACATTAATGCAGAATTGGTAAATGTGTATCAATGTGTGCGCGATGCGGTAGAGGATATCATCGGCCTTTTGCGAGAGCACCAAAAATGCCACGGAAAAGACTACTACTACGGGGTTAGAGCCAATCCTGGGTTTACCCCCCTTGAACGTGCTGCGCGTTTTCTCTATCTCAATAAAACCTGCTTTAACGGACTTTATCGCGAGAATTCTAAGGGTCAGTTTAATGTGCCGATGGGGCGCTATAAAAAACCCGCGATCTGTAATCCTGAACTCCTGTGCGCGGCTTCTCAATCTCTACAGTCAACGGCGATCGCCCTTGAGCCGTTTGAAAATGTTTTAGATCGCTCGTTTCATTCCGACGATCTGGTCTATTTTGATCCGCCCTATCATCCCATTAGCGCGACCAGTAATTTCACGTCTTACAATCGCTATGCGTTTCGCACAGAAGACCAAATTCGGCTGAGAGAAACCTTTGCTGAATTAGCCCAACGGGGCATTCGTGTCATGCTCTCCAATTCAGACTGTCTCTTTATTCGTGAGCTGTATGAAGGGTTTAATATCCATACGATTCAAGCGGCGCGGTCGATTAACTCAAAATGTGAGCGGCGCGGCAAAATTACTGAACTCTTGATTACAAGCTACTGAGCAGGATGTGGTCAAAGCTAAATTTGTCATTACAGTTTGGTCAATTTCGGTCAAACTCAGTCGATTTCTTGTCCGGCTCGACGACCTAGCTCATAGATGCCACAGCCGACACAGGCGAGAATGCCGACGCTGACGGCCCAGCTCCGTCCTAAGCCAACATCGAGCAGATAGTTACACAGGGCTCCTGCAATCAGAAAAGGCACAATGCTCAGCAGAGAGGCAAAAAAGGCGTTTTTTGCTTCTGCGGCCTCGCGCGATCGCTCAAATTCTTCTTGGGACGTGTAGAGAGAGCGTTCGGCAAAGTTGAGCCAGCGATTGAGCTGAAGAATGACCCAGTCAGTGATGGGAGAAAACCCTAAATAAAGAGCCAGCGCCCACAGGGCTGCCCCAGCAAGCATGACGGTGTCAATTTCAAACCGGAAGGGAAAAATTTCAGTCACAATTGAAGCCATCGGCTCAACCTTACTTAACGGATTGCCAATAATCTTAACGTCTTTATCTCTGCTGGGTAAGGTTAAGCGACGAAACCGTAAAATTTGTGATACTCCGCTTCGCACCTGAATAAGACTGCCAGATTAAGTCGCAGCGATCGCCGCTCGAATCTCTTGCTGCACGGCTTCAATCGGCTGGTTGCCATTGACTTTCACGAGCCGATGGCGATAATCGTAATAGTCCAAAATGGGCACGGTGCGCTCATAGAGCAAATCGATGCGGCGTTGGATGGCGTCAGGCGTGTCGTCGGAGCGCGATCGCTCCATAGAGCGCTGCACCAAGATTTCGCGAGACACATCGAGCCAGATAGCCCAGTTGAGGTTTTGATCCAGCCGATCGAGTAAAAAATCAAGCTCTTCGGCCTGAAATGCGGTGCAGGGGTAGCCGTCGAGCACCCATCCATGGGCGGCATCGGGTTGAGAAAGGCGCTGGCTGACCAGCTCAATCATCACCTCATCGGGCACGAGCTCGCCTTGGTTGACCCCGGCTGCAACCGTTTTGCCCAGATCGCTCTGAGTGGCGATCGCCTGCCGCAGCATTTCGCCACTAGAAATCCAGGAAATATTGAGCGCCTTACCCAGAAGTTGGCTCTGAGTTCCTCGCCCCGAACCCGATCCGCCAAGCATAACCAGTCTCACAAAATTTTCCTCTTGCTGAAAGAATTGAAGATGACAGCGATAAAAATGATGGCGATCGCCTCATTTCTTTGCCCTATTTTGGTGTTGAATTGCAATCGTCGCATCATGACATCGACTCATTAAGCGTGCCCGATCTTTACGCTTTCCCAATCAAATCGGCCACAATTCGGCCAGAACTCATCACCCCTGGAATGCCCGCTCCAGGGTGGGTTCCGGCCCCGACAATGTAGAGATTGGGAATATCTTCACTGCGGTTTTGAGGACGAAACCAAGCCGACTGCATCAGCGTTGGCTCGATGGAGAAAGCGCTGCCTCGATAACTGTTGAGCGTATCGCGAAAATGGAGCGGATCAATATAGTGTTCGGTGATAATGTGCTGCGACAGGTCAGGTAAATAGCGCTCTTCGAGATATTGGACAATGCGATCGCGGTAGGGTTTTGCCATTTGTGTCCAGTCAATATCGCCCTCTAAATTCGGCACAGGAGCCAGCACATACCAGCAGTCGCATCCCGGTGGAGCCATGGAGGGATCGGTCGCCGTCGGGCGATGCAGATAGAGGGCAAAGTCGTCTGCCAACACTTTTCGATCAAAAATATCGGCCATCAGCTCTTCATAGCGCGGCCCCAAGAGAATTTCGTGGTGAGCCACATCAGGATATTGGCGATCGGTGCCAAAATACAGCACAAAAAGAGACATGGAATAGGTGAGCGATTCGAGCTTGCGATCGCTCCATTTTTTGCGAAACTCTGCCGGAATCAGCTTCATGTAGGTAAAGGCGACATCTGCATTGCTCACCACGGCATCCGCAGAGAGCACCCGATCATCGCTCAGCACAACGCCCGTAGCACGTTTCGACCTCTCATTCACCTGAATCTGCTGCACCTCGGTGTTGAGCTGAAGAGTCCCGCCCAGGTCTTGAAACACCTGCACCAGCGCCCGCACCAGTGCCCCCGTACCACCTAGGGCATACCAAATACCAAACGCCTGCTCTAGCTTGTGAATCATGACGTAGATCGACGTGCTCTGAAACGGATTGCCGCCAATCAGCAGCGGATGGAAGCTAAACACCTGCCGTAGCTGCTCATCTTGAATGTAGTCGCCGACAAAACTGGTGACCGACTTATTCGCCTGGAGCTTGACCATATCGGGCGACACTTTCAGCATGTCGGTGAACTTGAGAAAGGGCTTGTTCATCATCGGCAGCCCTTTATCGAGCACCCGTTCAGACGCCTTAAAAAAAGCACGATAGCCCTCTTCGTCAGGCGGGTTGAAGGCGCGAATCTGGTTCAAGATTTCCTCCGGCTTATCGGTGTAATGAAACACCGACCCGTCTTCAAACCGGACGTTATAAAACGGATCGAGCTTAACCAGCGTCAGATAGTCGTCTAAACGCTTGCCACCCAGTTCAAACAGCTCATGCAGGTGTTGAGGCGTGGTGATAATCGTGGGGCCACCGTCGAATGTAAACCCGTCTTGCTCATAGACGTAGGCTCGCCCCCCAGGCTTGTCTCGCTTATCGACAATGGTGACCTGATGCCCCTGAGCCTGTAGCCGAATCGCCGCCGCTAGACCGCCAAATCCACATCCAATCACAACGATGTTCAAAGCCTTCTCCCCAATCGACCCAACTCACACCCGAATTGTAAGCCCCAAATCGTACCTTGGGCAGAATTGCGCCTTAAGCCTCGCCTACTGAATCACCCAGACGACCAATCCTGGAAAGCGAATGATCAGCAGCAGCGCCACAAGCTGAATGATGATGAATGGAATCACTCCTCGATAGATGCTAGTGGTCTTGATCTCTGGAGGAGCCACCCCGCGTAGATAAAACAGCGAAAATCCAAACGGCGGCGTTAGGAAAGAGGTTTGCAGATTAACGCCCAACATCACCCCAAACCAAACCAAAATGGCCCCACCCGGATTTTCGACATTGGGCAGCAGTTCTGAGGCAAACTGCTGCACTACCGGAATCATCAGCGGCACAATGATGAACACAATCTCAAAATAGTCGAGGAAAAATCCCAGCACAAAAACGAGGAGATTGACAAAGATTAGAAAGCTAACCACCCCTCCGGGCAGGCTAACCAGCAACTCTTCGACGAGGAGAGCGCCCCCCAGCCCTCGAAAGACGAGGCTGAAGATCGTGGCTCCTAGCAGCAGCACAATCACCATGGTGGTGAGTTCGACACTCGACCTGACCGATTCGAGCAGCGTATTGAGCGTGAGGCGACGGTTGAGGGCGGCTAGCACCAGCGCACCCACGACTCCCATAGCACCCGCTTCGGTCGGCGTTGCCACGCCAGCAAAGATACTGCCCAAGACCACCAAGATCAGCACCAGCGGCGGCATCATGACTTTCATCACCCGCACTGCGAGCTGAGCCTTACTGAGGGTCAACATTTCAGCCGGGAGGGCAGGCAACATCTTGGGTCTAAAGATGGCGATCGCCACCGTATAGAGCAAATACATACTTGCCAGCGCCAAACCGGGCAGCAGCGAACCGAGAAACAAATCCCCGACCGATACGCCTAACTGATCGCCCAGCACAATCAGCACCACACTCGGCGGAATCACCTGCCCCAGCGTTCCGGAAGCGGCAATGATGCCCGTCGCCATTGAGGGATTGTAGCCATATCGCAGCATGATCGGCAGAGAAATCATCCCCATCGACACCACGGTTGCCCCAACCACTCCCGTAGCGGCGGCGAGCAGCGTTCCCACCAAAATCACCCCGATCGCCAACCCGCCCCGCATTCGCCCAAACAAAATGCCAAAGGTTTCGAGCAAATCTTCGGCCAGACCCGATCGCTGGAGTACCGTTCCCATCAGAATGAAAAACGGAATCGCCAACAGCACATAGTTCGACATGATGCCGAAAATACGCTGGGGCAGCGCCGAGAAGAGGATTGCGTCAAATTCTCCAACAGCGACTCCAACAATGGCGAATAAAATACCGCTGCCGCCCAGGGCAAACGCCACCGGATACCCCGTGAAAATTAGCACTAAGGCTCCGACAAACATCCAAAGGCCAAGATATTCAACCATCGGTCACCTCCGAGGCAGCATCAGCAGGCAACGAGTCTACGTCGGTCAAAATCGCAATCTGCTTCACGATCTGCGAGACACCCTGCAAACCCAAAAAGATAAAAGCCACCAAAATCATGGTTTTCAGTGGGTAGCGCGGCAACCCGCTGGGGTCAGACGACATCTCAAGCACGCGCCAGGAGTTAATCACCGCAGGATAGGAAAAGAAAATGACAAGAGCGCACATCGGCAACAGCAGCAGCAGCCCGCCAAGTAAATCAACCCAGGCTTTTCCCTTACGTGAGAGCTGGTTGTAAACGATATCAACCCGCACATGATTATCGTGCTTCAGCACATAGGCCGCACCCAGCAAAAAAATCAGGCTAAACAAATACCACTGCACTTCGATGTAGAGGTTAGAGCTGAGGTTAACGCCGATGAACTGTCCCAGATATCGAGTGATTGCGTTGTAGGCTCCCACGGCAACCATGATGATGGTCAGACCCAGCGTGATCCAGCCTAAGATTTCACTGAATGCATCAATCCATCTCGATATTTTTAACAAGAACCTTACGATGGCTCGCATTAATGCCCTTCCCCCCTGCTGCCCTGTTTACTTCCTGTAGAAGTGCCTTCTATGGCGTACTTTCAATCACGATACCAGCCTAATGACGATCATTCATGAAGCGAATAGGCATTCATGAATGAGGGGGCGATCGCCAGTCAAACTGAGTAAAGACGTTTTGCCGCTGACATCGGTCTTACAATCAACGTAATCCATTCAGGAAAATGGCTATGGAGAAAATTGCGATGGAGAAAATTGCGATGGAGACGGAGACACAGCTACAGGTTGAGGTGACTCTCCAAACCTTTGAACTAGAGGCTATTTTAGCCAAGGTTTTGACGAGTCCTGTGGAGCAATTAGCCTCCTTTGGGGTGGCTCCCAGCCGAGATGTAGGTCGCGCGATCGCCCCAGAACTGCTGCTGACCGAAACACTGTGGACTCCACTCTTTCAGCAGTGGCTCATCGATCTTCATCCCAAACTTTCACCGATCGACAGCTACGAACTGACCCTACGGCTGACCCACGACGACGAAATTCAGAGCCTCAATCGAGACTATCGGCAGATAGACAAACCAACGGACGTTTTGGCATTCTCGGCGCTCGATGAAGTGATGGACTTGCCCGACTCGCTCTACATGGCCATGCCCTTTTACCTGGGCGATATCATTATTTCTGTGGAAACGGCCAGTACTCAGGCCCAGCAGCAAGGGCACTGTTTTGCGACAGAACTATTGTGGCTCGCGACCCACGGTCTACTCCACTTATTAGGATGGGATCATCCAGATGATGCGAGTCTGGAGCAAATGTTGGCTCAGCAGGACTCTCTCGTATCGCGTTTGGACATTTAGCGAAATATTTAACGAACGTTGAATCTGCATGTCGCGCACGATGCATCTTAAGACATGCTTTGAACGCCTACATTCACAGACCCAAGTCGGTTTCTGGGTTCCCGCTCCTGTTGGCAGGAATGCACCCCGGCGCGGAATGGAACCGGGCTGTGGCGTTACTCAGCTTCTAATGCAGGTAAAAACTGACGAATCAGCTCAACCGTTTGCCACTTGTCTTTACGACCTACACTGTAGTAAGCCGTGACCGGAACTTCTTCGTCACTGGCAAGAATGAAGCAAATGCGATATGTGCCTCCTCCATCGACACCCGGACTGGCCTGAACCACAACTCCAGAAATTTTGCCAAGAGGGTGCTCTAGAATTTTTGTGCCCAATAGACCCCGACGAGTGATGAGAAGCGTGTCAGACTGTCGGTCTAAGTCACAAATGACGACTTGTCCCATTAGCAGCAATAGAATGAGCCCCGTTCCGCTAGAAATCAGAAGAACCAAGAGATAGCTCCAGCGATCGTCATGCTCAACGTAAAGTGACAGTTGTTCGCTGTTTTGCAAAAAGGCATTGATTTTATCGGCATTGTCCTGGTGGCGCGATCGCCCCGACTGATACTCCGACATAAACGGAACTTTGCCTGCCTCAGTCAAGAGCACCACCCGATAGGTTGGGTCGCCATCGCTATCGCGACTAGATTCTAAAACGGCTCTCTGAATCTGTGGTAGCTGAAACGTCTTGAGTGTGGCATTGCCGAAGAGCTTTTGTCCCTGAAGTTCACATTGTCCTGGTGCAGGAGCGCGATCGCATGTCAGTTCTTGCTTTGAGGTCAAGGCAATGGGCAATAACCCACAGCCGATAAACATCGCTGAAAAGCTCCAGATCACCCAAGGCCGCAACCGCAGGGTCAGACGATAGGTGCTCTGCTCGACAATTTTCATGAACTTAGCTCACGGGTGGACGTTATATCTAGGCTTAACAACGCTCTATCTGACATGCCATGAGTGATGATACGGTTGCTGGACTCAGCCAGATAAAAAGCGAGATAAATAAAAAGCGAAATAATAAAGACAGTGCAAAAAAAGTAAATGATGTTACCTAGACTGGACTGAAAAATATCTGAATTTATGCGATCGCCATGTGCCGTTCTGGTTAACGCCCTTGCTGGTTGAAAATTGAGTAAACCTGGGTATTCTGAGGAGAGTTCAGCCAAAAGATATGGCGATCGCTATCAGCGTTAGGAAGATTTTCTTAGGGGAGTCGCGGCACGCCTCCCTCAAAAGAACCCTAATCCTATTGGCTACCGAATATCACTGGCTGCCGCTATAATTTGCGCATGTTATGTACTTTTTTACTTCCGTCCCGTTTTTTGTTGCGAGCCCAGTCGGTGGTAGATAGTGGTGGTGTTAGAGTTCTGTTCTTGACAAGCTCGATAGGCTTTTCCAATCGATAGACGATGTCAGTTAGGATAAGATATTGATTCCTTTGCCTTCAGCTGATGCTAAAGGCCAGCTTATGTGGAACAAAACGAACCGATAGAGTTGAGTACGATAGAGCGAAGCAAAACTCCCCTGTCGATGAAAGTGGGATCTGAGGCGGCCTAAGATGATTCGTTGTCAGCAATGCGGGTTTGACAACCCAGATATTCACAAGTTTTGTCAGCAATGTGGTTCGGCCCTTTCTGACATCAGCACCAGCCAGGAGAATCCCTCAGAATCAGGCACCGTCGATTTTGAGCAACCTAACTCTGGTCAATCTGAAGTAGACCCGTCGCCAAAACATCACGCTCCTGATCCTGATTCCAATTCTGATTTCAACGGTTCTGCCTCTCAATCCGGAAGTCCCTACGCTGAAAGCTCGCCCCAAACGGCGAATGGAGACACGACTGTGGAATCAAACCTGGCATCGACACCATCGGCTGCCTCGGTCAACTCACCGACAGCCCAAGATCAAGAAATAGACAGCCAAACACCTAATCCTGTCTGGGCCGCGATTCTATTCCCTTCGGCACTCAACGTTTTGATTCCTGGAATGGGCGATCGCTCTCAGCAAAGAGCCTCTGAAGATTCCATAGACGTGCCTTCTTGCGTTGCGGCGATCGCACGCGTTATGGGGCAGCGAAACTTTTTAGATCACCACAATCGCTACCAGATTGTGCCTCCGGTCGCAACCCTAAATGTTCATGCTCTCGATATCGAGATGAATGTCATCGATTGTGAACCGGGCAAGTCTACCGTCATAGAGCATTGGGCCGATCACTCTATCGTTCCAGACTTAAGCATGGCGTTGCCCACGGCCTTTGCACCGGATCAGCCGTTGGCCAGCAACTTCAGTGAAGAAGTGACAGCAGACATTAACGATATTGGCGACATCGACGATACGCCTGCTAAATATGAAGATGTCGCCGCATCTTTTGACCAAAGTCGCAACGATGGGTCGGGCAACGCCTCGCCTGATATCTTGTCTCCTAGTGAAGCTGATGGTGTTGACGAAAACCAACGAGAAACACTGCCCGCGATCGCCCAGCTTTATCTCACCGTTCAAAATCAGCTTTATCCATCTCTCCCCCAAATTCATGACGCCTGGACTGAACAGGAATGTGCAATTGTTTTACTGGAAGATCGGCATCACCTCTTTCCCTTTGCTGATAGCCTCAAGCAGCCGAACGTATTAGCGATTCAGATCCTGCACTGGCTCCATGAAATGGTAGAGCTTTGGGCGATCGTGGAGCCTTTATGCTGTCGCCGCAGCATTCTGATACTTGATAATTTGGGCGTCGATGAAGACCAAATTTTATGCCTGAAGCGACTGCATTTAGAGATGCCAACCCAAGAACCCACCCTTCAAGACTTGGGGCATGTTTGGAAAGACCTGCTAGCAGACCACCCTGTATCCGCTGAACATGGGTTTGATTCGCTTTATCAAGAACTAGAGTCAGGTCATATTGTGACCTTAGACGACTTGAGAGAGCGGTTGGAGACTGCTGCAGACCAGCTACATGATGAAATATCTCTTGTTAGTTCGAAGAATCAAGCACTAGGCAACTCCCCCGAAACCACGGATGTCTCATTCATGGCTCGATCGCCCCAGGGAGACCCATCAGGGCTAATGATTGATGCTGCATCTGCGTCAGACGATGAGGCAAGCTGGCTAGCTGATAGCGAAGTCGATGAAAGCCTGAGCGAACTCTATGCTGACGCAGATGAAGCGCCGACGATTGTGCTCCCGATGCAAATGTTTAGCCTCTCTGATGCAGGCTCAACCGATATTGGGCGACAGCGCGACCATAACGAAGATTATTTCAGCATTAACTCCAGCGTAGATAAGCAAGACACCCCCTCGGGCCGGGTGTTGAGTGCTAAGGGGTTATATGTTTTGTGTGACGGCATGGGAGGCCACGCAGCTGGAGAAGTAGCGAGTGCTCTAGCGGTGTCAACCTTGCAAAAGCACTTCGAGCATTTTTGGAGTGAACAACTCCCGACCCAAGAAGAAATTCGCGTAGCCATCTGCGAAGCGAATCAAAGCATCTTTGAACTCAACCAACAAAACGATCGCCAGGGCAGTGGCCGCATGGGCACAACTCTGGTGATGATGTTAGTTCAAGACACAAAAGTGGCGATCGCCCATGTGGGAGACAGCCGAGTCTATCGGTTTAGCCGTCGTTCTGGTCTAGAGCAACTGACGATTGATCACGAGGTTGGGCAGCGAGAGATTCAGCGGGGCACTGAGCCGGCGATCGCCTATGCTCGTCCAGACGCTTATCAACTGACTCAAGCATTAGGGCCTCGGGGCGAAAAGTTCATCAGTCCAGACATCCACTTCTTCGATATCAATGAAGATATGTTGTTTTTGCTCTGCTCAGATGGCCTGTCTGACAACGATTGTTTAGAGCAACATTCTGCTAGCCACATTGAGCCGATGCTGAGTTCTCAGGCTATTCTCGACCATGAACTTCGCCGTTTGATTGATTTAGCCAATCAGCACAACGGCCATGACAACATTACGGCTGTCGCTGTGCGGATCAAAATGCGCCCGAAAATTCAAGGTCTGTAACAGTTCGGCTTAACACTTTGGCTTAACCCTTCAGCTTTCCTCTTCAGGTTTACATCAGCGCGTCAGTAGGCAGCCATAAGTAAACGATGCGATCTGAGTGGGTGACCCCCGGCTGGGGCACACACACTGTTTACTTTAGTTTTAACCACATATAGCTGTAGTCAGCTGAGTTAGGACATAGACAATGTTGTGGGCGGGC
>JBARXP010000078.1:0-3568 GCA_049647405.1 Elainellaceae cyanobacterium | reverse complement strand
CTGTGGCTGGAATGACCACTGCATCAACCTGGTTTGCCCAAATATCATGAGCACTGGCGATCGCTGGATGGGTGACAAACTGAGGGGCGCGGCTCAAGCCGACTAAAACGCAAGGCAAGAACGTATACCCCAACTCTTCTGCGGCTGATCGGGGTGACACATCAGGATCAGGCGGCAGCGGCATTAGGGCAGGGGCATGGGCACAGGGAATCTGGAACGTCTGCACAATGAGATGGCTGATCACGGCTTCTGCCCCGGCTAGGGGATCAACACCCTTGCCGTGGCGGTAGTCTTGCAAAACGTCGCTGTCTTCATCGTCAGGAAAGCGGGCCACAACGGCGATCGCCTCTGCCCCAGCTTCGGTAATCAGCCGCTCCGCTGCCCTGAGAAGACTGCCGGAATTTTGAATCGTGCCCCAAGAGGCTCCAGACTCAGAGGTTCTCAACTCGACGCCGAGGGGCTGATCGGTCACGACATAATCGGTCAGGGTCAGCCCCAGAGCCGCACGGGTGGCATCTGCGGCCTGAAGATGCCGGAGTCGCAGATCGTCTTCAATCGCCTGGTCGAGCAATAATCCAATCCGGTTTTGGCGAACGGGACGCAGCCCCCATTGGCCTGCCGCAAACTGATCAAGCCCATAGCCTTCCACATAGAAACCATTGGGCAACGGCCAATAGAGCTGGGCGGCATTCATCACATTGGGATGGGTAATTAGCCGATCGGCAACCTGGGCTATCGCCCGCGCAACGGGCAAAGCATCGCCTGCATAGCCACCAATCGCGGCTCCAATGCCTGTAGGTACAATCAGAACAACTGTATAGGGATGAGGTGCAGGTGGGGTCGGGGTCAACATGGGCAATGCCATATAGGCAGATCCGGATTAGCAGATGTGTACCAGTAGATGTGTATTAGCAAAACTCTTGAAACCCATAATGGGCTGCTTGACTGACAAAATTCTGATGTAGGTTGGTGTTGAGCAAAGCGTTTGTCCGATGGACAGGCAACGCCAATGCAAAGCGTCTCCGAAGGAGACAACCCAACAGTAGAAACGGTTTCGATGGGTTACGCTAACGCTAACCCATCCTACGACAGAATCAGGGGTTCAAGAGTTTTGTCAGTCAACTAGCCATAATGGGAAATCGAGTCATGCCTCGTGAGTGACTAAGGCTGAGTCTTCAGGACTGAGTCTTGAGAAATGAGTCTTTAGGACTGAGTCACTATGGCCTCGACATGGGCGATCGCCGGAGACGATTCACTCGGCGGCTCGACTTGAGTGATGGCCCAGCGCAGGGGTTGGCCGTGCGCTCTTAAAGCCGTTTCTACCCGATCTCGAAGCTGCCCTGGGTGCTCCAGAATCGGCAGCGTCAATGTCACAAAACAAGTGGTCAGCTCTAGCACAGGGGTGGGCAGCTCGTGGCGATCGCCCCCTGAAACAATGGATGCGGCAATCGATGCTTCTTTGAAATCTGCCATAAAAACGAATGTTTAGGGTTGCCCAAACTGGATCTGATAAACAATGTCTTCTTGTTCTGACTCGATGATTAAATCAGAACGAGGATAAGCGCTACACAAAAGCACATATCCATTGTCTTTGAGTTCAGAACCAATGCCTGCTGCGTCTTCTTGATTGACCTGTCCTTCAATGACTTTGCCTGCACATGTCGTGCAAACACCAGCGCTGCAAGAGTAAGGAAGTTCGAGCCCCTGAGAGAGAGCCGCTTCAAGAATCACTTCGTCTTCGCCTACCTGAAACTTGTATGACTTGCCCTGATGCCGAATCTCGATGCTGTGAGTCTTATCTGCCATAAACTGATTGAACTGTGCAGTAAATTGTTGACTTGAAATTAAAGATCATTGTTTCGACCCCATCCATCTTTTCATAGTTTCAGAAACTTGCGATCGCAAACTCTAAATCAATATCAATGGGTCGCCAATACTGTCGCTAATGCTAAGGATGTGGTCAAAACAAAAAGGGAGGCTCCATCGGAACCTCCCAAATCTTTTCGTGAACCCTAATGGGTTTGACTAATCAAGACTTTTTTTAGTCCAGATCAGGCATTGCCAAAACAGCCTCAGTTTCACGATCAATTCCTTTCTCAAAGCCAGCTTCTGCTGCGCGAGCGCGACCTGCATGCCACAGGTGGCCGATCAGGAAGAAGAAGCCAAGAATAAAGTGAGAAGCCGCCAACCACTGACGTAGGCTCACGTAGTTGATGGAGTTAGGCTCGGTAATAACGCCACCAACTGAGTTGATAGACGCTAGAGGAGCGTGAGTCATATACTCAGCCGAACGGCGAATTTGCCAGGGTTGAATATCGTTCTTGATTTTATCTAGGTCAAGACCGTTAGGACCCCGTAGTGGCTCCAACCAAGGACCCTGGAAGTCCCAGAATCGCATTGTTTCGCCACCGAAGATGATCTCACCCGTGGGCGATCGCATCAGATACTTACCCAAACCAGTAGGGCCTTGGGAAGAACCCACGTTTGCGCCCAGACGTTGGTCACGCACCAAGAAGGTGAAAGCCTGCGCTTGAGACGCTTCTGAGCTGGTTGGCCCGTAGAACTCACTGGGGTATGCCGTGTTGTTGAACCACACCATCGCAGCTGCGATGAAGCCCATCAGAGACAAGGCACCCAAGCTGTAAGACAGATAAGCCTCACCAGACCACACAAAGGCACGACGAGCCCATGCAAATGGCTTGGTCAAGATGTGCCAGACACCGCCAGCAATACAGATCAGACCGACCCAAATGTGGCCACCAATGATGTCTTCCATGTTATCGACACCAATGATCCAGCCCTCTCCACCAAAAGGCGAAGCGGTCAGGTAGCCGAAAATTACAGCGGGGTTTAGAGTCGGGTTCGTAATCACCCGGACATCGCCACCACCGGGAGCCCACGTGTCGTAGACGCCGCCGAAGAACATCGCCTTGAGAACCAGTAAGAAAGCTCCACCGCCCAGCAGGATTAGGTGAATCCCGATGATGGTGGTCATCTTATTCTTGTCCTTCCAGTCATAACCAAAGAAGGAAGAGTATTCTTCTAGCGTCTCGGGGCCACGCACAGCGTGATAGATGCCGCCTAGACCCAGAACAGCCGATGAAATAAGGTGAAGCACGCCCACTACAAAGTAGGGGAAGACATCAATCACTTCACCGCCGGGGCCAACACCCCAGCCGAGGGTTCCCAAGTGGGGTAGAAGAATCAAGCCCTGCTCATACATGGGCTTCTCAGGCGTAAAGTGAGCGACCTCAAACAGAGTCATCGCTCCAGCCCAAAAGACAATCAGACCCGCGTGGGCAACATGAGCACCCAGCAGTTTGCCTGAAAGATTGATGAGTCGAGCATTACCAGACCACCAGGCAAATCCAGTGGACTCCTGGTCGCGCCCGCCCATCATTATGGAAGAATTATTAGAGAGCGTTACCACGTGGGAGCACCTCCTCAGGGAATATAAACTTCTCGTGGGGCTGGTCTTGCACAGCCATCCAGGCACGAATTCCTTCGTTCAACAAGATGTTCTTGGTGTAGAACGTCTCAAACTCAGGGTCTTCTGCCGCACGAATCT
>JBARXP010000077.1:0-10494 GCA_049647405.1 Elainellaceae cyanobacterium | reverse complement strand
CATGAGGTTCTGGTTCCTTTTGTAGTTTTATAGCGAGAAGAAACCAGAACTCAGTCCCTCGACTACCCCGCAATGGTGTGCATTCGAGGCAGCCACGGTTTACCATGAACCGTTAGCCCCCCGACTGCCCTAGTCAGTCGCGGTGGGTTAGCCATCTGTGGGTGTTGGTAGCACTCGCAGATGGTGCCAAGTTCTTGAGTTCTGAACTAAGCCATCGGTGAGACAGCTTAATGAAAGAGCATACGCATCTAGGAGTTTTAAGTCAACCGTATTGGGAGGAGTTGGGAGAGAGGAGAGTGACAATCGCCCCTCATCCATCCCCAATCCAATATCTAAAATCTCATTCTCCCAACTCCTCATCTCCTCTCTTCCCGACTCCACACCAGCCGCTCACACACCTCACAGGCCGAAATAAACGGCTCTCGATCGGCATTTTTGAACACCGGATGATAGCGAAAACGATTGCAGCAAAGAGCCAACCAATCTTGCCAGGTGCCTCCTCGCCACAGCCGGATTGTGCTGTCGGAGCTACCACTAGCGATAATTTCCCCATTTGGACTAATTGCTAGTGTCCTGACAGCATAATTATGACCAATAAACGGTTCGCCTATAATGTTTCCTTGTAAGTCCCACAACCGGACAGTTCTATCATGTCCCCCACTGATGATAACTTGGCTATCGGGACTAAAAGTAACTGCATAAACGACGGATGAATGACCTTCAAAAGGCTGACCAATTGCATTTCCCTTCAAATCCCATAGCCTCACTGCTCCGTCATCACCTCCACTAGCAATTGTCTGACCATCAGGACTAAAAACTACGCACCATACAGGTGATTTGTGACCTTCAAAGGGCTGACTGATTGTATTTCCTTTCAAATCCCATAACCGCACTGTCCCATCATCGCTGCCACTGACAATCGTTTGGCCATCTGGGCTAAAGCTGACTGAGTTGACATGAGATGTATGACCTTCAAAGGGCTTGTTGGTAGTATTTCCCATTAAATCCCATAGCCGAATTGTGTTATCGGAACTACCACTTGCAATCGTTTGACCATTAGGGCTAAAGCTGACTGAGTTGACATGAGATGTGTGCCCACAGAATGGTTCACCAATCAGATTTCCATTCAGATCCCAGAGTCTTATAGTTTTATCTTGACTGCCACTGACAATAGTTTGGCCTTTAGGGTCAAACGCTACAGACCAAACTGAATCTATATGACCAATGAAAGGCTTGCTGATAAATACACCTTTTAAGTCCCACAGTTTTAGTGTCCCGTCATCACTACCACTTACAAGAGTTTGGTTATCAGGATTAAAGGCCACTGACATGACCGAGTAATCGTGGCCACACAGCGGATTCCCAATTAAATTATCTGTCAAATCCCACAACCAAATAGCAGGTTCGGGGCTGTCATTTATGACGCTGCCAGCAACCAACGTATAGTCAACACCTCCACTAACAAGTTGCCTCCCGTCAGGGCTAATTGCTATTGAAGAAATAACAAATGAATGGCCTTTTAAGGGTTTTTTGATAAGGTCGCCCCTAAGATTCCAAAACCTTATTGTCTGGTCACCGTCAGCACTAACAATAGTTTTGCCATCTGGGCTGAAGACCACTGCATTGATTATTGAGGAATGACCGATGAATGGTTCACCAATAGGGTGACCAGTCACATCCCACAACCTTACTGTTTCGTCGTAACTACCGCTCGCAATAGTATTACCGTCGGGACTAAAGGCTACTGATGAAATAGCGTCCTCATGCCCAGTAAAAGGCTGACCTACAGAATTACCCGATAAGTCCCATATCCTTAGAGTCTTATCGCGACTGCCGCTAACAATTATATTGCCGTCTGGACTGAAGGCTACTGATTGAACAATAGCAACATGGCCATAGAATGGCTCATTGATAACGTTACCAGCTAAATTCCATAGTCTAAGGGTTTTATCAGAGCTACCGCTAATAATTGCCTCACCGTCTGGACTGAAGGCTACTGTGTTGACACTTGCAGTATGGCCTAAAAAAGGTTTGCCGATAGGATTTCCTTTCAAATTCCACAATCGAAGAGTGGCATCTGCACTACCACTAACAATCATCTTACCGTCTGGACTAAAGGCTACTGAATGAATGCTTGAAGTGTGGCCTAGAAAAGGTTTACCGATAGGGTCTCCCTTTAAGTTCCACAGTTGGATAACTCGATCGGTATTGGCACTGGCAATTGTCTTACCATCTGGACTAAAGGCTAGTGATGTTACAGAGTCCCACTGGCTGGCAAATTTTCCTGCTTCTCTCAGAGTACTCAAAATTTTTTTGAGTACTGAAAAAACCGGAGCAATTACTCGTCCCTTCAGCCTGCGATGACTTTCTTCGATGTTTTGGATAGCATAAGCAGCTGCCTCATGAGGATGAAAATCTATGAGATTCATCACTTTCAAAGCCTGCTCTCGTAGCTCCGATTCCGCTAACGCCCGCTCTAAAAACGCGACCTGCTCTTTTTCCTGGTCATCACTCTGCCAATAAAAAGCCTGATTGCTCTGGCTCAGCTCATCACCCAGAGTCTCCCACTGCTCCCGCACCTCGGCTAGCAACCCCCCTTGCAGCAAATATCGCTCATCTTGCCCTTTGCCATTCCATTCCTTCTCCACATCTCGCACCCGCTGAACGAGACGACGGCGATCTCTATCTTCCTGACGCCACTCCGCAAACCGCAACCATCCCATCATCAAGGCTTCATGGGCTAGATCCACTTCATTCGATTGGGTGGTGACGAGCAATCGCCCTTCGACTAAAACTTCAATCACCTCATTGATCACGGCTTGATCATCCTCGGTCTTGCCTAGTGCCAGCAGAGTGATTCGAGGCTGTCGCTGTCGCGTATCTTTCACATCTGGCCCAATCCGCAACAGCTCCAGACAAATCCGCTTGGCCCACTGCCGCTCGTCATCGGTCACGAGGTCATCGGCATAAACATCCTCTGCTCGCTTATTCAAGGCTCCGGTCAGCCGCTGCATGTCTCGATAGGCTTGATAGGTCAGCGATCGTGTTTGTAGATCTCGCCGCTCCCACAGCTCCGTTAGGGCAAACTCCAGCAGGGGCAAGCAGTTTTTCTCGGCTTTCACATCCTCCAAGATAGAGTCGAGCAAGACTGGCTCAAAGGTATAGCCCAGATTTTTTGCAGGTTGCTCAATCGCCTCGATCAGATCACGACCCTGCAATCGTCCTAGCCACACAGCCTGTTCTTGAATGGTCTGCACCAGGTCGCCATAGTCAAGCCACTGCTCCACAAAATCTGCCCGCATCGTGGTGGCGATGGCGAGGGGCGAGTCTTCCACAGTTTGAATGGCGGTAATGCAGTCAATAAACTGCGTCCGTTCGTCTTCGAGGGTGCAGACCGTAAACACTTCCTCAAACTGGTCAATCACTAGCAACACCTTTTGCTTCCCAGCCTGAAGAACCGGAGACCTGGGCAGCATCTCTAAGACTGGCAGCAGCCCTTCTGTGTTCAGCAATTCCGAAACTCGATTCAGGTCTGACCTGCGCTTAAAGAGGCTTCGCATCGCCTTCCGCAGCTCTGATAGGGGTTCTTCATCCGGCTTAATCGGCTCCAGCACATGCCACTCATCCCCAAGACTCGGAATCAGTCCTGCTCTGACGACCGAAGACTTGCCGCTCCCCGACGGCCCAATCACAGGCACAAAATTTGCCTCAGCCAGTTTTTGTTTGATCAGCTCAATAGTCTTCTCCCGGCCAAAAAAGAACTCTGCCGTTTCAGGCGTAAACGCTTCCAATCCCTGATAAGGACAAACGTCTTCTTCAAGACCAATCTGTTGCTGGAGTCTCTGAAATTCTGGCTCGTCTCGCAAACTCTCCACCGCTCGCCGAATGCCTTTCGCAATATCCAGAAACGCTTCATCCGGGTTTCCCCATGAGGTGACGGGGTTGCCATCTGTAGGAAGGACAGTCAGCTTTTCAAATGGAGCGCTTTCCCAATCACATGCTCGAACAATAATCGGAATCACTCTGGCCGTTCCAGCATCGTGTTTTTGAATCGCCTGGACGACACCCATCTCCCAGAGGTCATCTGATGCTAAAAAATCAGCGCTGACCAGCAATAAAATCACCTGAGTTGTGGCGAATTTCTGCTCGATGATTAAGTTTGCCTCTTCACCCGCCTCGATTGCGCTGTCATCCCAATTGGTAATTACCTTGTTGCGTTTTAGGATACTGAGATGACTAATCAAGTCGTTTCGCAACTCTGAATCTCTTCGAGCATAGGCCACATAAACATTGACGATATCGCTAGGCATGGGGGCGCTTGGCTTAAGATTTGCCCAGATTATAGCCTTGGCTCTTTGGCGAAGGCCAAATGATTCGAGATTATGATCCTGTGCTAAGAGCACGTAGATTTTGGATTTCAGATTTTGGTTGGGCGGGAGTGGGGCGATCGTGCGATCGCACTATTGAGAGTCGCCCCTCTCCGCCGTTGGTTCCGCTACCGATACCGTAGAACTCAGCACCACCACCTGACGACTATCGACCATAACAACGCTAAACTGCTGGCCTAGTCTTTGCAAAACTTGCCCTGCTGTCGCGGCATCTGGAGAATAGAACACCAGTAGATAGGGCTGCTGTTCGTAGACAGCCAAGCCGACTGAAGCATTCAACTGCGACTGAAGCTGGGTCGCAAGTTCAGGACGGTTAAAGTAGCGCACGAGAATGGCGTATCCAGGCTCTAAAACCGTGGGGTTGTAGGCTGCATTGGCTGTACTGCCTGAAGAGGCTGGGGAAGCTGAAGCATCTAAATCCTCAGGACTGGTAACTTCAGGACTGGCAACTTCAGGACTAGCGACTGGCGTTGCCGTTGGCACATCAGCCTCTCCAGGCGGGAGTGCAACGGCAGTCTGAAATCCCTCAACAGTAGACAAATATTCTGCCCAAGAGCGAGCCAGATCTTCGTCAGCAAAGTTGCCAACTTGAACCACGGTTTCGCCCTGATAGTCGCACTCGATGACCGTTGCTCCAGTCGGCAACACCTGTCCTAGGCGATTTTGTTCTTCAGGAGATGGATTGTTGATTAGCAGCAAATATTCACCCGCCATTGCCGCAGGGCATTGAGCCAGAGATTGAGCCAGAGATTGAGCGCTGGCAGGAGGGAGAAGCAACGCTTCGGCGATCGCCCAGGTCGATGCAGCACAAAGCACAGAAGCGAAAATACGGGACGGGTTGAGAACTGCTGGGGTGATGACTCGGTTCATTTGGGCAATCTTCACTGCGATAGGAGGAATAGAGAACGATAGAATTCAAAAGGCCAAGTGCAGGACGACTAAGGCAAGCAGCTTACGAGGGCAAGAGTTTCATGTCTGACGGGTTAGACGAACGGCTCAAAGCGAAGTTTCAGCGGGCGATCGCCCCTCTCTACAAGGGGCTTGTGGTGTCTTGTCAGGCTCCTGCCGATTCGCCGCTGTTTGAGCCAGAGGTGATTGCGGCGATCGCCCAGGCTGCTGTACTGCGAGGTGCGGTAGGCGTTCGGATTGACACTCCTGAGCATGTGAAAGCGGTGCGGGCACGGGTTACGGTTCCGATTATCGGCCTCTGGAAGCGCCAATTTGCAGACTCCGATGTCTATATTACGCCTCAATTTGAACAGGCAGTGGCGATCGCCGCTGCTGGAGCCGACATTATTGCTATTGATGCCACGTCTCGCCCCCGTCCAGGCGGAGAAGATCTAGAAACCCTGATTGAGCGCATTCATACTGAACTTCAGCTCCCGGTCATGGCTGATATCGATACCCTGGAGGCCGCGAAGGCCGCAGCATCGTTCGGAGCCGATCTGATTGGAACTACCCTATTTGGTTACACTGCCTCGACTCAAGGCCAAACGCCGCCGGGATTTGAGTTACTCCAGGCCATCGCCCGTAGTCTCTCAGTGCCCCTTGTTTGTGAGGGCGGGGTGGCATCGCCTGCCCAAGCTCAGCAAGCATTAGACCTAGGAGCGACGACCGTCGTTGTGGGCACGGCCATCACAGGCATTGACATTCAGGTGAAAAACTATGTCAATGCCCTGTCGTGATTTCATGATGCGTGGTTCCATGAGAGGCTAAATCCTGGGATTAATCTCGCAATGGACGAACCACAACCCTCAGTGTCTCCAGTGTCGAATCGGCACAGCCCGTAACAGTACCTCCAGCCGCGAGGATGTGACGCAGATACTGCACGGCCTCGGCAGTAATGATTTCTCCGGGCAAGAGCACGGGAATGCCCGGTGGATAGGGACAGACCAGTTCAGCACTAATGCGGCCAACAGCAGTGGCGATCGCCACCGCTTCGCTATCGGCAAAAAAAGCATCCCGAGGAGACATGGCCGGGACAGCGATCGCCGGAATCGAAGCTTCAAAAGGCACGACTTGAGCGTCTGCTTGAGAAACCTGAGCGCCGTTGCTGGGGGGAACGGTTTTACGGTGCTGCCTCGCGAGGACAGTGAACCCCTGCACCAGCCGCTCAATGTCAGCAGAACTGTTGCCCAAGCTGATGATAAAGGTCAACGTCTTGAGGGTCGGCAGTTCTGCAACAACTCCCAGTTGCTCACTTAAAATCTCATCGGCATCAAATCCGGTGAGTCCCAGCTCGGTCACATCCACAGTGAGGCGGGTGATATCGAGAGTTAGGGATATCTCCTCGCCCAAATCTGACTGCTCTAGCACCCGCAATCCTGGAATGGCAGCAAGGCGCGATCGCGCATCTTGAGCCAGGGCGATCGTTCGTTCCATCAGCGCTTTGCCCTCGGTTGCCATCTGCTGTCGGGCAGCGTCTAGGGAAGCCAGCAGCAAATAGCTCGGACTGCTCGACTGCACCATCTGGAGTGCCTTTTGAATGCGGTCAGGAGAAATGCGATACGGGCTACGCCCAGGCAAGCCAAAGCCATGAAGATGCAGCATCGAAGCTTGGGTCAGCGCAGACAAAACCTTGTGAGTAGACTGCACCGTCAGATCGGCTCCGGCACTCAGCGCCGACGGGGGCAAGCCGGGATGGAAGCCAAAATGGGGGCCGTGAGCCTCATCGACCAATAGCGGCATCTGGTGAGCGTGGACGAGATTGGCGATCGCCTCTATCTCACAACACACGCCATAGTAGGTAGGCGATACGAGCATCACCGCCACCGCTTCGGGGTACTGTTCTAGCGCCGAGCGGACTTGAGCCAGAGACAGCCCCAGCGCCATGTCCCACACCGGATCATAGGCAGGCTGCACAAAAATCGGCATCGCTCCGCTCAAAATCAAGCCCGAAATAATCGACTGGTGAGCGTTGCGCGGCACAATGATTCGATCATGCGGACGACAGGTGGCTAGCAAGGCTGCTTCAATGCCGCAGGTTGAACCGTTGGCGAGAAACCAGGTGCGATCGCCCCCAAATGCCTGAGCTGCTAGGGCTTGAGCTTCTTCAATCACTCCTTCTGGAGAAAATAGATTGTCTAAGCCAGGAAGTTCTGGCAAGTCTGCCCGCAAGGCTGAACCCAGAAGCTGGGAAATCTCGGGCAACACAGAAGCGCCTCCCTTGTGCCCCGGAGTATAAAACGCCGCATGAGAATGCACCAACCAGCGGGCGATCGCCTCCACTAGGGGCATCGATGTCGAGGATTTGGCAGCATCAATCATGGCGTCCATTCTTCCTAAAAGATTCTGAAGAGAGAAGAACTCATCTCTCAATAAACACTCATCGTCGATCTGTGATTGCGATCTGTGATTGATCGATGCGAATCGTTCTTGTCAAGGGATTTCAGCGCTTATTCCGGCTGAAATTTGGAGTCAGTTCACGTTACCATAGAGACATGGCTCAAACTGTAGATGTGCTGGGCGTGCCCCATGCCTACGAACTGACTCCACCAAGGCCAGCGCCTTGTGTTCTCGTTTTTATTCACGGATGGCTGCTCAGCCGTGAATATTGGAGGCCGCTGATTAGTCAGCTTGCTCAAGATTATCAGTGCCTATCCTATGATTTGAGAGGGTTTGGCGAATCTTGCACCATTCCTGCTTCTGACAAGACAAAAGAAATCTCAGCCTCGTACACCCCAGAGGCTTATGCCAAAGACTTAATCGAGCTGATAGAAAGCCTCAACATTGAAAACGTCTGGCTAGTGGGTCACTCTTTGGGCGGCAGCATTGCTCTCTGGGCGTCAGACTTAGCGCCTCACCTAATCAACGGCGTCATTTGCGTCAACTCAGGCGGCGGCATTTACGTCAAAGAAGAGTTCGAAAAATTTCGCATGGCAGGCCGTCAGCTTGTGCGCTTTCGGACACCCTGGATTAGCCACTTTCCATTTTTTAATCGGCTGCTGGCTCGCATGAATGTTGCTCAGCCGATTGATTTGAAATGGGGACGGCAGCGACTCAATGATTTGGTGGTGGCCCAAGCCCAAGCGGCTCTTGGCACCCTGCTCGACTCCACTACTGAAGACGAAGTTCACACCCTGCCCCAAGTTGTGGCACGGATGAAGCAGCCTGTCTACTTCATCTCAGGGGTTGAAGACGACATTATGGAACCCAAGTATGTCAATCACTTGGCCAGCTTTCACGCTTCATTCCAGTGCGCCGGAGAGAATGTGACCCAAATCTCAAATTGTGGGCACATGGCCATGATTGAGCAAACCGAGCAGGTCGAAACCCACATTCGGCAATATTTGAAGCAGCACGGTGTTGTGACAACGTCGGTGAACGATTGAGTCATTTCATCGCTGCTGAAATTTCGGCATGGCTCACCTCCCGCCACTCTCCTGGCTTTAGATCCCCAAGATGCAATTGGGCGATCGCCACTCGCACCAGTCGCAGAGTCGGAAACCCCACGGCGGCAGTCATTCGTCGAACTTGACGGTTGCGACCCTCGGTCAGCGTCAGCTCAAGCCATGCGGTTGGCACTGACTTGCGGTAGCGAATAGGCGGATTGCGCGGCGGCAGATTAGGTTCTGCCATGAGCCGTCGAACTTGGGCCGGACGAGTCTTTTGTTTCTTAATCATCACTCCCCGCCGCAGATGTTCTAAAGCCTCCTCATCGGGAATGCGCTCGACCTGAACCCAGTAGGTGCGGGGATGGGCAAATTTAGGATCGCTAAGCCGATGCTGCAACCTGCCGTTGTTGGTCAATAGCAGCAAGCCTTCACTGTCGTAGTCGAGCCGCCCAACCGGGTAGACATTAGGGACTGGAATATAGTCTTTTAAGGTAGCGCGCGGTGGGCTGGTGTCGGAGTCGGTAAACTGCGTCAGCACAGCGTAGGGCTTGTAAAACAAAAGATGGCGATCGCTCATATATGCGCGTTGAACAAGAGTCTGAGATTTGGAGTCGCAGATGTTATGGGAGTGTGTGTTTAGAAAAAGATAATATGTAACAACTTATTTCGCTTGTTTTAAGAAGGTATGCGTTAAGTTGTGCTTTGATGGTCATGCCCTATACCCTACTTACATACTTGTAAATTTTGTCAGATACAGTAGGGGCTTTCATGGATAAATTCCAACGATATCGCGTAGCCTGTACCCTCTCATTTGGAGACATCTACGGTCAAATCATTGTTTGGCTGGGTGTTATTTTTGCAAGCTTGGCAGCTGCGTTGGCGCTGAGTGTCAGTCGCCCAATTTATGCTTTAGCGACAGTCGGCTTAATTCTTGTCTTGTCCTTACCGTTCTTGCTGTTTGCGTTTGTGACCACGCTGATCAACCACATCGAGTTTACAGCCGTTGATAAAGGGGCCGAACCCACTCAAGTCGCGCAGGGACAGCGCCCTGCTCAAGTGGCAAGCTAAACTTTCGGCACTCTGTTTTTCAGCACTCTGCCCTTAAGCGAAACCTCATTCTCAATTTTTGTGAACCCAAGATAAGGGGCTTAAGCTTCTTATCTGAGGTTCCTTGTTGATTATTTTGCGTTTTAAGCTGAATGGCGATCGCCAAAATCTGAGATGGGAGCATGTCACTTTTGCGCCCTCACCCTAAATCCCTCTCCCAGCGGAGAGGGACTTTGAATTTCTTGCTCTCCTTCTCCCACTGCTGGGAGTAGGCCGAAGGGCGTGCGTAGGTCTAAGACCGTGCGTAGCAGCAGGGGCTGGGGGATGAGGGGATTTCGAGATAGTTGCAAACCTGACATGATCCCTGAAGAGTCTAGATCTCTAGTTCTCGACAAGACTGGTCAGCAAGCCCATGCTAGAAGCTGTTATTTTCTAGAAACTGCCGTTGCGCGATCGCGCGCCTGAGCGATCTTCACGGGGTCGAGCTTTGTTCAGACGAATTTCTCGCCCCATCCACTCTGCCCCGTCTAGTTCTTCGATGGCAGAGTCTTCTTCTTTCTCAGTGTCTAGCTCGACAAAGGCAAAGCCTCGTTTCTTACCCGTCTCTCGATCGGTGGGAAGCGTGATCCGCTTCACTGTGCCGTACTCGACAAAGACCTCTCTCAGGTCTTCTTCAGTAGCCTGAAAAGACAGGTTTCCGATATAAATTGTCACGGTCTTCTCCA
>JBARXP010000076.1:0-4686 GCA_049647405.1 Elainellaceae cyanobacterium | reverse complement strand
TATCGTATAGGCGACACAGCAAGCGAATAATAGAGCTTTTGCCCGCACCCGTTGGCCCGACGATCGCCACTTTTTCACCCGGTCGAATGGTAAAGCTCAGGTCTCGAATGACGTATTCATCAGGCTTATAGCCAAACGAGACGTGATCAAAGCAAATTTCACCTGGGCGAACCGTCTCGTTATCTTGAGATTGTGCTGAATACTCATCAGGAGAAAAGACAGCCGGACGAGCCGGATCGCGAATCTCAATCGGTTCAGACAAAATATTGCTGACGCGCTCTAAGGAGGTAAACCCAGATTGAATGGCGGTGAATTTTTCGGCAAACTGGCGCAAAGGGTTAAACAATCGTTGAGAAAACAGCACAAAGGTGGTCAGCGTCCCTAGCTCGATGCTCTGATCCATGACGAGCAACCCGCCCAGCCACAGCACTCCGGCGATCGCCACAAACCCAATCCACTCCAACGTAGACGACACTGCTGAGTCGTAGAAGATGGTCTGATCGACTTGTGCAATATAGCGCTGGTTAATGCTCCGAAAGACTTCGCTATTAAATCGCTCGCGCCGAAAGAGCTGAACAATACTCACGCCGACAATGTTTTCTTGCAGATTGGAATTAAGGGCTGAGAGTTCTTCTCGTGCTCGATAGTTAGACTGTCGATAGCGCTGCTGAAAAAAGATAATGAGAAATGTGACTGGGATCAGCATCAGCATTAGCATCAGAGCCAGTTGCCACTGCACCAAAAACATGGTGACAGCAATAACGACCATCGAAAAGAAATCACCAACGATGCCAATGGCTCCAGTTGAAAAAACATCTCCCAGAGCTTCGACATCGCTTGTGAGTCGCGTAATCAGTCGGCCCACAGGGGTGCGGTCGAAAAAACGAGAGGCCAGTGACGTGACGTGATGAAACAGGTCATCTCGAATATCTGCGGTAATTTGCTGACCCACTTTTTGAACCTGGTAGCCCTGCACCCCATCCAGCGAGAGCTTGACCAGAATGGTTCCCATGAGTAAACCGATAAGAAAGTTAAGCCCGGTAGTGAGCGATCGCCCATCTAAGAAACCCATCGTCGGCTCACTGCGAATCAAAGAAACGGCCTGCCCAATGAGAATGGGCTGCACCGCTTCCGCAATAGACAGCGGCACTAGCAGCACCATGGCAATGATGAGCGATCGCCTATGACGCAATGCATAGGGAATCAGCAATTGAACGAGCCGCCAATCCGTTTGTCGCTGGGTCGAAGATGGAGACGGCGTTGATGTTAAAGCCTGCGTCATATACGTGTGCGTTAAGAATTGATAAGTTCTGTTTTAGTAAAAGGGGCTCGGGTTTCCATAGGTATTAAGTATCGTGGGTTTATTATAGTAATGATGACAACACCTTAGTTTTTCGCCGAAGTCGAAAGATAAGAGCAATACATTAAAGCGATACACTCTAAAAACAGGGCTCATGAATTGAGAACTGGAGGCATAGGGTATTCTTCATCAGGGGCAACCTGTTTACTCAACACTGACCCTACCTCTAAAAACTATGGGTTCCTACGGAATGAATTCCATACGAGGTGTATTTCTTCACAGGGGTTTGCTACTTCAAGAATTAGGGCTTGCAATTATTAAACCGTCATATTGGAGATCGTGACTCAATCGCTCCTGATCTAGATTAGCCTTAACGACTCCCTTGCGTAACGTAACGGTTTAGGGATAGAGGGATAAAGAAGCCATGACTTCTTCATTAGAACAGGCCTCGGCATGTTCAGCGCCTTGTGTAGTCGAAGAATCTGTGAAAGGGGAGTCGCATGCCAATATCTCAAGCACCTGTCATTTGAATAACGGTAACCCGTCGGAGTTGTCAGCTCAGACTTCAACGACTCAGGTCTCAGCGACCCAGCCACTAGCGGTCAAGACTTCATCGCCCTATTCTCCTACTCAAGTGACAAATCCTGTTTCTCCCTCTCAAAACCTTAGATCTACTGTTGACAAGCGTTGTAAGTACCTAATGGATGCTTCTATCCTTATTGTTGGGCGGGACGATTTTTGTCAATTTATTTTGGATGCAATTCAACCGTCAGCAACCCTGACCCTTGAGACGGCACCCAACCCTCAAGAAGCCTTTCCTCTGATTCAAGCCCAGCAGCCGGATCTCGTTATCCTCTCATCACAGCAACTGGGGATATTAGAACTGTGTCGCAACATTCGGGTTAACAATCGCCTCACCTGGATGTACTGCATTGCAATAGACTGTGTGCCATCATCGCTTTCGTCACCCTTTCTATCAAACCTAGACTCTTCAGATAAGCTACTGCAGAAGCAGAGCAACTTTTTAGTCGAAGGAGCAGACGCATTTTTAGCCTTAGAAGCATCGCCAACCCCTGTTCAGCAAGAGCTTCTGCGAGCCCAGGTGCAAGCAGGGCTGCGTCGGGTTCAGAGCCATCGAGAAATTGTGCGCGCGAACGATTTACTATCGGCGATCGCCCTTTCTGATCCCCTAACAGAACTCAATAACCGCAGAGCCTTCGAATGGGAGCTGCCTCGCCAAATTCACAACGCCCGCGAACGGAATGCCCCTCTCAGCCTACTGATGCTAGATGTGGACTTCTTTAAGAGCATCAATGATCAGCACGGTCATTTAGTGGGCGATCGCGCCCTCAAGCTCATTTCTGCGCGACTTCGCCACAACTTACGATTCTATGACACGCCGTTTCGCTACGGCGGTGAAGAATTTGTGATTATTCTCAATAATACTGCCGCCAAAGAGGCGCAACGCATTGGTCAACGACTGTGTCAGCTGATTGCACAACAAGCCTTTAACATCGACGAGCAGCTAGAGCTAACCATCACCGTTAGCGCTGGCATGGCCTCACTTCGCCTAGACGATGACAACAAAGGGACTAGCTTACTGCGCAGAGCCGATCAGTATCTCCTGCAAGCAAAATCTCAAGGTCGTAACCGCATCTTGAGTGCCGAAAATGAAGCCGATGTCAACGTTGCCATGGCGGAAGCTGAGGCTCGGCCTCAACAATTGAATCAAATTGACGTGACGCCCACTTCAAAGAACCAGAATTGAGAAGGGCAAGAAAATTTACAATAAAAACTCTAGCGTTAGGTTACGGTTCGCGAATATTCTAGGCTAAAGTTAAGATTGAACTGATTGATAATCAGCTGATCTAGATTTAGTTCAAGTTAGTAAGTTTCCAAGTTATAACTTGATGCGCTCCCAGGGTTGGCCGAGCGGATGAGGCAGCGAACTCATAATTCGCCCTAGGCAGGTTCAACTCCTGCACCCTGGATTTTAATGTGGTCGGCATTACCCAACGTCTCTAAAGATTTGGGCAATGCCTTGATGCAGAGAAATTATTCCGGATACCAAAACATCCCCTTAATTCCCTCAGGGTCAGACATGAACCCCAGGTTGCGATAAAAATCGACGACATGGGGATCGGCAAAAAGGGTGATGTTGCTGATGTCTTCATTGCGCAGTTTTTTAATCACGTGACGCATCAGCGCTTTGCCGAGACCTTTTCCTTGATAGTCGGGATGCACGACCACATCCCAAATCGTGGCGTTAAACGCATGATCGGACGTAGCTCGCGAAAACCCAACCAATCGTTTCCGTTGGCCACGTTGCTCCCACAGCGTCACGACCAGAAAACTATGCTGAATTGCTTTTTTAACCTTGCGGAGAGGACGGCGCGACCAGCCTACTGCGTCGCACAGTTCTTCTAGGTCGTAGAGATCAATTTCTCGATCGGTCGAAAAAAAGAGTCGCTCACCGTCTTCCACAGGCTGTCCGAGGGGCACATTGGCCTCTGCTGAAGAAGGATGAGGAGCGATCGCGGCATCCGCAGTTGTGAATAAACTTTTCCAGAAACCCATGCAGGCGTACTTAATGCGTGGAGAATAGGTGGTAATGTCTGATATTAGCTAGTATATTCCTTATCCTTCCTAGACTCCATCCCAAATCGAAGTGGATTCTAAATTGATAAAGATTACGACAGCGCATGTTTCTCTTTCACGCTGATGGGTTTGCTGAGACCAGCTGATTTCACTATTGCGCTGATTTCACTATTTTTAAGTGAAGCCTGTGAGTCATATTGGACTGAAGGTCGCATCTATCGATAACCTTGATCAACTGCCAAGCTAAAATCGTCACGTGATTATCTCTAAAATGGCTCCGGGCTTAAAAGCATCTACGATAGACCTGCTCAAGCGCTTTAATCGGGCGTTTCCACAGTTTTATGAGCAATTTGTAAGCAGTGACATTCAGCTTCAGAACTTGCGCCTAGCCTATCAACTCTACAAAAGGCGGCAGGCTGTCATTGAGCTGCGACCAGAGGGGAATAAGAATGCACTGCATTTTGCATATCGCAATCAGTCTTTCCTGCTAAGCGACATTTTTGGCGTGCTGGCGGCCTATGGTCTAACGATTCATAGTCTTAGTCTCTATGGGCAGATTTATCCGCCGATGCTGGTTTTTGCCAAACTGGTCGTCTCCCGTGGCGGCAAGGCTTTGACCGATAAAACAGCAGATAATGTATGTCGGGCCGTGCGAGAAGCATTGGCGGGTCGATTTGAAGTCGAAGAAATGCTAGCCGTTGAATTTAATCTCGATGCTGGGCTAGAGCAAGTTGAGACTGAGTTTTACGTCGATCCGGTGTTTCATTTGCCAGCCCTGCTGATTGAAG
>JBARXP010000075.1:0-15637 GCA_049647405.1 Elainellaceae cyanobacterium | reverse complement strand
AGGAGGTTCTCGATCTCTGTGCAGAACACAACATCTCACCCAAAATCAAAATGGTCGGCATCGACGAGATTAACGATGTGTTTGATACCTTGGCCAGCAGCAGCGGCAGCGATTTTCGCCACGTGATTGATATGAAGACCCTGCGGAATCACGAGGCGATCGCCAGTGAAACCGCGACCACGATTCCTAATCCTGATCGCGGAGCCGTCGTGGGTTAGCCAGCCATTGTGCCGGGTGAATAGCCTACAGTAATGGGCTGCCATCGCAATCGCCCAATAGCTGGGGGGCTAGGCAGAGAAGTTTGAGGAAGGGAACGTTGACGCGTCATTGACGCTGGCATGAATCGGGGATATTTGGCTGGGCGATCGCCCATGCCAAATCCCAACTCCTACTCTTTGCCTACCTTGACCCAGCAGTCCCCGGCATTGGCTGCAAGAGTTTCTGTGCGATCGCCAATCTCTAAGGTCAAACCCGCTAACGGAAAACACCCCAAAATCTCATATCCCACCTGCGGCGATGAGTGATGAGGCTCCCCGCAGAGATTATTTGACCCGCTTTCAGCAGCAGGGCGAGGTGGCCATGGCTGAGCGGCCTCTCTGTGTCAGGCTGCCGGAGGATATTGATGAGCTGATGCGGGAGAAGGAGAACCGGACGGCGTGGTTGCGCGATGCCATTATGGAAAAGCTCTGGCGTGAGGGAAAGCTGCCAGAGCGGTATCAGAATTTGATGGAGAAAGAAGTGGATTGATGGGGGTAACCGATGTCAGTGCAACCCTTGGGCAAGTATCTGACGTTGGAGGAGGTTTGCACCTGCACGCAAACCTACCGCAATTATGCCGACCAAATTGACCCGTTTCCCAAGAACCTGGAGGAGACGATTCCAGCGTTGGAGGCATTGTGTGAGCACATCATCGATCCGGTGATTGATGCGTTTGGGCGAGAGCGGTTTCAGCTCACCTACGGCTTTTGCTCAGCGGACTTGAAGCGATCGCTGGCGAAGAAAGACCCCTTGACAGGTGTGAAGAATGGTCGTGTGAGCCCGAATCTAGATCAGCACATGGCCCATGAGGTGAATCGCAATGGGCGCTACTACTGCGATCGCCTCGGGGCAGCCTGCGACTTTAGCATCCTCAACCTACCCAGTGATGAACTGGTGGCTTGGATTGTGGCGCAGGAGTTGCCCTTCGACTCACTCTATTTCTACGGGGTGGATCAACCAAAGTATTTACATCAATATCAGCCTGAGAGCTAACTTTGATGTAAATATGCAATTACTGGAGTGATTGACCTGTAAGCCTTTTAGCTTCGTTGCTAAAACTGTCCGGACTATATAGTTTAGAAAAATTTTATTAAAATAAGTCCTTCTAGGTAATGTTCCATCTCTCTCGATGCCAATTCAATCCTTCTAAACTCGGCCTAAACTCCCGCTGCTTCGGCAGCCCAATTGTCTCTCCCCTAAACGCCATCATCTCTCTGCTCTCCACCGCAGCCTCTTCCGTAAACCGCTCCTGCGGAATCACAATTCGATAGTCGTCATTCACCCCAAACCATCCGTGGTCAAACGCCCAATGGTGGTTTTTGCAGAGCGCCAGCCCATTCACAAAGCGGTCATCCCTAAATTCAGAAAACGGCTTGATATGGGCACCATCCACAATGTCTTGCCCATCAGCGCTAATAATCCTCAAACCACAAAACGCACAGCGCTGATCATAGAGCGATACTACAATCTTGCGAAACGCCCCGCTCCTGACAACAATATTCTCCTCATCTTTGAGATCCTCGACCTTATAAGTTGCGCCCCCTTCCCGCAAAAGCTGGGTTTTCACCGACTCAAACTCATCAATCAGCGAAAGCTGCTCAATCTCAGCAGATCGCCCCGAAAACCAGCTATCAATCAGCACTCGCAGCAAGATAACTCGCTGCCCTGGGTCTTGCAAAATCGTAAATAGCTCAGGATCAAAAGACGCATATTGCACGATGCGTCTAACAGCCGTAATACCTTTGCGCCCCAACCCCGTCGCCGTAAACGTTTCACTATCAGGGTAAAACGTCAGGTGCCAAAACGTGTCTCCGGTCAAATGCACAAACGGCAGAGAAATATCAGAGCGATGGTCTGTCCTGACTAAATTACGCCAGTACTTCAAGAATGTTGAAATCAGCTCTGGTGACAGCGGTACCTGGTTCAATCGAATCTTGCCCTGTTCAATCAGCTCAATCACTGAAATCAATAGCACAGGCTTATGAGGAGCAGCCCCTCGCTCACGATGTCTGTTGACGTTCAGCTTGGCAAACTTCTTGGCGTAGTAAGTCAAATTTTTGGTCAAAACCCTGGCCTCGTGTCATGCCTCTGTCAGCCTGTCCACATACATAGCGTAGGCATCCATAAAGTACCCTGGCGGATCTTGAAATTTATCGGTTAGTGAAATTTCCTTAACTTCCGCCAACTGTCCAGGAAACCAGGGGCTTACCAAGACAGCTTGGAGGCTATTGCGGCTGAAGTCTTCTCACAGCACCGACCCGAAGATTGATAGTTTGCGAATGTGGTGACGCTGACAAAACTGAGTCAGCGCTTTTTGGGAAGGTCGAGAGAAATGGAATGATTCACCAAAGATAGCCCTGGGTCACGTCAGTTTGCCTTTGATTGGGATCATAGTGTAGTAAGTATTCCTTGGCGATCGCCCCTTGTTCTCTCAGCATCTTGACTTCCTCATCTCGAATTTCGGTGTCGGTGGAGAGCAGGATGACCTGATGGCTGGCCTGGGGAAAGTAGCGCTCGACAGGGTGGCGACGGTGTTCGGAGTCGAGGCGGCCTAGGGGAATGTCAATGGCGATGGGGAGTTGCCGACCGGAAGCGCTGGCGAGTCCCCACAGAAAGGCGATCGCCAAAAGCTGTTTTTTCTCAGCAGAAAGGCGATGAGTCGGGATAATTTGCCCTTCAGTTTGCTATTTCTTTTTCGATGGATTGGCCTGCCCAAACCCTTGTCCAGTTGAGTTTTGCTGACTACGACTACGCTGAGATTTAAGTTGTACGGTCTGTTCAGGGTGTTCTCGTTCACTTTGCGATGATCCGGTCATCGCAAGCAGGATTAACAATCCCATTGAGAGAGCTTGCACTGGGGGAATCACGATGGCGATTAAACCCAGGGGAATGGCAACGATAAAAAGCCAGATCAGATGAAAAGGAGAAATATGAAAGGTCGGCACAAGGGCGATCGCCACAATCCACAACAATATCATTGGGACTAGGGCTGGAAATATGCCGTCTCCGTCTAATGCAGAATACCGGAGTGAAAGAATGAGCCACAGCACGGATAAAGTCGCTATTCCCAGCACGATGTTTTCAGCTACGTTTACGTTGGCAATACTCAGCATTGACATCCCTCCTGGTCGTTGTTAAAAGTCTCGTCTCTTTACTCTTATTATTGAACGCTATCTTCTCATCAACTGATCCCACTTCCCAGTATTTTATCCCCCCTCTTGCTTCCCAAATTTCACCCCTGCCCATTGTTTTGCAGCGGTTTTTGCATTTCCTATGCTAGTGGCTTGCTTGAGGTTGCGGATGGCGTGAGCATGGTCAATGGCATCATCTTTGGGACGAGCGCCATTAGCAAAGCAGTTTTCGAGTGTAGATGCCAACTCGTCGAGCGTGAAGCTGATAGTGTCGAGCAGTCGCGTGATGAGTTCGAAGTGTATGGGGTCGGCGTTGATTTCGGTGCAGATTTGTTGAAGGAGGTTCTATTCATCTGCGCCTAAATAGGGAGTTATTCGAAGCGAATTCGAAACTTCATCTGCAGGATTTTACCCTAATTCTTAGCATTTATAGAACACTAGCAAAGCTCATCAAGTATCAGATGAGGCACGCTCATGGGCATAAATAATAATATTCTGTGTAACTTCACCAATACTTACATTGCCATCCACATGCGTATTTGAGAGAACACTTTGTGATAAGTCGTGCGAGGGCTTCTCCGATGTTGAGTGATCTTCGGTTGCTGAATAAAATACTCGGAAACCAACAACTGCTTCCCGATATCCTGCGGTTTTGCTCAAGAAAAATGATGAACGACATGCAGCAGGCGGAGACTTCCAAGATCCCCCTCGTAAGGGACGAAGAGCTAGATCTTCGCTCACTGAATCCTCCCAGCAACCCTGCTTAGGTGTGCCTAAGGAAGCTTTATTTGGATGGACATTACACCATTCCCAGATGTTTCCATGCATATCGTATAGCCCGAAGCCATTAGCTACATGAAAACAACCAACTTCTTTTGTTTCTTTGCGATTACTACCTATCGGCTCCTGTGCATATGTGCCGCTGTGAAAAACTCCTTGCTGTCCTTGCTGCTTGTTGTTGTAGTTTTCTCCACAATGATTAGCTACATCAGTTGTCAAGGTTTCGCCAAAATGAAACGGGGTTAGCGTTCCGGCTCGACAAGCATATTCCCATTCAGTCTCAGTAGGAAGACGATAAGATCGTCTAGTTGCGCGTGACAACCTAGCACAGAATTCAACTGCATCGTACCAAGATACTTGTTCAACTGGACGATTCAGTCCCTTGAAGCATGAAGGATCAGGATCGAGAGGGTAAGTTACCTTGGGTAGAAGGGCAACGGCTCTCCATTGAGACTGAGTAATCGGGTATCTACCCATGAAGAACGAAGGTAAATTAACAGAGCGTAACTCATTCTCGCTATCTAATCTCCGTTCCTCAGCCTTAGGCGAACCAATTTGAGCCGTTCCTCCTGGAATCTGAACCATCTCTAAGGTGATACCATTGCCTAACGCTTCGGTAAAACCCGCAACTTTAGAATGCTCACATTTAATTTCACGACCCATGGGATCGAGTGAAACAACACTAAAGTCAAAGGTTAAAGTAGGCAAAGATACTAACATTGGATTATTATGAAATGCTGACTTTTGTTTAAGCTTAGTGCTTGTAGTCACTGCATACTGAGGCTGAGTACTTAGATAATACGCCAATTGAATTGATATCGCATAAATTTAATCTACCGCCATTATATAAATGCAACTGCGGCTAAATAGGCAGTTGCTGAACAACTTAGGGAATTGAACGTCATGGTGGATATCCAGAACACAACTGATGCCATCCTTAATACATGGCTACAATTTATTCGTCTAGAAGACTTGAGTAGTGCAAAACTGCCTTCAGACCAAGCCGTGCGTGATGGCATTAGACTTGTCGGTAATAATATTCTGATTGCCGAAAAAGTTTTCGTTCAGATTCAAAAGTCCATTGTCTCAGGAGGGCACGGAAACCGTGAGAAAACTTGGGTCGTGTCATTTCCTCAGATCTATCAAGTGGTACAAGGAAAATCAATGCTATGCCCCCTATTTAGCGTAGATATCACTCCAATTTCTGAAGGCAATTATCAGAGTCAGGGTTGGAACATTGAAAATTTTGAGATGGCAGAAGCGGGAGGGAATTTAGCAACCTTTCTTAACCTTGATGAGGAACAGATCGACCAGCTAATAACCAAAGAGGGGCTATGGCGATTTTTAGGAACAACGTTTGACATTGACTTTGAAAGACTTGAAGATTGGATGCAGCAAATTAGCTTACCGAAATACCGCGTTATTAAAAAGCCCTATTTGTTTGAGTTTAAGGGCAGTGGATTTTCGTTTAATCTCAGGAAAGATCTAGAAGCAATTAAAAGGAACCAGAAAAAGTACTGGCTAGAATCAAGACATCCAGCTTACGAGTATCTATTTGGCGTTCCCAAATCTCCGCTTGATACAGATGAGAATTTATATTTTGGTGCGTTCCCTACAGACCCGCCGACTGATTCTCAACTGAAGGTACTAAAGCACGCTCAATCCGAGCCTATTACGGCTGTTCAAGGACCACCAGGCTCAGGAAAAACAACGCTGATCCTCCACCTCATTGCCCAACAAGTTGTCAAACGTGCTCTGAGCATTATCGAAACCGGAGAGGATATTAATAATCTGACGGTAGTGAGTAGCACAAATAACCAAGCCGTCGAGAATGTTATCGAGAGGCTAAACAGAATTGAGACTAAAGAGGATGTCAATAATTTAAAAGTGTTGGCCAGCACAGATAGCCAGACTACTGGAAATCAAAGCATAAATTTACCGCATCGATTCTTCTATCTCAGCGGTGGCAGCAAAAAGATGATTGATCGTGCTAGTGGTGCGAGGGAACAGTTACAGAATGCTATAGATTTTTTGCAGGAATGCAATTTTGACGCAGTGCATCAGAATGCCTTGGCTCAACAAATTAGGCAACTTAAGCAAGACCTGGTCGCTCAAGAGCAGCAGTATCGTAAGATGTGGAAACAGCATCAGACGGACGAAACCCGTTTGCCTTTATTGAATCGAGAAATGCAGTCTACTCAGAAGCAACTTTCAGAGGCGATTGCAGTCAGAAGGCAGTTGGAACAACGAGCCACAAGTTTAGCGGTTTACGAACATTTGCCAGAATTGGCATATCGACAACTTCACTCCCAGTTCAACACAGTTCAACTAGAACTCCCTGAGGGTGTACTACCGTGGTGGAAAAAATTAATTTACTGGCTACTTGGTAGAACTGAGCGACAGGTTTTAGTAAGGATGTTAAATAGATGCCAGTCTGCTATTGACCAAACGTTAGGAACTGTCTTTGAAATTACACCACCAATGGATCGCCGTACTCTGTTGAGACAGATTCAACATCTCGAAGCAGGATTGAATTGCTTGCAAGAGCTGAGAGCCGTTCGAGCGGATTCTGAACAACGTTCTCAAGCAATTAATTACTTTGAACACGAATGTAGACAGCTAGAGGTGGAAGCCAATGAAATCAATCTTAGACTAGCTGTACCTTTACCAGATTTTTATCATACTTTCCATATTCAATACCATAAACAACATCAAACTCTATTTGAACTGTCTCAAGAATTTCTAGCCCAGGAAGCATTAAAACGGAAGGGTGAAGTTAAAGATGCCCTAGAGACTTATCAAAAAGTCCTGGCTGATGGAACTAAGCAAGCAAAAGAAAGCATACGAGCAAAGCCATTTGTTCCAGACAAGCTTTGTAAATCGCTTAGTCTCATGTTTCCAGTTATTACTTGTACGTTGCTTTCAATTCGGAACATGCTGCCCTGGGTGAAAGAGTGTGTGGATCGAGTGATTGTGGATGAATCAGGGATGATTCCACTTCACTACACGTTTCCTCTGCTTGTCCGAAGCCGTAAATCGATCGTTGTTGGCGATCCGCTTCAAATCGAGCCAATTATGAATCAAACCCAGCAGACCCTCGATCAGTATTTTCAGGAATCCTTCATTAATCAATCACTTACCCAAACAGACTATTATCGCTATAGCCCTAGCGAAACTGACACAGCAACAACTTATCATCGAGCTGCCGGAGCTACTGGAGAAGATAACAATATAGGTCAGGGAATTAGACTTTTAGAACATTACCGCTGCGAGCCTAATATTATTGCGTATTGTGAACGTATTGCTAAATATGGACTGATTCCTAAAAAAGCTCCTAAAGACTCTTTGATCAAATCAAATCTAGTTGCTTATCATGTCGATGGAAACATTAAAGCAAATGTTGATCAGGATGAGATTGTAGCAATTCACGAAATAATTGAGCACCTAATTGACCGTGGATACCAAACCGAAGACATCGGTGTTATCTCTGTATTTCGAGCGCAAGCAGAAGCTCTAAAAGATTCTTTAACAAAGAAATTTCCGAGACTTCAAGGTGCAATTGGGACAGTGCATACTTTCCAAGGATCAGAGCGAAGAGTAATCATCCTATCTACTAAAGTATGTAGGCGACAGGATAGTATTACCTGGATCAATCAGAAACCTAATTTATTGAACGTGGCAGTTTCTAGAGCTAAAGAACTGTTCATTCTAGTTGGAAACTTGCATCGACTAGAAGAAGAGAGATCTGGAATATACACTCGTCAGCTTGTTGAACATATTCGAGAATATGGTTTAGTTTTAGAGTACAAAACTGCCGAAGAGGTAAGTTCAGATGGGTTTGCCAGTCCTGGAAGCTCTCTAATCTATGATTGCGATCATTTACTTACTTTGGAAGAGGCATTACGAGAGGTTAAGAACGAACTTTTTGTAATCGCACCTCGAATTCAAGGTAAAACTGCACAGAAATTTAGTCAGGACATAGTCTCTGTTTTACAGAGAGGCATTAGCGTTACAGTGGTCTACGGTTTTCCTGAGCAAAGGAACCCTTCTGATGAAACACAAGAAACTCAAGCCGAGAGAGGATTTAGAGAATTATTTGCCAAGTACTCTGGGGCAAGGCTAATTCGTGCCAAAGGGGATGGAACGAATCAACGAATCTTAATGTGTGACGATAGGTTTGCAGTTGTTGGAAGCTGGAACTGGCTCTCCCATATCTATCTATCTCAATGTGAACAGCTAAAAGTAACTGAAGAGGCGCAAATTCGTCGTGAGACTAGTGTTCGCATTTCGGATCCAAATACAGTCCAGGAAGTTAGAGAAGAGATCACAGCTTTGATCCATGAAGCGCTATAAGTTTAGGATGTCTTCCTCCTTGCATACCGCCTGATCCTAGCTAACCACTTCTTCACAAAAAGCTTTTGCCTGAGTCTTAGGATTTGCTGAAGTTTTAGGGAATGTGCTAAAGATTGAGAAGTCTGTAAGCCTTTCTAAATATAAGACTTTCTAAATATATGAGCGATTGCTAATCAGAACAAAGACAGTTTCTCTATTAGATAATTACTGACTCTTCTGGATTCTCTGAGTTATATCTCCAAATTTGAGGTCGCCTCCAACTCCTAAATTTCGTCCGACAACCTGTTTAGTAGAACTGCCCTCGCTCATCTGCTCAATATTGCTGATTTCTACATTTCCGCTGATCCGTACTGTATCTAGGACAACTTGCAGGGAAGGTGATTGAGTCTGAATTTGCTCAATTAGCTCCTGAAGCCGGGAAGCAAAATTTGGGTCGATCTTCATCTGGCTTAGTAATATTGCTTCCAACATTTCCACATTGGTTTCTGTTGGCTCGGCTTCAGCGATCGCTAACACTCCATCTGTACTCGTTGATTTGAGCTTTTCTTGGACAACCTTACGGGTTGCTTGAATTGCTTCACTACCTCTTGCCAAGGCTGCTTCCCCTACTTTTTCCCCCACCTTCTCTAAAGCTTTGGGAATAATGTATGTTGTAACCGCTCCAGCTAATAATGAAAGTGGCTCCATCGGATTAACTCCTGATTAAACTATTGTGAGTATAGTGGAATAACCCACCACTCAATTTTTTTTCTGGTCTGGAAGCAAATGCTTGACTATCGCCAGTACGAATAACCCGCATCGCCCAGTTCACATTTTATCCGATCTACTTTCTTTAAGTTCTCCCAAAACTACTGATACACTAGCCCAGGTACAGGGCACTCACCTAGTCAACGAACTACAAGCACTGTTACTAGACTCTCTCGATATTTTTGAATGCTAAGAAAATCAAATTAGTCTTCATCTAAATAAGCGTAGTTGACAGCTTGTTTCACTTCTGAAAAGGTTTTCAATTTGATTCCAGAAGAAATGACCTTCTCATATCCTCTATTTGCCATGAGATGCCAAAACTTACCGCTTTTCATATGAAAGAAATGACGCGAAATATCGGGGTTATGGTCGAGCGAACCCAAGCAACTCCAATATTTTAAAAATGTAGCAATTAACCTTGGAGGAAGATAAATCTTGTTCTCAAGAATTACATTCTTCTCAAATAACTCAACAACAGATAGCAGCAAAATTGGTTTGTGAGGAGCAACAGCATGAGCGCGATTAACCCTGATTCGTTGAAACTTGTTCGCATAGTAGTTCAAAGTTTCAAATTTTATGATTTCGCTCTGCGTGGCATCAATATCAACTTTCCTTTTGCTATCGTTCTACAGTCGCTAAGCATTATGCAATATTCATCAATTAGTTCCTAAAATCATCTCCCAAAATAACTGCTCAGTCAGTTTGATTCTCCTCAGCATCGGTAAAGATGCCAAGCTTTTCGTGATAAATGCCCTGCCGACGAATCGCTTTGGGAATCGCTAGTTTAATATCCAGCACCCCTCTTTATAGCAACCAAGCGAGGCACTCTAATCGATTCAGAACAACCTGATCAAACTCCTGCTCTAGCTCTTGAAGTAAGGTGTGGGTAATCACCTCATCACGGTTTTTCAGACCACGGGCGATCGCCTCTGCATCTCCTTCAGAAAGGTGGGGAGAGGCCACCAACTGCATTTTTCCGCCAGATCTGATCAAAGCCGTCATGCCTCGTGCCGCAGCCGCCAGAGAACTGCTCGAAAAGAATCCTACGGCACGGCGATAGGTGACGGATTTCTCTAAACAAGGAATATAAAAGTCTTGGATGAGGTTGTCTGAATCACTCCGATAGGCTTCCTGAATTTTCAAATCCTTCAGGCTCATGGCCGCAACCCCAGGTGCATATCCATTCTGAGTGTATTCAGATTTACCTTTATCTTCTACGCACTATTAAGGAATTGATATGAAATATAGGTTTCGTGAGCGATCGCTCAAGCCCCTATAGACCAAAACCAGAACCAAAACCAAAATATGCCAGTTGAATCCATCTCCGTCGCAGTGCTTACTCACGGATTTTATCCACGCGGTCAAACTTGATAGACAAACTTGATAGACATCTATGATTTCATAATCAAGTGATGGCGTGGCGACACGACTAGACTTTCTGCAAACAGCGACATTTATTGCATGAACGTACAGACTCTCGCAAATGGGCGATACTGGATTCGAACCAGTGACCCCTTCCGTGTGAAGGAAGTGCGCTACCACTGTGCTAATCGCCCAAGGTCTTAGAGCTTAGCACATCCCAATTTTGTGTCACAACAAAAATTCTCAGATGAGGGGCGATATGGGCTACGCTCAGGCACGCGATCGCCCCTCATCCCATCATCCAGATGGCTCAACATTAAGAGCACTCAGACATCGGCTTGGGCTTCATTTCTCATGGTTTTTCTGAACCAGCGTCAAAACCCGCTATGATCCCCGCAATGCTGCAAATCGGGCGATCGCGATTTGATTGGGCGACCATTCGATTTACATCGGGGTAAAACCTCTTCATAATTTCAAAAGAGATAGTAAAAAATAAGACAAATTTTTTAGAAAGTCAGCAGAGCTATTGGGTGCTGTTGGCAAGGATCGTATGGTAAGCAGTGTTAGGTAGGACAAAAATATGACCACGACGGTTGCTTCAGATCAAGTTGATCGGATTGTGTGGAACCAGCATCAAGATCCGTTTGAAATATTGGGACCTCACAAAATTGAAGAAAATGGCAGCGTCACGTGGGTCGTCAGGGCATATCTACCAAACGTAGAAGCGGCTTGGGTGGTGTGTCCTGAAGAGCGCAACGAATACCTGATGCAGTCGGTTCACCACCCCAACTTTTTTGAATGCATCGTTGACGTGCCCGAACTGGCCAATTATCAGCTTCGTGTTAAAGAAGGGGGCCATGAGCGCATCATCTATGATCCCTACGCTTTTAGGTCGCCAAAACTGACCGACTTTGATATCCACTTATTCGCTGAAGGCAACCACCACCGCATCTATGAAAAATTAGGTGCGCACCTGACCGAATTAAATGGCGTCACAGGAGTCTATTTTGCGGTGTGGGCTCCCAATGCTCGCAACATCTCAGTGTTGGGCGATTTTAACAACTGGGATGGTCGCCAGCATCAGATGCGACGGATGGGCAACGGCGTGTGGGATTTATTCATCCCCGAAATCGGGGTGGGCCAACCCTACAAATACGAAATCAAAAACTACGACGGTCACATTTACGAAAAGTCTGACCCCTATGGCTTTCAGCAAGAGGTTCGGCCCAAAACTGCGTCAATCGTGGCCGAATTAGACACCTACACCTGGCAAGACGCCGACTGGCTAGAACAACGACGACACAACGATCCGCTGACGCAGCCCGTCTCGGTTTACGAAGTACACCTGGGCTCTTGGATGCATGGCTCCTCTAGCGAACCTGCTCGCACGGCTGAGGGTGAGATTATTCCCATCGTTCACCCTTCTGAATACGACATTGGGGGGCGCTTCCTTACCTATCGTGAGCTGGCTGCGAAGCTGATTCCCTACGTCAAAGAGCTGGGCTTTAACTATATTGAGCTGCTGCCGATAGCCGAGCATCCTTTCGACGGCTCTTGGGGCTATCAGGTGACGGGCTACTACGCGGTGACCTCACGCTTTGGCACGCCCGAAGACTTTATGTATTTTGTCGATCAGTGCCATGCCAACGGCATTGGCGTTTTAGTCGATTGGGTTCCGGGTCACTTTCCCAAAGACGGCCATGGGCTAGCCTTCTTCGACGGCACTCACCTTTACGAGTATGCAGATCCGCGCAAAGGCGAGCACAAAGAGTGGGGCACGTTGGTGTTTAACTATGGTCGCAACGAAGTCCGCAACTTCCTGGTGTCGAATGCTCTATTTTGGTTTGATAAGTATCATATTGACGGCATTCGGGTCGATGCGGTGGCGTCGATGCTTTATCTCGACTACCTCCGCGAAGATGGCGCGTGGGTCGCAAATGAGTATGGCGGACGCGAACACATTGAGGCCGCAGACTTTCTCCGGCAGATGAATCACCTGCTGTTTAGCTACTACCCTGGAACGCTGAGCATTGCTGAAGAATCGACTTCTTGGCCGATGGTGTCATGGCCGACCTACCTGGGGGGGCTGGGCTTCAACCTCAAGTGGAACATGGGCTGGATGCACGACATGCTGGATTATTTCAACATGGACCCGTGGTTTCGCCAGTTTCATCAAAACAACATCACGTTTAGCATCTGGTATGCCTTTAGCGAAAACTTTATGCTGGCGCTCTCCCATGATGAGGTGGTGCATGGCAAGAGTCCGATGATTGGCAAGATGCATGGAGACGAGTGGCAGAAGTTTGCGGGTCTCCGCTGTCTATTCACCTATATGTTTACTCACCCTGGGAAAAAGACTCTATTTATGGGTATGGAGTTTGGCCAGTGGAGTGAGTGGAATGTCTGGGGCGATTTGGAATGGCAGCTGCTGCAATATCAGCCCCATCAGCAGTTGAAGCTTTTCATGAGCCGCGTCAATGAGTTTTATCGCAGCCAGCCTGCTCTATACACTCAAGACTTCAGTCAGGATGGGTTTGAGTGGATTGACTGTAGCGACAACAACCATAGCGTGGTGTCGTTTATCCGGCGAGCGAAGGACGATCCGGGCGAATATTTGGTGATGGTGTGCAACTTTACGCCCCAGCCCCATTCTCACTATCGGGTGGGGGTGCCTGACCACGGCTTCTATGCCGAGTTGTTTAACAGCGACTCGCGGGAATATGGCGGCAGCAACATGGGCAACATGGGCGGCAAATGGTCCGATGAGTGGGGGATGCACAGCTCTCCTCATTCTCTGGATCTGTGTCTGCCGCCTCTAGGCGTGATCGTGATGAAGCTCAATCGAGAGCGCACCGCAGCCGATCTGGCTAGCCGCGAGTAGGAGAAAAGGAGGGGCGATCGCCCCTCCACTTTTTTCTATGCCCACCCGAGGAACAGGGATTGACACGTTAAGATTTAGGTGAATCCTTAGCATTGTGTAACATTTCCTATGCCCATTTTGGTGCTTGGTGTGGCGAGTTTTGTGGCCTGGTTTGTCAGCATGTTGGCTGGGGGCGGCAGTCCGTTTATTCTGATTCCGCTGATTACCCTGTTTTTGGGTGCCCAGGCTGTGGCTCCCGTGCTGACCACGGGGTTGCTGGTGGGCAATGCTCAGCGATCGCTCGTGTTTTGGTCAAGCGTCGATTGGCTCGTCACCCTCTGGTATTTGCCGGGGGCGATCGCCGGAGCGGTGCTGGGTTCTTATGCGTTTACCCAGATTCATGCGGAGTGGCTGCAACCGTTGATTGCGGTGGCGCTGCTGGGCATGGTGGTGGATGCGGTGTGGAGTCGGCGATCGCCCAAATCTCTCACAGAGTCTCCCCCCTCTGAGTCATCTGAACCCAAGTCCTCCTATTCCTCTGGCATTCGCCCCTGGCATTTTGGAGTGTATGGGTTTTTCTATGCCTTTGGGTCAGGGCTGATCGGCAGCATGGGGCCGATTATGAATCCGCTGTATCTCAACTACGGCCTCGAAAAAGAGCGGATGATTGCGACAAAATCGACCAATGTGGTGGTTGTTCACATCGTCAAAATGCTCACCTATGCGGCACTGGGAGTCTTTACCCCGACGTTGCTCGCCTATGGATTGCTGATTGGGGCAGCGGCGATTCCGGCAAACTGGTTGGGCAAGCGCGTCCTCGATCGCATGAGCAGTGCCCAGTTTCGTCAAGCTGTTTTGACCTTTGTCGCCGTTAGCGGTGTGGTGATGTTGTGGGAACAGCGCAGTCTCTTGATGATCTGGTGATTTGAACGGGGTGAATTGAGTTGAATCGATCATGTTAATCAGCCACCGAAAACGCTTTATCTATACCAAAACCGTGAAGACCGGAGGCACCTCGGTCGAGGCTTATTTTGAGCCTTACTGTATGCCAGAAGGGGAATGGAGCTTTGCCCATGAGCGCGATGAATATATCAGCGAGGCAGGCATCATCGGCTGTCGAGGATTGAATAGGCAGGGCAAGACCTGGTTTAACCACATGCCTGCCCGACGCATCAAGCGGCAGTTGGGAAAGCCGATATGGCATGACTACTTTAAGTTTTGCGTGATTCGAAACCCCTTTGACAAGCTGGTGTCGGCCTTTCACTTTTTTGAGCATCGGTTTCAGATCGAGGGCAAGTTTCCTCGCACCAAGCGTATGGTCATGGACGAGGCAGCGTTTCTTGGAGCCATTGAGGGCCAGTCTATAGAAGAGCGGTTTCGGCTGTGGATTGCGGCGGGGGGCGGTGTTGATGACCGCAACAAATACATGATTGATGGCGAAATTTGTGTCGATTTTTTCATTCGTCAAGAACGATTGGCGGAGGATGTCGAAGCCGTGTGCGATCGCCTCCATCTTCCCTTCGAGCCAGAGCGCATCCCTCGGCTCAAGTCGGGTGTGCGTCCGGGCGATCGCCAATTCAGCGACTACTATGATGCGGGGGCGATCGCACGGGTCGAGCAGGACTATGCCCTAGAGCTAAATCTTTTCCATTACACATCGCCTGTTTTGTCTGGTTCCGTTGAGTAGACGATTCAGAAGGGATATGCCAGGGAGAAACACCACCATCTGGAAGCTTAAGAGTGTGATGTGGGTCAATCTCGGCACGCTTAACCAAGATGCCTTGTTTTAGCAATGATTGCCATTCTTCAAAGGCCGTATCGCATTGCTTCGTCTTTCAAAGTCACATTAATCCGATTGCAGCAGGTTGCCAAGTCGGTAGCCCTAAATAAATGATGCCGTAGGGTACCGTTAGGCGTAGCCGTAACGCACCACTCTATAAGACTTCGATCGTTAGCGACAGCGTAACGCATCCTACTGGTACGACACAGCTAAAATAGTGCGATAGGTTTGACTATGCTGCCTCTTCAAACAGCGGATAAAGATGCTTCAATTTGATTCTGGCATCATCCGTTGTGAAGGTCCAAATCACTTTGGCCGCACTTTGGTTGCGCGCTTGCTGCCAAGCTTCGAGTTCGCTCTTGAGTT
>JBARXP010000074.1:0-19900 GCA_049647405.1 Elainellaceae cyanobacterium | reverse complement strand
CCCATGCCTACAAAGCCTGGTGTCAGCAGCAAAAGAGCCAAGGGCTGATGGTGGCGCTGCTCTATGCGTCGGCCTATGGCAACACGGCGACTTTGGCTCAGGCGATCGCCCGTGGCATGACCAAGGCCGGGGCGCGAGTTGAGTCGATCAACTGCGAAGCGACCGACCCAAAAGATATTCCGGCGATCGCCGAAAAGTGCGAGGGCTTTGTCATCGGTTCACCAACCCTGGGGGGTCACGCGCCCACCCAAGTACAAACAGCTCTCGGCACTCTGCTGTCGAATGTGCCGACAGATAAGCTAGCTGGAGTCTTCGGCTCCTTTGGCTGGAGCGGTGAGGCTATTGAATATTTAGAAGACAAGCTCAAAGATGCAGGCTATAACTTCGCCTTCGATCCGATTCGGGTCAAGTTTAAGCCCACGGATGCCGTATTGCAGATGTGTGAAGAGGCGGGCACTGACTTTGTGCAGTCCATCAAAAAGGCGAAAAAGCGGAAAAAGGCGACTCAGCTCACCACCAAACCGGGCGTCTCTAGCATTTCTCCGGTAGAGCAAGCGGTAGGCCGCTTGGTCGGTTCTCTCTGTATCGTCACGGCCAAAAAAGGCGACGCCTCCAGCGCCATGTTGGCGTCTTGGGTGTCTCAAGCTACCTTTACGCCCCCCGGCTTCACCGTGGCCGTTGCGCGCGATCGCGCCATCGAGTCTCTTCTCTACCCCGACAGTCACTTTGTGCTCAACATCTTGCCCGATGGGAGCCACATTCCGTTGATGAAGCACTTTCTCAAGCCCTTCGCCCCTGGAGAAGATCGATTTCAGGGAGTGAATAGCAAGGAGGGGGAAAACGGCTGCCCCATTCTCACGGATGCGTCGGCATATCTGGAGTGTCGCGTCGAAAGCCGCATGGAATGTGGCGATCACTGGGTCGTGTATTCTGTGGTCGAGCGCGGCGAGGTGCAAGACTCTGAGTCAAAAACAGCCGTGCATCACCGCAAGTCAGGCAACCACTACTAATTCACCCTATCGATAGCGATATCTAGCGTTTAGCGCACGCGATAGATCTCAATCGTGGTGCGCAAATCATGACGCAGAAGGCTTCTCTCGACGTGACTTTAGAATCAGTTCGGCGATCGCCAAATCGACTGGCGTTGTGATTTTCAGATTCGTTTCTTCACCTTCTACAATGGTCACGGGTAGGCTGCACTGTTCAAACAGGGCGGCATCGTCGGTGACGACCCAACCTTCTTGGCGACCTCGCTCATGGCAAGCTTTGAGCTGTTTGACCTCAAACCCTTGGGGTGTCTGAGCGGCCCATAGAAAGTGGCGATCGGGGGTGCTTTCAACGGTGTGGGTGCCAGGGGTGACTCGCTTGATAGTATCTTTTACGGGAATCGCCGCAATCAGCCCCGCACTGTGTTTCAGTGCTTCGGCACAGCGATCAAAGAGAGCCGGGGTAGCGAGACAGCGAGCACCATCGTGAATCAGGACATATCGAGCTTCAGTTGGCAAAGCCTGCAAGCCGTTGTAGACCGATTCTTGGCGGGTAGATCCGCCTTCAATCAAAACGACAGGAGTGTTGAGGTTTAGTGGAGCCAAAATATCTTTAAAGTCAGGCCAGTCAGAGGGTTGACCTACAATTCCAATCCACACAATTTGGCCAGCAGCTTCAGCAGCCTGAAGCGTCCAAGCAAGAATAGACTGATCGAGCAGGGGCAGCAACAGTTTGTTTCGCTGACGTTTGCCCTGACGCTGCCATGCGTCTTTCATGCGCTGGCCTGTGCCTGCTGCCGGAATGAGTAAGTACACGACGATTTCTTCAACGACTATTCGTATTTCTCCCCAAACTTAAGGCGCTAGAGGGGGTTAAGGCAAGCAGATGATATCGACAGTCAATCAATTAGAGCATCAGACAGATTGACTCCAGCAAGATTAACGCCGATCAGCTCCGTTCTTCGCAGATCGGCTCCGTCTAAGTTAGCGTCTTGCAGAGTGGCTCCCGCTAAGGTTGTATTTGAGAGGTTTGCCCCGGTTAGATCTGCTCCAGTTAGGTCTGCGCCGGTCAAATTAGCATCGGTCAGGTTCGCATTTCGAAGATTTGCACCGTTCAAATTGGCGGATATTAATGCCGTAGCGGTTAGATTCGCATCAGATAGGTCAGCTCCTGCTAAATCAGCATCGTTGAGCAGTACCTGATTGAGATTGGCGTAGCTCAGATTAGAATCTTTTAGGTTTGAGCCAGTCAGGTCTGCCGGATCTGCGTAGTTCAACCCTTCTGGACTTGTCGATAAGGGGGTGCTGCTGAGCGGTACACGATATTTGCCGCCGAGGGTCTCGCCCGAAAGGTTGATTCCTTCTAGGTCGCACCCACGACACGATCGCTCGATTTCAATTTTGTAGAGGTCTTGGGTCTGTTGAGTGCAGGCGATACACAAGACAGTAAGCCCGAAAGGTGCGATCGCCCTTGTCCATCTTGGAGTCCTCATTTTCTTGCACTGGGGGAAATTTACAAGCGTCAGACTGTGGCAAGAGGCTGAGATCAGGGGGCTAACGAAACCATCTCGACGACACTGATGACGCTTTCTTCCATTGTGACATGAGCCTAGAGAATAACCTGTGGAGAGAATTTAGTCTGGCCTCAAGGTCTAGCAATTCTCAGTTTGGCGAATTGGCTATCTGCCTACGCTTCCGAATCGCCCGCGAATAAATTGCGGGCTAATGAGTGAAAGCCCCGTTGGGGCTAAGATCTGTCGGCTATCAGTCCTGAAGGGACTTGATCGTCTGTAGCCCGCAATTTATTTGCGGGTGTTGGGGCGTAACCATAATGAGAATTGCTGGTCAAGCTCTGGCCTCAAGGTCTACAGGCCCAGATCGCACGACTCTACTATTCAGCAGTGTTTTGCTCGGAGCTGTTTGGCTCTGGGCTATTTTCTGAGCCATTTTCAGAGCTATTTGAAGAGTCGCTCTCTGACTGGTCAGCAGAATTGTCTGGATTAGTAGGGTTGGCAGTGCCCTGAGACAACATTGACTGCACTCTTTCAGCAACAGTCGGGTCAATTTCTATGGCTCTCGCTCTTGCTTTGGCTGATTCCTCTGAAGCGCCTAGTTGTGCATTCGCCACAGAGAGACTCCACCAAGAGGGAGCATGGTTAGGATTGATCGCAACAGCTTGATTGCAAGCATCCACTGCCGCTTCAAGCTGATTGCGAGCTGCATAGGTGACACATCGTCCCCAATGGGCTTCAGGCAGATCTGCATTTAGAAGCAATGCTCTTTCATAAGACTCCAGAGCAATGTCATAGCGCTGTTGGAGGCGGGCTTCATCTCCTTCTACCAGCAGTTGTGCAGCCTGTACCGGAGCAGGAACCACTTCTGGCTCGGGTTGAATATTTTGAACCATGCGATTTGCACCCGGCAAAAGGGGCTCATGCAGCATGGCTAGGGTTTGCACAAGAGGGGAGCGATCGCCCACCGAAAATGCTAATCCTCGCACGATTAATAGCCCTAAACTCACGCTACCTACCAGCACAAACAGCTTCCAAGAACTTGAGATCCAGTTTTGAGTTGAGGTGATTGTTTGCGACAACCCTAAGGTCGAACGCCGTGAATGATGAGGCTGAGCCAGATGCATCTTGGTTTGAGGTCTCGATACCGCAGGCTGCGATAAAACCCAGGAAGAAGGCTGAGCTTTCGTTGGCACGTCCTGGGCGTAAATTTGAGATTGAGGGTGAGATTGAGATTGAGGGTGAGATTGAGTAGACACTGAGGGTGGAGTCGTCGCAAAAGAAGCCGCCGTCAAGACTGGCGCGGGCATCTCGTCTGTTTCTACCGCGTCTGCATCAGGCGTCGCTGAGTCTGCGGTCACCGGAGAGGCTTGAGCCTCGCGGGGAGAGAGCGAATCGCTTGTTGGAGAACTGTCGAATGTATGGGTCGGCTCCAGTATCTCTGGCTCGCCTTGATGATAATACTCCTGCCATGCCATCGGGTCAGGGTGACGGAGGGAATCAGGTAAGGTTTGAATGGCTCTGAGTGAGGCTTCAGCATCGGTGTAGCGATCGCGGAAATCGTAGCTCACCATCTTATCGAGGATATCCCCGAAGGCCGGATGAATGGGGTTGATCAAATGTTCTTGCCAGCGCAATTCAGCCGTTTCGCTATCTTCTTCAAAAGCGTTGGGATGAACTCCGGTTAGCGCCTGAATGGCTAACATGCCCACAGCATAGACATCGCTACTGAAGCGAGGGCGACCTCCGAGCTGTTCTTTGGGGATGTAACCAACGGTACCGATGGCAATGGTGTAGTCTGTATTCCCAGGCTTGGGAGACAAAAACCGTGTTGTGACTTCTTTCACTGCTCCGAAGTCAATCAGCACGATTTTGCCGTCTCGTCGTCGCCGCAAGATATTCCCAGGCTTGAGGTCACGGTGAATGACTTGCTTTTCGTGAACGAAACGTAAAACCTGAAACACCTCTTCGATCAGCGGCACCACCCGATTTTCTGCCCACGGATACTGAGGCGACATTTCATCGGCGATCGCATGGCCATCAATAAATTCTTGAACCAGGAAAAACTCTCCATCTTGCTCAAAGTGAGCCAGCAGTTGAGGAATCTGTTCGTGGCTGCCTAGGTCGTAGAGCACTCGCGCTTCGGTTTCAAACATGCGTCGTGCCATCTGCATCGAGCGCTCTGAGGTTTGAGGTTTGAGCTGCTTGACCACACAGTCTGGACAATGAGGCAAGTGAGCGTCTTTAGCCAAATAGGTATGGCCAAACGTGCCCTCGGCTAACCGACAGGTAATCGTGTAGCGACCCCCCAATTTTGAGCCGATAGGCGGCGCAGATCCGGTTGTTGCCTGTGAGATTTGATCAGATGGAGAGGACTGATCCACTGCAGACATAGGAAAAACCTTTTGGATAGATGTTGATAAGTAAAGGTGAAGAAAGGTGTGTCAATGCATCCCCTAGAGATTACCGGATGAAACTCAACGGGCGAAATTCAGCCCATGACATTCAACACAACGTTTGCTAAACATTCAATCCGGTGCGAGTCTCAGTTCAGCCATGTTCAATTCATCTGATTCGTATCCTCATTCCTATGGTGCACCGTTAACCTCCAAAACGCAGCATTCAGGCAGATAGAATCACAAAAGTTTTGGGATTGCATGAAGATTCTATAGTATGGGGAACTTCGTAAAGTCGGCAGGGGTAGTCTACCCTGAAGATTCCTACCCTCTTGCTTTGACATCCCTATCCGTGCTGCAATTCCATGCTGCCGGGTCATATTGCAAGAGCGGCATGAATTTTTCGGCGCACAGTTTTTTTTGCACACAGAGTAAGTGTCACTTAAGTATGACTGCCCTCCAGCTTGGCTAAATTCTAGCTTAGTCCTTTCAGAATCAACGTTCGAGCTCAAGGGGGCGCTTGCAAAACTGTCTCAGATGCGGCCTGATTCTGTGACTAGATTATCTCTTTTTTGTTGTACCGACTGCTCAGGCGAGACGTTATTCCCAGTTCCTACTAGGTTTTATGGTCAGGACTTACGCACAACTCACGTAAGCCTGAATAAATTCGTTGAAATGGTGGGCGCGGCGCGCCCACCATTTCAACAAAATGCGTAAGTCCTGATGGTTTTGAGAAGTATGGGTTTGAGCATTATCAATAGCAGGAATAGCAGGATTTCTGAACGCAAAATTTGGGGCAACTGAAGGTTGAAATAACAGGTCTCAGAAATGGTAGATTATAGGCAGAAAAATAATACGTGCGTTCTTGATTGCTCAAAAATATTTCGCCCAAAAAATATTGCATCGTATCCATTTCGCATCTATTAAAGCGTCTCTCATTGTATGGCTTGATTCATTCTAGAGATTCGCTAGATGTAGCGGGTTGATGGCTCAATAAACTGGATGCTACACCAGAAATCGGTTACGCTTAAACTCGAATCTCACGCAGAGTTTGAGTCCTATGTCTTTTGTTGGTCTCCACATTCACAGCAACTACAGCCTCCTCGATGGAGCCAGTCAGCTTCCGGCTCTGGTGGATCAGGCGGCAGCATTAGGAATGCCTGCGATCGCCCTCACCGATCACGGGGTGATGTATGGCGCGATTGAGCTGATTAAGGTCTGTAAAAACAAAGGACTCAAGCCCATCATCGGCAACGAGATGTACATCATCAACGGTGACATCACCCAAAACCAGCGCCGCCCCCGCTATCACCAGGTCGTTCTGGCCAAAAACACCCAGGGGTACAAAAACCTAGTCAAGCTCACCACTCTCTCCCACTTAGAAGGAATGCAGGGGAAAGGGATTTTTGCCCGCCCCTGCATCAACAAAGACCTGATCGAGAAGTATCACGAGGGGCTGATCATGACCAGCGCCTGTCTGGGCGGCGAGATTCCCCAGGCGCTCTTGCAGCGACGACCCGACGTGGCGCGGCGGGTGGCTCAGTGGTACAAAGACATCTTTGGCGATGACTACTATCTCGAAATTCAAGATCACGGGCTGCGAGAAGAGCGCATTGTCAATCCTGAAATTGTCCGTATTGCCCGCGAGCTAGACATCAAACTCATTTGCACCAACGACTCCCACTACATCTCCTGCAACGATGTAGAAGCCCACGATGCGCTGCTCTGCATCCAGACGGGGAAGCTGCTGACAGAAGACAAGCGCCTCCGCTACACGGGAACCGAGTACATGAAATCTGCTGATGAGATGCGAAAGCTGTTTCGCGATCATCTACCCCAAGATGTGATTGATGAGGCGATCGCCAACACCCTCGAAGTCGCAGCCAAAGTCGAAGAATATACCGGACTGTTAGGCCAATCCCGCATTCCTGACTTTCCGATTCCGGAAGGGTTTGAGGGGGCTGCCAGCTACATGGCCCATGTGGCTCGTGAGGGTCTGGTCAAGCGAGTGAAGGCGGCAAGCTACGATGCGGTTGATCAAGAATATCGCGATCGCCTCGAATACGAAATCGACATGATGATCCAGATGGGGTTTCCCACCTACTTCCTCGTCGTGTGGGACTATATCCGGTTTGCCCGAGAAAGCCACATTCCTGTAGGGCCGGGGCGCGGGTCGGCGGCAGGCTCTCTCGTCGCCTACGCCATGAACATTACCAACATTGACCCGGTACATCACGGCCTTCTGTTCGAGCGATTTTTGAATCCTGAACGAAAGTCGATGCCTGATATTGACACTGACTTCTGCATCGATCGGCGAGATGAGGTGATTCAATACGTCACCCGAAAGTATGGCAAAGAACGGGTGGCGCAGATTATTACGTTTAACCGCATGACCTCTAAGGCGGTGCTGAAAGATGTGGCGCGGGTGCTCGATGTGCCCTACGGCGAGTCCGACAAAATGGCGAAGATGATTCCCGTGGCGCGGGGTAAGCCCGCCAAGCTGAAGGTGATGATTTCTGACGACACCCAAGCTCCTGAGTTTAAAGAAAAATACGACGGCGGTGAGCTGGTGCCCAACACCAAGGTCACCTACCGCCGCTGGATCGACATGGCCATTCGGATTGAGGGAACCAACAAAACCTACGGGGTTCACGCCGCCGGGGTCGTAATTTCTAAAGATCCGTTGGATGAGGTGGTGCCGCTCCAGCGCAACAACGATGGCGCAGTCATCACCCAGTACTACATGGAAGACGTGGAAGCCATGGGGCTTCTAAAAATGGACTTCCTGGGTCTAAAAAACCTGACCATGATCCAAAAAACCATTGATCTGGTGCAAGAAACCCACGGGACGCTGATCGATCCCGATCAGATTCCGATGGACGATAGCAATGCCTTTGGCTTGCTCGCACGGGGAGAACTGGGAGGTATCTTCCAGCTAGAGTCGTCAGGAATGCGACAAATCGTGCGAGATCTGAAACCGTCAGGACTCGACGACATTTCATCCGTGCTGGCGCTTTACCGTCCAGGGCCACTGGATGCAGGGCTGATTCCCAAATTTATCAACCGCAAGCATGGGCGTGAACAAATTGACTATGCCCACACCATTCTCCAGCCGATCTTGAAGGAAACCTACGGCATCATGGTCTTTCAGGAGCAGATCATGAAAATTGCTCAGGATATGGCCGGATATTCTCTGGGATCAGCAGACTTGCTGCGGCGAGCTATGGGTAAAAAGAAAATCGCCGAGATGGAAAAGCATCGGGAGATTTTCATTGAGGGGTCGAAGAAAAATGATGTCAGCCCGAAGCTAGCCGAAGACCTGTTTGAGCAAATGATCAAGTTTGCCGAATATTGCTTCAACAAGTCTCACTCCATGGCCTATGCCTACGTCACGTATCAAACGGCGTACCTCAAGGCCAACTACCCCGTCGAATATATGGCGGCGCTGCTGTCGGCCAACAGTGGCGACCAAGATAAGGTGCAAATGCACATCGCCAACTGCATCAGCATGGGCATCGAGGTGCAGCCGCCCAATGTCAATCGGTCGGGGTTAGACTTTACGCCTATCGGTCACAGCATTCTGTTTGGGTTCTCAGCGGTCAGAAATGTCGGTCAGGGAGCGATCGAGCATTTGTTGGAGGCTCGGCAAGAGAGCGAGTTTGAGTCCCTGGCTGATTTGTGCGATCGCGTCGATTCTCGCGTCGTTAACCGTCGAGCGCTGGAGGCGTTGATTCAGTCAGGAGCCTTCGACACCCTCGAACCCAATCGCAACCAGCTAATGCACGACCTAGATTTAGTCATCGATTGGGCTCAGGCACGCGCTAGAGATCGAGAAATCGGTCAGGGCAACCTGTTCGACATGATGGGAGGCGACAGCAGTAACAACGGCACCGGAGCCAGCCCCATCGGAGGGTTTGAGTCTGCCCCTAAAGCACCTCCAGTCGAAGACTTTCAGCCCCAAGAAAAGCTGCGCCTCGAAAAAGAACTGCTCGGCTTCTATGTCTCCGACCATCCGCTCAAGTCGGTACAAAAGGCGTCGCGCGTTTTAGCTCCGATTAGTCTGGGTAGTCTGGATGAGCACCCCGATAACGTCACCCTGAGCGCGATCGCCATGTTGACCATGGTGAAGCCCATTGTCACAAAGAAGGGCGATCGCATGGCGATCATCGAGCTAGAAGACCTCACAGGCAAAATGGAAGGGGTCGTCTTTCCCAAAACCTTTGCCCGTATCGGTGAGCTGATTCTGCCCGATGCCCGCCTCATGATCTGGGGCAAAATTGACCGCAGCCGCGACGATCGCACTCAGATGATCGTAGACGATGCCGAACCCGTCGAAGCGGTGCAGATGGTGATGGTAGAGCTTGATCCCCAAATCGCCAGCGATATCGCTCAGCAGCACCGTCTACGCAATATTTTGCGATCGCACCAAGATGATGCAGGCAATGGCAGAATTCCCGTCGTTGCGATGATTTCAGCCAATCAGCGGCGTCAGTGCGTACGGTTGGGAGCGCAGTTTCGAGTGCTAGACGAACAGGCCACGGTGCGCGATCTCAACCAAAACGGCTTCATCGCGCGATCGTCAGCGCTGTGTGTCACGAGCTGATAGCGGGTGAGGGCGGTTAGCGTTTCCGTAGAGGTTCGCCAGAAAAACTGCCCCTACTCGCCAACCGCCTTACGATCGATATGCTCCACGTTCAACTCATGGTTCAACTGAGGGCTGTTCCCTGCGAAGACAGTGGAAAATTCACGCTAAAGGCCACGTTTGTATTTTCCAGGGCTTCTACAAGCCAAATCACATCTCGTTTAGGCCGAGGGGCATAGTGGTTAAACAAAATAGCCAATCGCTGTTCGAGCCAGGGTTTCGCATTGCTGCATAGCAAGACAATTTTGAGCAGCAGGCTCACCGTAAGCGTTGCTCCCATATTTCCTAGCAGGTCGAAAAAGTTTGCATGGTCAGGCCGCTGCATACTTTCCACCACCAGAAAATTCAGCAGCTTTTTGCAGGTGTGCTCATTCAATGAAGCACTCGGAGACTGGGCATCATATTGATTTAGCATTTTCTGGAGATAGTCAGACAAGCGCTGATTAAAATGGTGCTTGCCCTGGCTAAACCGACCCTGGAGCACAGGCATCAGATAGTCATACAAATCACGCTTGTAATCTCGGTAAGACCGAGTCCACTTGCTGTAAGTGATAAATTGCTGGGCTAAGTCACGCTGGGTATTCGACCCATCGACTTTGCCCTTAAACTGCTGCACCGCAAAATCGAGCTGGTCGGTTCTTAAAAGCGTCGGATTTTTGCGCGCTTTTTCTGATTCGGGCGCATTTTGGTGGGTCGTTCGAAACGCTCCATAACGAGCTAAGTCTATGTCAAACTTACGCTGCGCTTCTTGGCGCATGGCTCGTACTGTGTGACGCTGCTCTAAGTTGCTATCGCGAGTCAGCAGGTTGTACTCGTAAATATAGGGGTAGCGGCTGATGATGGTTTCAAGGGGCTTTTCACTTTCCTGATAGCGAGTGTAGTTCCACTCAGCTTCGATCGCCATTGCAGTCCGCTGGAGGGCGAAATACTGCTGCGATTGTGCAAAGTTTTGGGCAAGAGCACGTTGCCGCTTGACCGTCTGATTGTAAGACGTTGAGGTTGATGGCTCTTCAAAGACCCGAATCAGCTCAGGAATAAAGATCCGGTAGTTGCTAATGCTCCACCATGCATTGATGAAGATGTAGCAGCTGCGATTGAGAATAAACTTATATTCATTTTGAGCAAATCCAGCGTTGACGATAAAGTCTAAATCGCTGAGGATAGACGGAATCGGATAGTGACTGCCATCTATAAAAAGCTGACGAAATGAGGCGATCGCCTCAGTCGGATGCACGTCTTTCGCTTGCGCTTGTAGATGGGCAAACAGACGATTTTCAGCAGGCGTCTCAGGACGCTCTAGATAGTTTGACCAAGAATTCATCACGGTAGATACTCCCCACACGGTAGCTTGAAATCCAGGAACGCTGATCTGTTCAGATAGGTCATTGCAGACATCACCGCAAATCACATCTGAACTGGCGAATAGATTGCCCTAAACGGCTTGCAAGAAACACTCATTGTCTTGATCGCTCCCTTAGTACATAGCACTGAGACTCAGGTCGTTATGCACTTTGTGAATGGTTCACTCGATCTGCTTAATCAACAGATTTAATCCCGTCACAGCGCGAATACCTGAAGAACAAGACGCATACGTACAAGCGTTTTAACACAGAAGCATCAGATCTGCCGCAGGGGTCAGACCTTTTAGTTCCTTCAACTGCTCCCAGCAATCTTTGGCTGCAATTTTTAGCTGCAACCTGAACACGATCCAACTGTGTTGCGCAATCAATGACAAGTCACGAAAATATGCTGCCTTAAAACATTTAGCTGTTGGCGTTTAACTACCAGAAGTCGGCTTCAACCTCTCTTTGCATCTGAGAAGACTTCTTTTCTGCCCAGAGTGTCGCTCCTAAAAAGTGTCAAGACGATAATTGACCCATATCTTGACGAGAACGATACTCCTTAAATTCTTCACTTAAGCGTTGACCCCAGCCATCGATCTTATGGCCTTACAACATACTACACATGAAATCTTTGGAAGTAAACACGAAAATTCTTTACTGACATATTAGCCGCCGCCATAAAGCCTAGAACTCAGCTTGTTTGAGCACCGCTTCAAGCATCGCGCTGCTATTACAACTGCCCTCACCGCAAAGAGATCGATGAGGTGCCCGTTTCGGTGGAGGGCTATCATGCTTGACTGCCAGTGCTTTTTTCGCTGGGCGAGCATCACGTTCTAGTTAGCTCTACACCATAGCAGTGAGACAGCTCTTGCATTACGAGGGCTGTCTCACTGTTTAATGAACATCTTTGTTGCTCCGTCTCGAACGACAGATTCCGCTGCTGCTGCATCAATGCGATAATGCCGTGGGAATTACATCGTGAGCAATGTGAGTTTGTCTTCTCACGATTAAATTCTTCCAACGATTGTCCCGATGCCGGAGAAGCCAGAGGAGTAGATCATTGAGGCGACTCATTTTAGGAATCTTGACTGTTATTGTGCTGATCTTTTCGGTTGGCCCAGCTTTGCTGAATAGCCTGACAGAGCCGCAAATCACAAATCAGCTAGAGCTATATCAGTCTGAGCTGTTTTTGCAGGCCAGAGAACTGGAGACGGGTGAGGGCTCAGACATGGAGGCGGCCTCAGCTATTTTGGGCGACTCTACTTCGCTGGTGGCGATCGCCAATACCTATGCCGAGACGCGTCAGTCGGTGCAGCAGCAGGTCGAGCGGTTAGAGGCTCAGCTTAAGCAGGTTGAAAATGAAGCCTTGGCTGTTGATCTGACTGCTGGGTCTTCTCTGACCACGGCTCAGTCGGTGCAGCAATTGGCGACTCAGCTTGGGGAACAGCGGCAACTCAGCGAAACCCTTGGTATCCAGCTCGGTATTTTGGATGCGGTGCAGGGGAACGAGGAAGGGGCGATCGCCACCTGGCAAACGATTCCTCAAGACAGCCCATCCAATGCGAATGCGTCTAATGCGAATGCGGCTGGTTCTGACGGAGACTCCGAATCTTCTGCCCTGGTGCAAAATCGAGGTCTGACTGCTCAGGTGCTGATGGGGATCTGGAGCGATCCGCCCCGCATTTTGCCCGATGCGGAGCCGCAGTTGCGGGCAACCCTAGACGGCTGGTTTCTCAATCGCTCTCTCGAACGGCTCTATGAGCTTCAACAGCGACCCGATGCGCTGCAAGAGCTTCAGACAAGAGAACAGGCGATCGCCCAACAAACGGTGGTGAAGCTGGGTCTTCTGGGTACTGGCCCTGCGCTTGGGTGTCTGGTGGGGGCAACGTTGTTCATTGTGCTGATTGCCCAGCGTCTTCTGAAGGGAAAAGATTCTCTGTTGGCAGAGTCTGGCGACTTGTCGTGGGAGACGCCTTGGCCGTGGGATATCACCTGGCAGGTGCTGCTGGTCGGCTTTTTCTTTTTGGGACAAATTATCTTGCCGATTACGGTTGGCTTGGGGCGGGCGCTGCTGTTGCAGTCTCTGGCCAATCAGGGTCTGGGGCTTAATCTAGCCGAGGGGCGCATCACGGCGATTTCAACGGCGATCGTTTATTTGCTGATGTCGGTCGGGGCGCTGACGGTTCTCTACTATTCCATTAAGCCTTATCTGCCGCTGTCGGAGGATTGGTTTCGGCTCTCGCTCAAGGGCAAATGGCCGCTTTGGGGTGTTGGGGGCTATCTGGTGGCGGTGCCGTTGGTGATTGGGGTGTCTCTGGTCAATCAGCAGTTTTGGCAAGGCCGGGGCGGCAGCAATCCGCTGCTGGAGATTGTGTTGAATGAGGGTGATACGGTTGCTCTCGGCATCTTCTTTTTCACGGCGGCGATCGCTGCTCCTATTTTTGAGGAAATTTTGTTTCGGGGGTTTTTGCTGCCGTCGCTGACGCGCTATATGCCTGTGTGGGGGGCGATCGGGCTCAGTGCGATAATTTTTGCGACGGCTCACCTCAGCTTTTCGGAGGTGTTGCCTTTGGCGGTGCTGGGGGTGGTGTTGGGGTTTGTCTACACGCGATCGCGCAATTTGCTGGCGTCGATGCTGGTTCACAGTTTGTGGAATAGCGCGACGATGGTGGGGTTGTTGATTTTGGGCAGTGGGATTGATTAGCGAATTTTGGGTTGGGTGAAAACCCGCTAGACTTGGGGGCGCTTGCCCCCAAACCCCCGCTGGAGGACGGTCGCGTCCCCCAGACCCCCTCCGAAAGGAGTTTTGGCTGTGAGTAGATAGATGTCGATGCAGGTCAGGTTTTGGCTAGGCATTACGCGATGATTTCTGCGCTATCGGGTTGCGGTACGGCTTGAATGGCTATCGGGTGTTACCTTTGATGGGTTTGAGAGACTGATGAACCAATGGGATCAATTTGATACGCTGATTTGTTCTCTGCCTAAGTCGGGACGCACGATGTTACGGTACTTACTAGCGACCTATCTGAATCGGGTGGCTCGGTTGGGGTTTGAGGATGATCTGAATTTGGGATTGGTGGTGATTCCCAATTTTGTGGTGAAGGAGCGGGCGAATCACCAATATTCTCCTGACGATATTTTTGGGGTGGCGAAGCTGCTGCACGATCGCCAACTGCCGCTGATTCGAGCCTGCCATTTCAACCCGAGTGAGAAGATTGGCGAGGCGGCGGTGATGTTGCTTGTGCGATCGCCTTTGGATGTGATTGTGTCGCGCTACCACGAGCAAAAATATCGTCCGGGTGTGGGGCGGCAACCCTTTGAGGGCACGATTACTGACTACCTCAAGGAAACTGACATGCTCAATACTCAGGTGCAGTATCTCAATGCTTGGGCTGAGTGGAGCGATCGCCATCCGCAGCGGTTTTGGGTCACGAGCTATGAAGAGTTGATGGCTGATAAGCGCACGGCGGTTTTGGCGATTCTCAAGTTTCTCTCGGTGCCTCTTGATGACGATGCGCTTGCCTATGCCTTGGAGCGGTCGTCGTTTGAGTCGATGCAGCAGCAGGCGATCGCCAATCTCGGTGAAGCCTGGGCAGAAAAGGGCAAAAATCCGTCGGTGCTGCGGATTCGCCGGGGCGAGGTGGGAGGCTATCAGGATGATATGACCGATGCTGAGATTGAGTTTGTGATGGAGTATCTGGAGGCTCAGTTGTGCGATCGCGCCAAAGGGTTTGTGCCGCTTTGATTTTGTAGATTAGACCGAGACACAAAAACTCAACATTTGAATAAGGTTAGAATCTGGATGGCAGAGGTGTCTTTCTTTCTGCACAAATTTCCGTCATGACTTTTTGCCCCTTTTCGCTTCGACGCTCTTATCCTTATTTTTTGCCTCGGTAATTTCTGCTCATGCGCGATTTTTTCAAGTATGTCTTTGCCAACCTCCTCAGCCTTATTCTCTTTAGTGCCCTTAGTCTCGGGGCTTTCGTCGCCCTGATTGTTGGGATTGCGTTTACCGCGCAAGAGCCAGAGCCCCGGATCAAGCGCGACTCGATGCTAGTGTTTGATCTCTCCGTTGAAATCACAGATTCGCAGCCCACTTCTACGGCTAGCGAAGTGATTGGAGAAGCGTTGTCGGGCACGAGTTCGTCGCCGACGATCGCCCTCCGGACGGTGCTCGATGCCCTGGAAGCCGCCGCGAATGACGATCGCATCGCGGGTCTGTATCTAGATGGCAATGTTCAAGCTGTAGGATCTGGCTCGGGCTTTGCAACGCTGCGAGAGGTGCGACAGGCACTCCTAGACTTTAAGGAATCGGGCAAGCCTATCATCGCCTATGAGATGACTTGGAATGAGCGCGACTACTATCTCACCTCCGTTGCCGATACGATCGTGCTCAACCCCAATGGCCTGCTCGAATTTAACGGCTTCAAGTCGGAGTCGCTGTTTTTTGGCGCGGCCCTTGATCGGTTGGGCATTGGCGTTTCTCCGGTGCGGGTGGGGCAGTATAAATCGGCGGTAGAGCCCTTTATCCAAAATCAACGCAGCCCCCAAGAGCGAGAGCAAAGTTTGCAGCTCATCACAGAGCTGTGGACTGAGTTTTTGCAGGCGGCGTCTGAGTCTCGCAATCTGACCCCAGAGGCTCTTCAACAAATTGCTAACGATCAGGGCTTGCTGCTGCCTGATGCGGCGCTGTCGGCTCAGCTAATCGACAAAGTGGCCTATTTCGACGATTTGCTGGTCGATGTGCGAGAGCTGACAAACGAAGGGAGCCGCGATGCCTCTGATTCAGCCTCGTCTTTTCGGCAGGTGAGCCTGGGTGAATATGCAAATGCGGTTACTGATGATTTGTTAGGAAATGTCAACAGCGATCGCCAGATTGCGGTGGTTTATGCCGAGGGCAGCATTGTCAATGGAGAAGGGGGAGTGGGGCAAATTGGGGGCGATCGCTTTGCCCGTCTTGTCCGCTCGCTGCGAGAAGATGACGATGTCAAAGCGGTGGTGTTGCGGGTCAACAGTCCTGGTGGCAGTGCCTCTGCGTCTGACATCATCGCCCACGAAATTCAGCTAACCCGCGACGTCAAGCCTGTGGTGGTGTCAATGGGCAGTCTTGCCGCCTCAGGCGGATACCTGATCTCTACCTATGGCGATCAAATTTTTGCATCTCCCAACACGATTACGGGCTCCATTGGCGTGTTTGGCCTGCTGCCCAATGTGCAGGAGCTGGCCAATAAGAATGGCGTCACCTGGGACATCGTGAAAACAGGTGAACTTGCCGATTTAGGGACGGTTTCACGGCCTCCTAGCGAAGCAGAACTCTCGATTATCCAGAATTTTGTCAATAAGACGTATGATGATTTTCTCACTAGCGTTGCCGACTCTCGGCCCATCTCGCGAGAACAGCTAGAACCCATCGCCCAGGGTCGCGTCTGGACAGGCATTCGAGCTGAAGAGTTAGGGCTAGTCGATGACATCGGCGGGCTGGAAATGGCGATCGCCGACGCGGCTGAGCGAGCTGAGCTAGACAACTGGGATGTGGTCGAATACCCTCGCGTCCGCAGCTTTGAAGAGCAGGTGCTAGAGCAGTTTCTCTCCGACTACACCGGAGCCACTCAAACCGACCCCGATGTGCTGAGCGATTATCTTCGTCGTCTATGGGTCGAAGTTGAAACCGTGCGATCGCTCAATGATCCTCGTGGGGTCTACAGTCGTATTCCAATTCATTATTGGATTGACTAGCGGGCTTGATACCCTAGATGAATGAGCATAAATCAGCCGCAGCTAAATCTGGCTCGGCCCAATTCGAATTCAATTCAAATTCGATTCAAATTCGATTCAACCTCGATGAGTTCCTGTCTTAGATAAGTAAAGCTATGCAGCCGCCATTACAAGCTGGCATCGTTCTTCAAACTCGTTATCGTCTTGTGAAACTGCTCGGCCAAGGGGGCTTCGGGCGCACCTATTTGGCCGAAGATCAGGGGCGGTTTAAGGAAAGGTGTGCGCTCAAAGAATACATTCCTAACCAGAGCAGCCCCTATGCGCTGGAAAAATCGCGAGAGCTGTTTCAGCGTGAAGCCTCGATTCTCTACCAGATTAAGCACCACCAGGTACCTGAATTTCGCGCCACGTTCGAAGAAGACCAGCGCCTTTTTTTGGTGCAGCAATATATCCACGGAAAAACATACCGAGTTTCGCTAGACGAGCGCGTTAGCCGTGGCATGGCCTTCTCAGAGTCAGAAATACTGTGGCTGCTGCAAAATCTGATTCCGGTACTGGCTCATATTCATAGCAAAGGCATCATCCACCGAGACATTACGCCTGACAACATTATTCTGTGTCAAGAAATCAATTTGCCGGTGCTGATTGATTTTGGCGTGGTTAAAGAAATCGCCACCCAGATTCATGTGCCAGGGTCAACGGCCCAGCCGACCACGGTAGGAAAACCCGGCTATGCGCCCAGCGAGCAGGTGCAGACGGGGCGAGCCTACCCGAGTAGCGATCTCTATGCTCTGGCTGTCACTCTCGTGGTGTTGCTGACCGGGCACGAGCCTCAAGATTTGTTTGATGACTCGATGTTGACTTGGCACTGGCAAGACTGGGTATCGGTCAGTCCTGAGTTTGCCAGTATCATCAACCGGATGCTGAGCTATCGACCGGGCGATCGCTTTCAGTCGGTGGGTGAGTTGGCCGAAGCTCTCCGCGCCATTTACGGGATGCCGCCTACTTCTTCGGCTCAGCAAACCTCCTCAGGCTCGCCTGCTCCCCAGGCGGCTCCTCGGCAACAGGCGACCCCGCCAACACAGGCTCGTTCTAGTGAGCCAGATTCTAACTCTGGTGGGGTTCAACCGCCCTCGCGACCGTCTATGCCCGCATCTGAGATGCGCACGGTGGCAGCAGTTGGGCAGCGCCCTAATCAACCTCAACAGTCCAATCAACCGCCAGCTGAGCCATCTAGTGAGCCACGCCGCTCGCCGCCACGTACTACCGTGGGGTATGCGTCGACCCCGTCAAATGAGGGATCGTTTTGGGATAACCCGCTATCGGTGCTAGCCCTGTGGACGGGGGTTGCCGTCGTTGCCGCTATTGGATCATGGGCGATATTTAGCGCGGTAACAAATCAGTCTTACGACGATGGCCCAGAACCGCCGCCCGAAGCGATTGAAGAACCAGAACCCACAGAACCAGAACCCACAGAACCCCAAGAATACAGGCAGCAAGTCTTGCTGCCTGTTGGCGAAAGCTTGGCCTTAGACGGCAATCTAAAATCGAACGAGACGATTAACTATGTCTTCGCAGGTAGCGAGGGGCAAACCCTCTCAGCCGCCCTAGAAAACGAGGGTGTGCTGATGACGGTTTTGGGGCTAGATGGGAGACCCTTAGGGCAGCGATCGCGCCGGGTTTCTACCTGGGAGGGCAATCTTCAATCGACAGGCGACTATACGATTCAGCTCAGCCCAGTTCAGGGGCTTGAGGAGAGCGACTATCGCCTCACACTCCAGCTCAGTGCTGCCACGCCCGAGCCTCAGCCCGAGCCTCAGCCAGAACCAGAACCTGAGCCCGAGCCCGAACCCGAGCCCGAACCCACAGTCGAGACTGAACGACTCAACTTCCCTGAGGGCAGCGAAGGGCTCAACGTCTCCGCAACCACCAATGCTTTAACGATTCGCCGCTATCTCGTCAATGCTAGAGCAGGTCAGGTCTTGAGTGCAGAGCTGTTAGAAGGCCCTGTCACTCTCAATATTCGCTACCCTGACGGAAGTCTGGTTGAAGATGCCAGTCGAGTGGTGTTTTGGGAAGCCCAACTGCCTGCCAGTGGCGACTATCAGATTGATGTCATTGCCACCGATAGAACCCAGTTTCGATTAGAAGTGCGAGTCAAAAACTAGAAAGCGCTACTTCTACAGGACTTACGCACAACTCGCCTAAGCCTGAATAAACTCGTTGAAAGGGTGGGCACGTCGCGCCCACTCTTTCAACACAATGCGTAAATCCTGTTCTATTGAGCGAAGAAGGATTAAATTTAGATTCGACATCAAAAAAAATCCTGCATCATTGGGCTGTATCGAGTGCAATCTGGTCTCCAGATGTGTAGATTAAGAAGGAGCTAGATAAAAAATCATCCATATCAAAATCCACTTATGTTGGCTGGCAGGAGTATTCATATCTTATGCAAACAACCTTGCTCGTCACCGGAACGGCTGCCGGAATCGGAAAAACCCTGGTTACTCTGGCGATCGCCGCTTATCACCAAACCTATGTCTCAACTCGCTCACTGGCTCTGTTTAAGCTGATTGATGCGGGCTCTGGCGATGCCGACTACTTCAAGAAGCAGCTATCGCTAACTCAATCGCCTGAAAGTTTAACGCCCTGTCAGCTCCAGTCTCGACTCGACCCTCCCCTTGCGGCTCAAAACGAAGGCATTCAGATCAACCTGGCCGAAATCTGGCGGCAGTACCAAGCGCTGACTCAGACCCATGATGTGGTGCTGGTAGAAGCCTGCGGCGGTCTGGGCACCCCCCTCACCCTCGAAACCACCGTCGCCGAACTCGCCTGGGACTGGCGTTTACCCACGCTACTTGTTGTCCCGGTTCGGGCAGGAGCCATTGGCGAGGCGATCGCCCACGTTGCCCTAGCCCGCCAATCGCGGGTTCATATCAAAGGCATCGTGCTCAACACACTCCATCCCTGCTCTGACCAAGACGCCGAAAACCTGGCTCCGGCTTCTCTCGTGCAGTCGTTGACCCAGGTTCCTGTGTTAGGCCGTATTCCCTATTTTGACAATCCGAACGACCTCGCGAAGCTCGCTCATGTTGTCTCTAACTTCGATGTTGAGCGACTGCTTCCCTTGATTTAGTTTTCTTACGTATCACTTTTTACGTATCACTGCTCTCGCTCTGATCTTGAGAGCCTTGAGCCACGAGATCCATCTCAATTTGACTTGTTGAATTGCGGCCATGGTGGCGGCTCTATAGCTGTAGTCAGCTTATTTAGGACATAGACATTTTTGTGGGCGCGCGGTGGGCGC
>JBARXP010000073.1:0-5625 GCA_049647405.1 Elainellaceae cyanobacterium | reverse complement strand
CCCGAGATGGATTTCACCATTGATATGCTGATTACCTTGGCTGGAAACGCCCAAATTACCAATGACAGCGCCGTATTTGGCGGCAACAAAGTCAAAATCGGCACTCAAATGGAACTGGAAGGGTTGATCTATCGCTTCAACACCACTGTTGTTGGTGTGCGAATTTTGGAATAAATTCGCTGATCATGGGGATGAATCCGATCAGGGGGATGCACCCGACCGGGGTGAGGTTAGTGACACATTTTTTCGGCATGGGTAAAGCACATATCGTGCTTTACCCTCTAACCCTAGTCCCCAAGCCTGCTTTTTACACAACAGTTTTATCCGTGAGCCTACTAATCTTTTGGGCTGAGGTTGTGAATTTTCATCAGGTCACCAATCGTCTCGCAATACATGGGTAGCCCATAGGTGGCCGGGTTGACAGGGTCTTTGTAGCAAAAGTGGCGGTAGCGCATACAAAATCGATCCCAAGTATCCATCTGAATGCGGAAGAGTTTGATGATGAGGTCAGCGACAGGCAGCAGCGGAAACTGCATATACATTCGCAGATGAAAGTAGCGACACATGTCTCGAATGGCCTGATTGGCGGTAGTGCTGGGGTTGCCCAACACCAGATGCCGAGGCTCATCGGCAGCAGGAGGATGTTCGACCAAATGCCCGATGACATGCGCAATATCTTGGGCATGAACCAGATGAAAGCTGCTATCTACCCGAAAAAAGCGAGCCAGCCACAGCCACTGGGTGACATCGGCTAGACCTGCCGAAAGATGAGAATAGGGCTTTTGACTGTCTCCTCCAAACACGAGCGTAGGGTAGACCGTGGTCACCTTGGGGGCGATCGCCAACCGCTGGAGCTGCTCATGGCAGATATATTTAGTCCGGATATAGTCTGTGCCGATTTCGCCCGCTTCTTTCAGCAGTCGATTGTCATTCCCTAGCAAGCTCGCTGTTGAAAAGTAGATGACCTGCTGACACCGATCGGGATCAAGCAGATTCATTAACTGGAGTGTTTTGCTGACGTTGATATCAAAGGTCACAGCCGGGTCACCCCAGGCCGCAGCCGTGAGAATGGCGGTATCCATTGTTTGCAGCAGATCGGCATAGCGATCGATGCGCCGCATGTCATCGTGAATGACATGCACCCCCGGACGCACCGAGCAATCAACCTGAAGCTTGTCAGGGTTGCGCACCAGCAAAAACAGCTCGTGCTCTGTAGACTGCACCAGAGTTTCCACGATGTGTTGCCCGATGCAGCCACTTGCTCCGGTGATAAAAATACGTTGGCGATCGCCTTCCATCAGATATCAGCGCCTCAGGCGTGAACAGCAAGCAGCTCATCCGCTTGTTTCGCCGTCTCAAAGAAGAACCTGACATTGTCTTCGGGTGTGTCTTTGAGAACGCCGTGTCCTAAGTTCAAAATGTGCCCCTGATGGCCTGCTTTGCGAATTGTGTCGAGAATGCGATCGCGAATAAAGCTGTGAGAGCCATACAGCACACCGGGATCGAGGTTGCCTTGCACCTTCATGTCTGGGCCCAAGCGGCGGCGAGCATCGGCCATATCCACCGTCCAATCGACGCTGATAATATCAGGCTCAGCCATCTTCATGCGTTCTAACAGACCCGCACTGCCGGAAATGAGCAGAATCAAGGGCGTTTCGGGATGAGTTTGGCGAACCTGCTCAAACACCCGCTTTTGATACGGCAGGGCAAAGGTCTCATAGTCTTGGGGCGAAAGCTGACCCGCCCACGAGTCAAACATTTGCACCACTTGGGCACCGCAGTCAATCTGGTGGCGCACGTAGATCGCGATAGAGTCGGCCAGCTTGCCTAGAAAATCGTGGAGAATTGCTGGCTCCGTAAACGCCATATTCTTAATCACAGAATAGGTCTTTGACCCTTTGCCCTCAACGGCATAGGCCGCCAGTGTCCAGGGTGCGCCCACAAAACCTAACACTGTGGATTCATTTTTGACCTCATCCCGCAACGCTTTGAGTATCGTGCGAATGAAGGGAACCGACTCATCTGGCTCTAGAGTCCGCAAGGCATCAACCTGAGCCTGGGTGCGAATCGGGTTGTCAATGATTGGCCCTTTTCCTTCAGCAATATCCATCCCGATGCCCATGCCCGGAAGGGGCGTCACGATGTCGGAAAACAGAATCACCCCGTCGGGGCGAAAGGCGCGCCAGGGCTGGAGCGACACTTCAACAGCGACTTCTGGAATCTCAGACCGCTCACGGAAGGACGGATATTTTTCTCGCAGGTCCCGATAGGCTTTCATATAGCGCCCAGCCTGACGCATCATCCATACCGGAGGACGGTCAAGCTTCTCGCCACGGGCGGCTCGCAAAAGCAAAGGAACCTGGGATGAACCAACCATTTCAAAAAGTCCTTGTTATGAAAAGCGTAAAAAGTCCACTCGCTAGCTTATCATCGTGCGTTTCGCCTTTTGCAAACCATTACGACGGTCGTTACAAACCGCTAAGAAATGATCCGGAGAATTGGGTGTTTTCGATTCATTCGACTCAAAGTCTATCTGGGTGGCACACAACTCTTTAGAATGAAGAATGTTTCGCTTAGAGTAAACGCTGTCGTTTCTCATCAAGCCCGATCTGTCACTTACGCATCCTATGGATATCAAAGCCTTTTTTGAAAAAAGCTGCGGCAAATGGTTTTCGCAGCGCACCAGTCAGCATCTTAACTACAGCCAGTCTGAATGGGGAAAGTCAGACGTGTTTATCGACCTGCTAGAACCGACAGATGCCGCAGTGCAGCAGGTCTGCGAAAAGCATGGAGTTGATGCCAGTCAGGCACTCTGTGGCATGCAGGTGAAATGGGAAGGCTTTTTGGGAGCTGAGACATCGAAACAGATGGGCTTGACGACCCTTGTGGCGATCGCCTCAGACCAGCCCAACCAGGGTCAGCTTTTGCGCCACACCAGCAAGCCCCAGCCGTTTTCATCGACGGTGAACTACGTGCTTGACGATCAAGACATTCTCAGCCTGTCATCCAACCACGACGGCATGGAGACTGAGGAAAGACTCTGGTTTGTTAGCGATAACTTACGCCTTCGCACCAGCGTCGTCAAACGCCCCGATAGCTTTGACACCAGCTCTTTCGTCTCCGAAATTCGCATTGCTAGTACTCCCCCAAAAGAGCAGACATAGCATTCATCGTCAGTTCCGCAGGCTAAAGAACTGGAATTCAATCCGTTCTAAATTTTGCAGGTTGAGTTTTGAGTTGAATCCGTCACTCAAAACTGAGAACTCAAAACTTAAACCTGAGAACTCAAAACTTAGTTCCTGCCTAAGCTTCCACTTTTTCTCCAGCCGCACTGTCGAGCAGCCAGATGAGTTCTCCTTGGGGTTGAATCAGTCGGGCTGGGTAGTGTTGGCTGTCATCTTCTGGAGCCAAGATGTGGGCTAGAGCCTCTTGCTTACTGGCTCCGGCCACCATAAACAGCACACAACGCGCCTGGTTGATCAGCACCGCCGTAAACGTAATGCGGGGCTGACCGTCTTTGTTGCCGACCGTCACGAGGCCATTCGCCTTGAGCGCCTCGGTGTGAGGAAACAGCGAAGCGGTATGGCCGTCATCACCGATGCCAAGCAAAATCACGTCAAACTGAGGAAACTCTCCCGGCTGTGTTTGAAAAAAGGACTGCAACTCCTGCTCATGCTGGACGGCTGAGTCGGCAGGTTGAGGATGGAGCGTGGGCATTGGGTGAATATTTTTGGCCGGAATCTCGACTTGATCAAGCCATGCGGCCCGAGCCATACCCTCATTGCTGTCAGGATGGGTCGCAGGCACATAGCGCTCATCGCCCCAAAACACATGCACCTTGTCCCACGGCAAATCTTGCTTGGCGATCGCCTCATAGAGAGGTTTTGGGGTGCTGCCCCCCGACAGAGCAATCGTCCCGTATCCTCGTTCTGCGATCGCTGTCTGTAGTCGCTCTACGACAATCTGGAGCGATCGCTCTACAAGTGCGGCTTTATCTGACAACACTTCAACCGTTCGATTCATCCTCAATTTCCCGTTGAAACACTAGATATGTGAATGGATAGAGGGCTGGTGAGCATGGCGTTGGCTTGTCTGGGCGTAGCCCGCATCACGCCCATTTTCTCGCCCCTGTCTCTGTGCAGACTATCGCTGTTTCACGCCAGACTGCGGAAGCTCCATAAATGTTTTAGGTTATGGGTGGAGATGTAAACAGATTGCGATGAAACGGTTTACCCAGCTTTTTCAAGCGGTAGACTCTACGACCTCGACCCATGAAAAAGTTGGGGCGCTAGAGGACTACTTTCGAGCAGAGAAGCCCGCCAACGCGGTGTGGGCACTGTATCTTTTGTTGGGCAAGACCCGTAAACGACTTGTAACGTCTAGCGTGTTGCGACGAGTCTTTTTGCAAATTTCAGATATTCCAGAGTGGCTATTTAAAGACTGCTATTCTCATGTGGGCGACTCTGCTGAGGTGATCGCACTGCTGCTGCGAGACGCGCCGCTGGAGCGCAGTTCGGCTGCTGACATTGCCTTAAAAGACTGGATGGAAACCATCATTCCAAAGGTGAAAACGGCGGAGTCTGACGAAGAAATCAGCACCCTAGTCACCTCTTGGTGGTCGGCGCTCAATTTCACCGAAGTCTTTGTCTTAAACAAAGTGCTGACGGGAGCCTTTCGGATTGGGGTGTCGAGCAAGCTGGTGATTCGGGGATTAGCAGCGGCCTTTGAAATTCCGGAGGCTGTACTCGCCCATCGCCTCATGGGAGACTTTCAGCCGACTGTGGAGTTTTATACTCAGCTCACGAGTCCTGAGGCTGCCGAAGTCTCTCCGAGTCAGCCTTACCCATTTTTTCTCGCATCGCCTCTAGAAGTCGATCGGTTTCAAAACGCATTGATGAGCGACTGGCAAGCCGAGTGGAAATGGGACGGCATTCGGGCGCAGATCATTAAGCGAGCGGGAGAAGTGTTTATCTGGTCGCGGGGAGAAGACCTGATCACCCCTCAGTTTCCCGAACTGGAAGAAGCCTTTCAGCTCGTGCCCGATGGCTACGTGTTTGATGGAGAAATCGTCTGCTGGGATCACGAGCGCGATCGCCCCGCCAGCTTTAATGCCCTGCAAACCCGGCTAGGCCGCAAACGCGTCACCCAAAAGCTGCGCACCGAAAATCCGGCCTATTTCCTCGCCTATGACCTACTCGAACGAGATGGGGAGGATATTCGAGAGATTGCCTTGGGCGATCGCCGCCAGTTTCTCACTGAGATTTTTCGCCAGGTCAAGTCCACGGGTGGAAACTCTGAAGCGGCGCAATCAACCACGCAACATGCAAAAAAGAGTTCCAGCAAATCCTCTAGCAAAAAATCGAACCCCTCAGAATTAGCGTCCAATCTAGACGCCATTCGCATGACCGAATCTCTGGAATTCTCCACCTTTGATGATCTGAGTCAATATCGTGCCCAGTCTCGTGAAGCAGGGGCAGAAGGGCTTGTGATCAAGGCTCTCGATAGTCCCTATTTGGTGGGGCGCAAACGAGGGTATTGGTGGAAGTATAAGGTCGATCCGATGACGCTGGATGCCGTGCTGATCTATGCCCAGGCGGGCAGCGGCAAACGCGCCAATCTCTTTAC
>JBARXP010000072.1:0-24282 GCA_049647405.1 Elainellaceae cyanobacterium | reverse complement strand
TCATGGTAAACCGTGGCTGCCTCGAATTGCACACACATTTGCGGGGTAGTCAGGCGACTGAGTTCTGGTTTCTTCCTATCGTTTAGTTTCAAAAAGGAACCAGAACCACCATGTGTCAACCGTTTCAATCGGGCGCGTTTGCGTCCACTACTTCGGGTGCTGATTTTTCGAGCCACCCAAACCCCAATCCGCACAACGAACCCGTGCGTCACTTGCTCTACGGTTCACCCAAAGCCGTTCGAGAGGTGATCAAAAACCTGCATCATCGAGGCTACGCCGAACCCAACGAGTGGAGCCGCCCCATGCCTACAGAGCGTCCCGGTGAGGTGATGTGCATTCTCACCAAAACCGTATGGATTGAGTAGACTCAGGGTTCTCATGGCGTTGGCTTGCCTGGGCGTAGCCCGTATCGCCCAGGCAGGCTGATAGGGCGATCGCCACCTTTCATGCCATCCAAAATCCAAAATCTAGAATCCAAAATCAATGGGGGGCGTTGGTTTGCCTGGGCGTAGCCCGTATTGCCCCTAATCTCCTTACCTAGCAGAGCTGTCCTATAGAGCGATGACTTGCCCAGTTAAGGCCGATCGCCTTGCGGCATCTGCAACCGTCAGCGCATAGAGGCTTTGCTCAGCGGTGACGTAGAGCGGAGCGTTGGCTTGTTGAGGCATCGCCCAGATCGCCTCCAGCGCAAGGCGCGTATCTTGGGCAAACAACCCTTTTCGGGAACCGACAGGCAGTTCTTGCTCTTGGCCGTTTTGGATCAGCCAGCCGCGACTGCGCTCTAGGCGCAGCAGGCCAGTTTTGCCGTGAATGTCGAGCTGTCGCTCGGTTTGACCGATAGCGCTGCCCTTGCCGTAGACCACATCGGCGATCAGTCCGGTTTGAAACCGCAGTTGTGCCGAGCAGAGACAGGCTTCGTAGGGTTCTGAAATATCAGGATGCTCGACCATCTCGCCCGATCGCAGCCAAAATCGACTCTGGCACGATACGGTAGACACAGCTCCAAACAGGTGGGTAAGACGCTGAATTCGAGACAAGGCTCCGACCAGGGGAAAGCCGACGAGCAGCGGATCGTAGCTCCACTTACTGGGGTCAGGCTGTTCTGCTCTAAGGTTAATCGATCGCACATAAAATGGCTGTCCGATTTGGGATAGTCTTTGCAGGAGCGCCTGATGAATGCCGCTCAAAATCTCAATATGCTCCACATGGAGGAGCCGCTGGGTTTGTTGAGCCAGAGAGACTAAGCTCTGGGCTTCTTGTAAATCCAACGCGAGAGGATATTCCACAATGACGTGTTTGCCCGACTCAAGAGCGGCACGGGCGATCGCCCCATGATCGCGATTCACGGTCGAGATGATAACCAGATCCAAGTCCGGACGTGTTGCCAGCTCTAGCCCTGAAGTCATGGCTTCGGCCTTATGAGCCGCACAAATTTCCTGCACCCGCTCGGCGGAGTGGCCGCTGACGGCCACGAGGTGCGATCGCTCATCTGCCGCCAATGCCTCTGCCCGTCGCTGTGCGGCGTAGCCTGTGCCCACCAATCCAGCTCTAATCATCTCACCTGTCACGGTTTCACCCTAATGTGATTATCTAATCTATTTAGATCTAAATAGATCGGAGTTTTTGCATTCCCTAGCTCTATCCTGTCATCTACCCTCAAATGGAAGGTCTTTTCCTCTGAAACATTTTCGACACTCCTCCAACAAACCGACTCTTGATAAGCCGACTGTGGCGATCGCCCAGCGCATTTCGGCACAGATTTCAGCCCCGATCAAGCGGCTGCATCAGAGTCCTGCCATGCAGCCCAACTATCCGTTTCAGCCCCAGCGGGTGTCTCTGTTCTACGGCTGGATCATCGTCATCGTCACCACGATTGGCATTCTCATGAGCATTCCGGGGCAAACGGCAGGGGTGAGCGTCTTCACCGATCCCTTACTGGAGGCGACCGGACTGTCGCGGCTCCATCTCAGCAATGCCTACCTGATTGGTACGCTCACCAGCGGTCTGCTGTTGCCGTTTGGTGGGGTGCTGATCGATCGGCTTGGTGCGAGAATCGTCGTCATCGGGGCATCGCTATGGCTGGCCCTGACGCTGACCTACCTGAGCTGGTGCGATCGCCTCACCGCATTCATCACAGGTCTGCTGAATCTAGAGTCTTCTTTGCCCGTGGCGTTTGTGCTGTTGGCGATCGGGTTTGTCAATCTTCGCTTTAGCGGTCAGGGGATGCTGACGATGGTTAGCCGCACCACCCTCGGCAAATGGTTTGACCGCAAGCGAGGCCGCGTTTCGGGCACGGCGGGAATCTTTGTCTCTTTCGGGTTTTCGGGGGCTCCCCTGATCTTAAGTTTGCTGATCGATGCCTTCGGTTGGCGAGGCGCGTGGCTCTTTCTCGCGGCGATCGTAGGCGTGGGAATGACGCTGATCGGCTGGCTGTTTTATCGAGACAACCCTGAAGAATGTGGTCTCCAAATGGACGGAGAGACGCGACAGGTTGAACGAATCTCAGACCAACCAGCCGCAGTCAGCCAAATCCGCACGACGCGAGATTTTAGCCGTTCAGAAGCATTACGCACCTTAGCTTTTTGGGCGGTGACTTTAGCCTTAGCCTCCCAAGCCCTCACCATTACAGGCATCACCTTTCACATCGTAGACATCGGAGCCTCCGCCGGACTCGCGCGCACCCAGACCGTTGCCCTGTTTCTCCCGATCGCCATTTTTTCAACCCTAACGGGCTACCTGATTGGCCTCATGTCTGACCGAGTGCCGCTCAAATTTTTGTTTCTCGCCATGATGGTAGTTGAGGCCGTGGGCATCGCCAGCATGGCTCATCTAGATAGCGCTGTCTTGCAATGGGTGGCGATCGCCGGATTGGGCATGAGTGGCGGCTGTTTTGGCACGCTTTCGACAGTCTCCATGCCTCGATATTTTGGGCGGCAACATCTAGGGGCGATCGTCGGAGTCGAGATGATGAGTCTCGTCATTGCCAGCGCCATCGGGCCTTCTCTGTTGGCTCTCTTTAAGCAAGTGTTTGATAGCTATCAGCTCGGCCTCTATCTCTGTGCCGCCATTCCCCTGACGATTATTGTGCCGCTGGTGCTGTCGGCCAACCCTCAAGATCAGGTTGATTGATACGCGTTCGCGACTGAAGTGCGGCCCACAAAACGTAAAGTCTCTGCGGGACTGCGAAGGGCTGGGGGTGAGCCCCAGCGGGGCTTTCGCTGATTAGCTCGTACGTTTGTCGGGGGCCAGCTAGAAGCGTAGCCAGAGGGCCGATTCGCCCTCTTGAGAATTACAGAATCAATTCCGACTATGATTCAGAGGTAGCAGGTTTTCTCCATGCGTTCTAAAGTCGTGAACAGGCTGGCGTGCAAAGAGAACAGGCTCCCTGTCGTTTAGGTGAATTCAAAGTGAATGGTGCAGATAGAGCAGTCTCAGGCTCGACAGGTCGCTCTCATGGCGTTGCTCAAGATTGAGCAGGGTCAGTTTGCCGATGCCGCATTGCAGCAGGGGCTTGCCAAAGCCAACTTGAAAGCCGTCGATCGCCGTTTTATTACTGAACTGGTCTATGGTGTCACCCGTCGCCGCCGCACCCTGGATGCGCTGATCGATCAATACAGCAGCAAAGAAGGCGATCGCCAACCGCTGAAGCTGCGACTGATTCTGCGTTTGGGGCTCTACCAAATGCGCTATCTGACCCAGGTGCCCGCGTCTGCTGCGGTTAACACCTCAGTAGAGCTGGCAAAGCAAAATGGCCTCAAGGGACTGTCGGGCTTTGTTAACGGGCTGCTGCGGCGCTATGGGCGAGAGTCTGCGGCTGAATCAAGCACTTCTGAGCCTCACGATCCGCTTAATTTGCCAGAGGAGGCGATCGCCCGACTCGCCATTCTGCACAGCTATCCTGACTGGATTTTGCAGGTCTGGTCAGAGCAGCTTCCACTCTCCGAACTCGATATTCTCTGCCAGTATTTCAATCAGCCTCCATCGATTAACCTGCGGGTCAATCGACTCCAGACGACTCGCGATCAGGTGCTGCAAGCCTTTGAAGATCAGGGCATTGAAGCAGACGTGATCCCCTTCACGACTCACGGCATCCAACTGCGCCACCATGCGGGCGACATTCGAGCCTTACCGGGCTACGACGACGGCTGGTGGAGCGTTCAAGATGCCAGTGCCCAAGGTGTTGTTAAGCTGCTGGCTCCCAAACCAGGTGAAATCGTCATCGATGCCTGTGCGGCTCCCGGCGGCAAAACGACCCAAATTGCGGAGTGCATGGGCGATCGCGGTCAGGTGTGGGCCTGCGATCGCCAAGCCAAACGGCTGCGACGAGTCGAAGAAAATCAGCAGCGGCTCAAGCTCAACTCCATTCAGACCAAGGCTGTAGATATGCGATCGCCCGATTTAGATGACCTGCCCTTGGCCGATCGAGTCCTCGTCGATGCCCCCTGTTCGGGGTTGGGAACGCTCAACCGCCATGCCGATGCCCGCTGGCAGCAGACCCCAGAAAGCGTGGCAGACCAGGCCATTATCCAAACAGGGTTGCTCAATCGCACGAGCCAGTTAGTCAAACCGGGCGGTGTGTTAGTCTACGCCACCTGCACCCTGCATCCGGCTGAAAACGAGCAGCAAATTCAGCAGTTTCTCAAGACGCACCCCAACTGGCGGGTTGAACCTCCAGCTGCTGATTCACCTCTTGATGTCTGGACTCAACCCGAAGGCTGGCTTAAGATCTGGCCGCACCAGCATCAAATGGATGGGTTTTTCATGGCTCGACTGCGGCATCAGATGTAGTCGAGATTCCCGGCTAGTCAGTGAGAAATGGGCGATCGCCATCCCAAGGCAGCAAAATCTCAAAATTCGACTTACCATAATTCAATAGTTTGAGAATGAAAACTAGGAAGCGATGGGAGAGATAGCTTCGCGCTGGTGGCTTTTGGCAATCTTGCTGATGCGGCAGCTTTTTCTTAGCCATCGTTCACAGTATTTGTTCAGTCGTTGAGAACTCAGATTTGACATTCGAATCAAGCTCCATTTCTAGCGGTCGCATCTCCTCTATCCAAACCCTGCCCTCCGATGTCGTGCATTTGATGGCGGCGGGGGAAGTCATCGATTCCCTCGCGGCAGTGGTGCGAGAACTGGCGGAAAATGCTCTCGACGCAAAAGCAACCCGCATTTCCATTGAGCTTGACCCAGACTCTTGGCGCATTCGAGTGGTTGACAACGGCTGCGGCATGGCGCTGGAAGACTTACAGCAAGCCGCCCTGCCCCACAGCACCAGCAAAATTCGCGATCGCCAAGACCTGATTCGCATCTCTAGCCTCGGATTTCGGGGAGAAGCGCTGCACAGTTTGGCGCAGCTCTCACATTTGAGTCTCTATAGTCGTCTGAATCTTGATGTTAGGACTGACCCACCCGAAGAACCTTCCCTGCTAATCGAAAACGGCTACTGCATTCAATACGATCGCCACGGTCAGCCCATTGAGCAAGACACCGTGGCGATCGCCCCCGGCACCATCACGGTCGTCGATCAGCTGTTTGGCAACTGGCTGACGAGACGGCAATCACTGCCTTCACTGGCGCAGCAGTTTCGAGCGGTGCAGCTTACGGTGCAGCATCTCGCGCTCTGTCACCCCGCTGTGACTTGGCGCGTCAGTCGCAATAGCCAAGACTGGTTTTCTATCTACCCCAGCTCTAGCAGTCGCGACATTTTGCCCCAACTCGTTCGCAGCATTGATGCGGCAGACCTGCGAGAAGGCTGGCGCGATGTGGCCGAGGGCCGCCTTTATACTCTCATCGGGCTGCCCGATCGCTGTCACCGTCGCCGTCCTGACTGGGTGAAAGTCGCCATTAATGGTCGCGTGGTGCGATCGCCAGAGCTTGAGCAGTCGATCATGGCGGCCTTTCGACAAACATTGCCGCGCGATCGGCATCCGGTTTGCTTTGTGCATCTATATGTGGCGGGCGACGCCATCGACTGGAACCGCCACCCTGCCAAAACAGAAATCTATCTGCGACCCCTCGATCAGTGGCAAAACCATATTCAAGAGGCGATCGCCCACAGTCTCAGCCTCAACCCTAGCAGTGCGCCCGATGTTCTCTACACGGGGCAAATCACGGGACGGGTGAATCAGTTGCTGAAAACAGCGGAAGCAGCAGAGCAGTATGATCCTTCCGGCTTGCCTCTGAGTCGAGCAGAACGTCTCAGTTCTCTTGAAGAAGAGGACGACGAAGCAGACCAGGAGACTCTGGAGCCGCTGACCCCTCTGAAGGCGATCGCCCAGGTTCACAACACCTACATTTTGGTGGAGCATCCTAGCGGCATGTGGCTAGTGGAGCAGCACATCGCCCATGAGCGCGTGATTTATGAGCAGTTGTGCGATCGCTGGACGGTGGTTCCCCTCGAATCTCCGGTGATTCTCAATCATCTGATGGAGGAGCAGGTCGAACAGCTGCAGCGATTGTCTCTCGATGTAGAAGCCTTTGGCGACAGTGCCTGGGCCATTCGCACAATTCCGCAAGCCTTGGTTGAGCGGGGCGATCGCGACGACGCTCTAATCGAGCTGAGCCTCGGCGGCAATTTGGATGTGGCCATCGTCGCGACCGCTTGCCGCACGGCCATTCGCAACGGCACGCCATTAGAGATCTCGCAGATGCAGACTCTGATTTCTCAGTGGCAGCGCACTCGCCATCCGCGCACTTGCCCCCACGGGCGTCCGATTTATCTGGCTCTAGAAGAGTCGAGACTATCGCGGTTTTTCCGTCGCCATTGGGTGATTGGGAAAAGTCATGGGATTTAGCATTCTACCGCCCCACAAAAACAAAAGTGGAAGTTTCTGAGATTTGTCGCCAAAATAAGGAGCGATCGCTCCTTATTTTGGCGAATTGGCCATCTGGCTACGCTTCCGACCCGCCCGCAAATCAATTGCGGGCTAATCAGTCAAAGCCCCTTTGGGGCTAAGAACCATCGGTTATCAGTCCTGAAGGGACTTGATTGTTTGTAGCCCGCAATTGATTTGCGCGCGTTGTAGTGTAACCATAATGAGAATTGCTGGACTTCATGACGTTAACGGCTCACATAGGGCAAAACGGGCGTTGCATCTTGAGACATGCGAGACGGCTGGGAACGATGGGTTCGATATTGGTTGGAACCGTTTTCATCGAAGCCCTGTGTTCTAGGAGTGCGATCGCCCAACCGATGCCGAGCCTTGAGCATGAACACTCGATGTCACTCAAAATCACAGAGGACAATTCATCGATTCAATCCGCAATTCGAGCCGCAATTTCAGCTAAGTCTGAGGGTGTCGAATCTCACCGTGAGTCAGATCTCCGTGAGCCAGATCCCCGTGAGCCAGATCTCGCCATTCGCAATGCGCTTGATATTGCCAACCGCACCGGAACCGCTGCGGATCGAGTCACGGTGTTGAGTATTGCGGCTCGCTATAGCTTCAGCACAGGACAGGCGGTTGAGGCTGATCGGTATTTGCGCGCCGCCCTTGAACTGATTCCTCAAATCGAGTCAGAGTCTGAGCAAGTGTCGGCATTGCTGGCGATCGCCGACCTATACGCCAAATATGGAGAACAAGAGGCCGTTCTCATACCATTGGCCGCTGCCGAGCAGCTAGCGGAGACAACGATCGAGCCTCTGCTGCGGGCTCAGCTTTGGATGGCGATCGCCACGCGCTATGCAGACTTGCTGCAACCCGCCCAAGCGGGCACGGCTCTGACGATGGCTCAACAGTCTATTGAAGCGGCTGAGCTGTCAGAATCTCAGGCGATCGCCCTGGCTCAGCTCGCGATTCAATCTGCTGATTTGGGGCAGACCGATGCAGTGGCTGGGCTGGTCGCACAAAGCCAAGAAATTCTCACTGCGTTGGCAGAAGACAGGTCTATTGCGAATGATGCGAATGAGTCTGAAGTTGCCTCATCAGGGCTGACACCTCGTCCTTGGAGCGGCAGCTTCGGGCTCCAGAGCAGCGTCTTTTCTGGCGATCGCACCCGTGGCGTTGTGACCCTCTCGGGCACAGCAGAGCGACAGTGGCGACAGCATTTTCTAGACTTATCCCTGCGGCTCACCTACAACTTCGATGGGGCAAGGGACGATGCAGACTTGTTTAGTGGAGAGTGGGTTGCTGATAGTCTCCACTACGGCTCCGAAGACGTTCAGTTTTTTGTCAATTCCTCAGTCGCGAGTGACAATCTAGAGAATTTAAACCTGAGGGCACGACTAGCCGCAGGAGCCAGCTTTACGATCTGGCAGGTGGCGAGCGATCGCCGACTCGACCTGCAAACAGGATTGAGCGCCCGCTACGAAAATTTTGAAGATCAAGATGACGAGTTTACCCCCGTTTCGGCCAGCCTCGGGCTGAACTATCAAGATATTTGGTTTAGCACTCTCCGGTTTAAGCAGTCGTTCACGTTTGATGTGCCCATCGCTGAGAGCAACAATATTCTGTTTCAGTCTCAGACCGACTTGGGCATACCGATTAGCGATCGCTGGTCGTTTAACAACAGTGCCCGCCTGACGCTCTCTGGCAACCCCGGCAACGACAATCCGCCGCTCTTGTTCAATCTTCAAACTGGACTTCAATACGCGTTTTGATTCATACGCGTTTTGATTCACACAAATAGACTGGCTGGGCTAAAATCTGGTGCAGCTCTGAGAAATGTATGACAATGCGCGATCGCCTGACTGCCCTTGATGTTGAGCTTTCTAAACGCACGCTGGCTCTTGATCCGGCGGGCTATTTCATTATCGATATTGACCGAGAAGCGAGACTGATTCGAGCCCGCCATTATTCAAATACCATCGACCCTCGGGGATTGGCGATCGACCCAGCAACAGGAAAACCCATCCCTGCCCGAGGGCCAATCAAACGCGAACCGACTCAAACGTTTACCGGGCAAACGGCTAAAGAACTATGCATCAAAATCTTTGAAAAAGCGCATCCTTGTCCGGTGAGCATGATGAGCCATGCCGCCTATCTTGGGCGCGAGTTGATGCGGGCAGAGCAGGCGTTAGTGGTCAGCAATGAGTATATTCAAGACTGACAAAAATTCTGATGTAACGTGAGTTCGGGTTAAGCAGAGGGTTCAAACCCCTGTATCTCATACATCTGGAAGATTCAGAATCTACGCACGATTCTCAACAAGGCTCATCATTGAGAAAATTCGCATGAGTGAGCTTTATTGAGAATACTTTTGTTGGCAGCTTTCTCTCAATGAACGGCAAACTAGGCTTTTCGGCAATTTTTTATCCCGAACTCATGTTGATGTAGGTTGATGTTGAGCAACGTGAAACCCAACAGTAGAGACGGTTTCGATGGGTTACGCTAACGCTAACCCATCCTAGGACAGAATCAGGGTTTCAAGAGTTTTGTCAGTCAACTAATCCTTGAATGTATAACTTTTGCAGCCCCGATCTAAAACAATCACAAAGCTGTGCGATCGCCCCGTCTATCACAATTTGATATTGCCGCGCTGAGCTTTGAGCTGGCCGCGCTTCGTCTTGCGGTCGGTTCGTCGTCGTCGAGCGTTGCGAGAAGGCTTGGTCGGCTTTCGCACTTTCGGGGTGACAGTAACGCTCTTGATCATTTGCCGCAGACGATTGAGCGCATCTTCTTTATTCTGCTCTTGAGTCCGATATTGCTGGGCTTTGATCACAATCACCCCGTCTTTGGTGATGCGGTTATCGCCACGGTTGAGCAACCGTTTTTTATAAATCGGGGCAAGGGAAGACGCGTTGATGTCAAATCGCAAATGAATTGCGGTCGCGACTTTATTCACGTTTTGCCCTCCGGCTCCTTGAGAGCGGACGGCGCTAAGTTCGATCTCATTCAGGGGAATCGCGATACCCTTCGTGACTTGCAACATAACTGAGAATGTTTACCGAATATGTTTACCGAGAATGTTTAATTTGGGGTCAACGTTCATATTCAGTTTAAGAGCTTTTGGCGATGGGGTGCTGGAAGGGGTGTAAAAACCAGGGTGAGAATTCTTGCGCCTCTGGGCAACCGATAGAGTTGCAACTCTATTTGCAACCGATAGATTTTTGCTTGCTGCACGTTTCGATTCATCCACTCTTCGCGTCAAATTTCTGAGTCAAATTTCCGAGTCAAATGCCATGCTAGCAAGCCTTACACACAACTCACGTAAGCCTGAATAAATTCATTGAAAGGGTGGGTGCGCCGCACCCACCCTTTCAACATAATGCATCAGTCTTGGCTGGATAAAAACGGTCATGAACAGTTAGAGGGGTTTGAATTCATGGAGTTCTTGAAGACTGTAGACGAGCAGTTCTTGCTCTCGACCTCGGAGTTGCAACTGCCCTACGGGTTGGCTGGGATAGCGATCGCCCACATGGTCATAGGTTGTACTGCTGATCAGCACATGAAATGGATTCTGGTCTGTAATCTGTTTATTCAGGCTTTGGAGTCGTGATGCCACATTGACGGCATCTCCCACAACAGAGTAGTTATAGCGGCGTGCTCCGCCCATATTTCCGGCGACGACGGTTCCTGTATGAATGCCGATGCCAAACTGAACGGTGGGTAACCCTTCTGTTGTAAATTCATGGTTGAGATGCCGTAACTTTTCATTCATCGATAGGCTGGCGGCGATCGCACATTGAGCGTTGTGGCGATCGGTTGCGTCAGAGGGAGCCTCATCCGGACTGCTAAACACAGCCATAATTTCGTCGCCGATGTACTTATCGACCCGACCGCCATGATCCAAAATGCAGGTGGTCATGGTGTCGAGGTAGCGATTGAGCCAAGTCATGAGCTGATCGGGCGGCAGTTGTTCAGAAATAGTGGTGAAGCGGCGAATATCGACAAACAAAATTGTGGCCACCCGTTTTTCGACATCAGACTGGTGTTCTGTCAGCACATCTTGTTTGTGCTTCCAGATGTGACGCGCTGTTTCGGGGGAGACATAGATTTCAAACAGATTCATCAACTGCTGTTTTTCTAACTGCTCTCGAATCTGCGTGCCTGTAAACACCAGCATCACGGTGCCAATGGGAGCCGCCACAGGCAGCCACCAGTTGACCTGGAGCGCCCCAACGGAAGCGGCAAACCAGAGGAGAGGTAGGCCGATTAGCAGGGCTCCTCGTCCGATCAGGCTCAGCCGTCCCATGGCGATCGCCACACCTAAGCCCAGTAGCGCAATCAGCAAGCCTTCGGTCCATCGCGGAGGCCGCTGCAGGAGGCGATCGTTGAGCAGATTATCAATCAGCGCCGCATGAACAAACACTCCAGAGGTCGGCGGATTTTGGTTAAAGGGCGTCACCAGGGGGTCAAAACCCCGAGTCGTCATTCCGATAAGAACAATTTTGTTTCTAAAGGTGTCGGGCACAGTCTGCTGATCAAGCATACAGGCTAGAGAATAAATCTGTAGCTCACCGGGCTGAGTCTCAGAAAGACAAGAGCCTGCCTCATTAGTCGTAATTGGGGCAGGCCAATTTAACCAAACGGTGAAATCAGCCGAAGCATCAGCGGAAGCGGGCTGCGGTTGTAGGGTTTCGTCTCTAGGAGATGCAGCCGAAAGTTTAGCAGTAGACTCCAAAAAACTAGATGAGTCGGGAACCTCTGGTATGGCTTCACCGGTCGTTGCGGCTAGACTCTCGACATAGATTTGCAGGATGGCGATCGCCAGAGAGGGTACGAACTTACGCTCAGCTGGGTTTTCTTTATGAAGTAAGTTTTCTTGATAAAGATCGATTTTGCGGATGGTGCCATCAGAGTCGGACATGGTATGGGCATGACCTGTTTCCGCTGCGCTAGAGATTAGCTCTGGCACAAAAGTCATGCTGCTGTCTCCTAGCCCATCAGCAATGGCTAGCACCACATTCCAACTGTCGGCGATCGCCCCAGCAAATGCTTCATCGTCTGGGCTAGATTCAGAGAAGAGCAGATCAAATCCCACCACGGCAGGCTGGGAAAAATTTAGGGTTTGCAGCAGGTCGGCATAGTAAGAGCGAGGCAAAGGAAATTGATTGAGCTGTTCTAAGGTGGCATCATCAATGGCAATGACGGCAATGCGATCGTCCCACCCTTGGCTAGGCAGCACGGCCTGACGACTCTGGTAGAGTGCGTTGTAGGCCAGATTTTCAAGAGATTGCCATTTGCCCCAGTGCCAAAGCCCCAGGGCGATGAGAATCGACACGCATTCCAGAATAGGGAGGTAACGGTTGCGGCGATGGGGTTTGGCAGATGACTTGGGTTCAGAACCTGACCGCTTCAGCTTGGAATGAGACGGCATAAAGTGACGAAACATATGAGACACCGATTCTGTGTAGGCTCTCGTTGAGCAGTTCTCATTGAGGGGTAGGGAAAGGCGCAAACGTGGTTAAACTGCGGCAGGCGATCGCCTATCAGATTATCGCCTGTCAGACTATCGTCTACCCGCTAATCGTCTCCCCATAAAATACGGGGAAATATGGGCGATTTAGAATGCAGGAACGTCGATAAAATGATTCCGCTCATCCCCAATGGGATTACGCACGGTTAAGGTCAGCGTGCGGTTTGACACATAGTCATTCGATCGAACCGCTAGCGCAGTGCTAAATTCTCCATTCTCATTGGTGGTCAAGATCTGCCCATCTAAGAGTATGGTGTTGAGCGGGTCAACCTGGCCTCTGACTAGAAGTCGGCTGCTGGTACGCCGTAGTCGATTGAGTTCTAAAAACAACACCCTGTCGATGGGCCGAGGAGGCGTCGGTGCCTCACCCGGCACAATGCTGCTGCCAAAGCCAGCATTAACCATTACATCAACACCCTCGGCACTGGCTTCTACGGCTCCAGTGACGGTGGCAATGCCCGTTTTGCCATCAGGTTCGACACTAATACCGAAGTCTGTGCCCCTCACCGCAGCAACGCCAGAGGGAGTTTGAATTTCGAGGCGAGAGCTGGGGTTGTTAAAACGGCGCACCTGAAGACGAACTTGCCCCCGATCAACGGTCAGCAAAGTGACACGGCCTCCATTTTGGAGGGTACTCATTTGGCGAACGCGGAGATTACTGTTCTCAGCGACTTGAATCACGCCGATGGTGGTATCCAGGGAGAGCGCTGTGCCCGAACGGCTGGCCGTGCTGACCTCCTGAGAAGGCTGCTGGAGGCGATCGCCCACCCTCGCCGGACGACGTTGCCCCCCCGAACGATAAGTGACGCTGCCGCGAACCTGCTGCACTTCTAGCCAGCGGTTTTGACCTGGGACGGGTAGATTTTGGGAGCTGGCAGCAAAGGTTCCGACGATAAAAAGGCTGGTGGCGATCGCTCCGCTGACAAGCCATCTCCATGAGCGAGTTGAGGCTGTAATGTCTAGTGCATCAGGATGCGTCTGAGCCAATGGGGCATCAGGAGGCAATGGGGCATCAGGGGGCAATGACACACTGTGTTGAGTTTTCATAACGGTTTGATAACAGGTAGATAGCGTAAATATACGGAGACCAATGATAAAATTCGGTCATTTCAGTTTATTTCGATGAGCTTCTATAAAAGTTCATGCTTGGTGTGAAAGTCGATGCCCCTGAGTCACGACTAGCTTACTCCCCAGAAGCTGTGAGCTGCTAATCATTGTTTATCTTAATCGATAAAAAACTGATGATTAAAACTCTAAGCGTTAAGAAAGTTTTTCCTTGCTTCTTTCTTTTTGTTTATATGGTGAATTTCTATGGAGCGATTGCTGTTTTCGGGTGAAGATGATCGCCTTCATCTGAAAACAGCAGAAACCATAAGATTTTAAAAAATAGAGCTTAACAAATAATCGGTATGTGGCGTTTTGGGTAACTTCTGGGTTAACAATGTGCGTCACCTGCGGTACTCACCTTGGCGCTTTTTCCCTGAACGAGCAATGCCTGAATGGCTCACTCTACATGAGTAATCTTTAATCGGTGCAAATGTATGTAATAGGTGCAAATGTATGGCGATCGCCATGTCAAAACCGAATGCTAAGGGCTCACTTTTTGCGGATAGCCCCAAATCACGCTCTCATGCTTATAAATCACCATTCCTGGCTTTGCACCCTTGGGCTTATATACATGTTTGGGTTCGGTATAGATGACTGGAGCTTGTTCACCCTGGCGAGCACGACTGTGGTGGGCAGACCAATTGGCAGCGCACTGCAAATCAGCCTCGTCTGCAATCTGCCCCGGCGGTAGGCGCAGCAACACATGGCTCCCCGGAATTTCTTGAGTGTGAAACCAGAGGTCGTATTCTGTGGCGAGCCGAAATGTTAGCTCGTCGTTTTGGCGATTGTTGCGGCCAATGACAATCTCAAAGCCGCTAGGTGAGCGATATCTGCGAAAATCAATGTCGCCAGATCGGCCAGACGATCGCCCCTGGTTGCGGCTGGCATAGCCTTGCTGGTCAAGCTCTTCTCGAATTTCTATCAGGGTAGCCAGATCATCGGGTTCTTGGTACCGATCGCTCTGGGCGATCGCCGCTTCGACTTGCTCCAGATAATTAAGCTCAGATTGTGCGACCTCTAATAACGGCGTGATCGAGTTGCGCGATCGCCGCATTTTTTGATGGCGCTTGTACAGGGCTTGGGCATTTTGCACCGCATTTTTTGTCGGGTCGAGGGGAATGGTGACCGATTCGCCCGTCTCAAAAGCGGGGAGGGCGATCGCCTGCATTCCGGGCTCCCATTTCTGCAAATAGGCCATTAGTAAATCGGCCTGCTGCCGCAACTCATCGGCCTGGTCAGAGAGCTGGAGCCGTCGCTCAAAATCGTCAATTCGCTGCCGCAGTTTTTTGATTACGCCTGCCACTCTCTGACTCAACTGGTGGTGCAGTTGGGCAAATTCTTGTTCGTTGATCCGAGCCGTATAGTAGCGGCTCAGGAGTATCTGCACCGATTCGACGGGTTCTACTCGATCCCATCCGGTGACGGTGTAGCCCTCTGAGCGCCATCCCGGCTGAAACGCTTCGGTTTCCAGAAGCTGGAGCCACTCTTGCCAAACCTGAAACAGAGCCTGCCACTCTTGAGGCTCTAGCTCTGCCGTAGATTGATTGGGATCAAGGCCAACTCGATCAGCCATCGACCGGGCCAACACAGGACTGATTCCCCGATAGGTGGTGAGTAAATTGCGCCAGAGCTTACCGGGCACCAGTGCGACCCTTTCTTGCCAGTCTTCTAGAGATTCTTGGCGAGAGGGCATCGCCTCTGACAAAGATGGCGGCGGTTCGTAGGGTTGCCCTGTCTGAATGGCGCGCACGCTCGACTGTTTTTCGCCCACCTGATGGGCGGCTGTAATCACCTGATTGTGCTGATTGGTGAGAATGACGTTGCTATATTTCCCCATGATCTCGACATAGAGATGCCACAGCACCGGATCGCCAGGGCGTTTGGCAAACTGTAGATCGACGGCTCGCTCCCAGGGGGCGATCGCCTCAATGGCAACCAGCGCCAACCCTCCGAGCTGATGACGCAACTGTTGGCTAAAGGTAAACGTATCAGGAATACGCGGCGGCGGATTGTCAATGCATAGTCGAGCCGCTTGAGGGTGCCAGCACAGGGTCAACCAACCTCGACCCGACAGGGTGCGTAGAGCCAGAGAGACCGTATGGCGATCGCGCTGATAGGCGTTTTCAACCCGTGAGGGTATCCAGGTCTGGCGCAGTTCTGCGCAGGTCGCTGCCAGGGTGGTGAAATCAACGGTCTGCATCGTCACTGAGCCTCAACAATAATCTCAATCTTCTGCTCTATCCCCTCCGGGGCTATTTCAACGAGAGCAGCTCGGTTTATCCCTAAACCTTAATTTCAATCTTCATTATGATCGTTTTATATCGCTTTATTTGTATGGCCTTAAAACTCAGATGTCTGAATCAGATACAGGACTGACGCAGTGTGTTGAGATGGTGGGCGCGATCGCGTTCACCATCTCAGCGAGTTTATTCAGGCTTATGCGAATGGTGCGTAAGTCCTGTCAGATCCTTGAAGGGTTCAATCTGTGAATCTTAGATTTCAAAGTTTAGACTTCAAATCTTGGACTGCGCGAGTGGCGAGAGCTGCTCAGTGTTAACAACCGTTTCAGCAGGAGGGGCTAGTGATGACGATGAAGCTGATCAATATTGGGTTTGGAAACATTGTTTGTGCCAACCGAATCGTTGCTATTGTAAGTCCTGACTCAGCCCCGATTAAGCGCATCGTCGCTGAAGCGAAAGAAGCGGGAAAATTGGTCGATGCTACCTATGGCCGACGAACTCGTGCGGTCATCATCACAGATTCTGACCATGTGATTTTGTCTGCCATTCAGCCTGAAACCGTGGCTCACCGATTTATCGTTGACAAGGATGCTCACGGTTCATAAGACTGGGTAGAATGTTTCAACGCAGTCAGTAATAAACGCATTTAAGGATGATGAGCATGGCAAAAGGACGGCTAATCGTATTGACTGGCCCCAGTGGAGTCGGCAAAGGAACGCTCCTGCGACTCTTGCTCAACCGTCATTCTGAGCTAAATCTGTCGATTTCGGCGACCACTCGTCCACCGCGCCCCGGAGAAGTCCACGGTAAAGATTATTACTTTGTTGAGCTTGAGCAGTTTCAGCAGATGATTGAGCATGATGAGCTGCTGGAATGGGCAGAGTTTGCCGGAAACTATTACGGAACGCCTCGACGAGCTGTAGAAGAAAAAATTTCTCAGGGAGACTGGGTCATTTTAGAAATTGAATTGATTGGAGCCCGTAAGGTGCGGGATGTGTTTCCCGAAGCCTTTACGATCTTCCTTTTGCCTCCGTCGTTGCAGGAGTTGGAGCAGCGCTTGCGAAGTCGAGGCCATGACAGCGAGGAATCAATCAGTCGTCGGTTGCAGCGAGCGAAGACTGAAATCACAGCCGCACCCGAATTTGACATTCAAGTGGTGAACGATGCCCTAGATGAGGCTTTATACAAAATTCAGGCGGCGTTGTTTACCACGGTTGAGTGTTAAAACGGAGAGGTATTGCGAATCGCCGCAACCCTAACATCAGAACCAGGAGAATGCAGCTCCGTGGAGCGATCGCCCCAGAAACCCACTCACTACGACATCCTCGGAATACCGACCCATGCCTCCCCTGCCGAGATTAAGCAAGCCTATCGACGGCTGGCTCGGCGGTATCATCCTGATGTCAATCCTGAGAATCCTGAAGCGGTGGAGTTATTTCAGCGGATTAGTCAAAGCTATCGGGTGCTGTCTGATCCTGCTGCTCGGGTGCGCTATGACCAGCGCATTGGCGTTGATGTTTTTGGGCAAAATCCATCGAGTCAGACCCATGCCAGCACCAGTTCCAACAGCAGAACGGCAAGCAGAACGACCCCAGCTCAGGGGCGATCGCCCGAAGCTTATGCCTCTGAATCTTTTTCTTACCAGACTCCCACCGAGCTGTATGACGCAGGGCTGAGACAGGCGCAGTTTAAGCGCTATCAACGGGCGATCGAGTTTTACACGGCTGGCCTCAAGCAGCAGCCGTCGTTTGCCAAAGCCTATGCCTACCGAGGCTATGCTCATGAGCGTCTCGACCAAGATTCTGCCGCTTTTGCTGACTATGCAGAGGCCATTCAGCTCGACCCTGAGTTGGCGATCGCCCACTATTTTCGAGGGCTGACGCGATTTAAGCTGGGCTACTCTGAGGCCGCCATCGAAGATTACTCGACCGCGCTGGAGCTTACCCCCAATGATGCTCATACCCTCTACCGCCGAGGGTTGGCCTATGCCGACGTTAGCGAGTTAGATGCGGCCACCACCGATTTCGACCGTGCCGTCCGGCTCTTTCAATCTGAAGGCGATCGGATGATGCAGCTCGAAGTCGAAGCGGTGTATCGGCGGCTAACTCGTCCGCCGTCTTGGCGAGGCTGGCTCCAGACGTTGAAGGCGCTGGCAGTGAGACTCTGGCATACGGGGTTTGTGGCGATCGCCAATCCGATTGAGTGTGGATTTATCACCTATCGCCAGTGCCGCCCTCGTATGGCGATCGCCATCGGCCTGATTTTGGCTTTGATATACGTGATCTGCTTTAGCACTGGCCTGAACCTGCTGCTTTCTCTGACGCTGCAACCTGCTGCTTTCTCTCTCATTCGAACTCTGTTCCTGGCGCTGTTGCCTTTCGCTAGCGTCGTGGGACTGTATGCGCTAGCTCGCGCCGCTCTGGGAGGCTCGGGACGATTTGCAGGAGATGTCTTTGCGTCTGGCGTCACCCTCATTCCTGCCAGTCTAGCGATGCTGCTGATTCCGATCTTTTCTGGTACCGTCTCTCTGATGATTGGGGCGATCGCCTTCAGCTACACGACGCTGCTGCTCTATGGCGGCTGCACCCAAATCAGCAATCTCGCCCCTGGGCGATCGGCTGTGATGACAACCGTGATGCTGATGGTGCGACTCATTCCGTTTTTAATCATCAGCCCGTCTTAAATTAGCCCGTCTTATAGAAGTAGAAACGTGAAGGCTAAAACCCTTAGGCCGGAATTTTGCTGAAAAAATCGAAGTGCTCAATGGCCTCCAAAATTCCTAGAGCATGAGCTTCTTTTGCGTAATAGATGCGATCGGCATCGACCAAATGAGATAGCTCTTCATGGTGACGATTTGCCACCACTACGGCCAGGGTGTTTCCCCGAATCATTCCCTCATCAGCACCAGAGCCTCCGGCCACAAGAATTTGATTGAGCGGAATACCCAGGCGATCGGCAACGTAACGGAGAGCCTGCCCTTTAGAGGCACGAATCGGGAGAATATCTAAATATTGACCAAAGGACAGCGTCACATTAACCGCCAAATCTTCCTGATGCAGCCGACGGTTAATCTCATCCACGGTCGGTGCAATGCCACTGTCGTAAAAATAGCTGATTTTGAAGCGGCTCTGGTTTTCTTTTGGCTGCATTACAAGACCGGGCAAGTCTGCAAGCACGCGTCGCACTTCTGGCGGAGTCCAGCGGCGATCGATATGCTGAGCCCACCAGGTATCTTCAGTCAGAGAAGGACTGTAGTAGATCGCGGTTCCGCAACTGGCAATGAGCACGTCGGGCTCAGGAATATTACATTCTCGCAGAGTTCTGAGGGTGGTATCTAATCTCCGCCCTGTCGCGATGCCGAAGGTCGCAGACTTACGGTTTTCTCGAAGAACTTCAATGAAGCGAGGCAAATCAGCAGGGCTGCCCAACAGGTTTTGATCAATATCGCTGAAAATGGCGCGATCGGGATAGAGCATCGGACGACGGCTCAGTGGAACCCGTTCTATCACTACGGTTTTATCCACCAGTGGGCGAATAGTTTCTAGATAAGTTTGAGCGTGAGCTGTCCATGAATAGTGCTGACGCACACCGCTCAGGCCATTGTCTGCTAAGCTCTGCCATTTTTCGGAATTCTTGAGCAAGGTCAGAATGGTAGTGGCGATCGCCTGACTGTTGAGAGGGTCGATGAGAATGCCGTTATCGCAGTTGCCGATGATATCGCGAGGCCCCCCATCTTCTGTCGCCACAATCGGTAGACCTGTCGCAGCCGCTTCAATCAGGGTTAATCCAAAGGGTTCGGTCAAAGCCGGATTGACAAAAACCCCCCCAGAAAGGGCTGCAATACGGTAAATATCTGGAACCTCGTCAGATTTGTGATGCTTAGGATAGGCAACGCGACCATAGAGATCATAGCGATCGATCGCCAGAAATAGATGAGTCAGAACTTCTTGTGCTCCCTCATCCATATCACTAATATCTTGACGGTTGCCTGCAATGATTGCGAGATTAGCGGCTGCCTGGAGTTGGGGCGAGTTTCCATAAGCCTCAACTAAGGCTCCAATATTTTTGCGGGTATCTGGACGAGACAACGCCAAAATTAGGGGCTTGTCTGGTTCCGTCAAAAAACGACGAAACTCCTGACCGATAGGAGTTTGCCACTCATGACCCTTGGGCGGATAAAACAGCTCTAGATCGGTACCCGGAGGAATGACGCGCATCCGATCGGGCTGATAGCAGTCATAGAACTCATACTGCTCTTCAATCTCCTGATGGGTACTTGTAATCACCCGTTCAGCACAGCTGAGAGTTAGTTCTTCCGCTTCAATGCGGCGGAGCATGTTATAGCGGCGATCAATATCGTCTGAAGATAGGCCACTGGCCAATAGCCGACGGCGTTTCACTCGACCCAGCGAATGCCCCGTATGCACTAGCGGCACATCAAGGAAATGTGATAAACGACTCCCCACATATCCTGCATCTGCATAGTGGCTATGAATCAGATCTGGAACCCGACCTGATTCGCGAAAAAAGGTCAGCATGTTGTCGATAAAACTATCGAGATGATCCCACAACGCTTCTTTGTGGATGTAGTCTTCTGATGGACCCGCAACAATGCGAACAATCTGTGCCCCATCTCCTAAGGATTCAATCTCATTGCTGTAATCGTCATCAACATCAGGAGACGCCACCGAGCGAGTAAATAGGTCAACTGAACCAATATCAGGTAGTCGGGCTAGGGCGCGAGCGAGTTCTACCACATATTTAGTCTGCCCCCCGGTATCGGCATCTCGTCCTAGCTCAAGCTCCTTCCCTCGAATCAAGCCATGCACGCTAATCAATGCGATGTACAGTCCTTCAGTCTCTTGAACAGGCATAGTTCCCCGTCGTTAAGCAAATGCACTACCCCACATCATATAGGTTCTCCTCTAACGGCAGGTTAACGTAAACTTTTTAACACTTATGCAAATGACAGTTAACCTGATTTTTCTTGCAGATGATGCTGCAATGATGCTGCTGCAATAATGATGATATTTTTCTCAATGCGGTTCCAGTCAATGTATCTCAAGAAACCGGAGTGAAATGCCAAAGCATCTACTTTTCTACACTGATTTCTACACCGATAAGTTGTGCTGTCGTTGATGCAGTGGAGATGATCAAGTACAGGCTAGACCGCAAACCAAACAATAGTGGAGAGCAATAGTGGAGAAGTTCGACAACTGATCAAGACTTGGTTAAACCTAAAGCGAACTGTGTGTGCCCTGCCGGGGAGCACACTCAAAAGCATCGTTTGCTTATGGCCGCCTACTTAATGCTGATTAATGCTGAACAAGATTGTGAGAAGGTGTGCGATCGCCATTCCTTGATCAGCGACAGATGAAGTATGGGATCAAAACTAAAATAAAAGGGATTAAAAAACAGAATCTTTCAGTTCTTTAACCAGAACTCATGGGTCACACCGAAGCTTCTACTTCTCTCGGATTCCAGCGAGACCGCAGCTCTTCAATGTGCATCGTTTCTTTGTTTTTCTTAAGGTGTCGTGGGCTACTTTCAAACGATAGTGCAGAGGGCAAAGGGCCTGACTCATATTCAGTCTGAATGAAAGACATCACATCGTGATATGAAGGCGAAAATTCTACATTGAGGGACTGAAGATCAGACGCTTGTGTCGTGGTCAATAGGCGCTGCTTGAGTGACGCAGAAAATAGCCCTGTCCCATCATCAAAGAACCGTTCGGTTGTTTCTCCATACTGTTGATAAGGATAAAACGAAAGGTCTGCTAGAGCCTGAGCTGCGACCCATGAGACATAAGCCCAATATTCGCTAAAGGTGCCAAATTCATTGGCCGATCGCATCATCAGCAAAAGCCAGTGCTCCTGAGACTGATAGTAAGACTGCAACTGTCGCGTAAAAGATTTGAGATGCTCTTGCTTAAACCACATATGATGGGGAACGAACGTTCCAGTCGAATCAGTCAAAGGTTCAACAGCAAGCACCGAGTGAATCCATGTTGCCCATTTTGAGACAATTTGAGGGTTGCCCCACTGATTATGCTGAAGCAGAGCAAAGGAGTGTTGCAGGGTTTGTTCTTGCTTGCGAAAGGCGGGCCAGGGTTGAACTAGCAGCAGATCGCTATCCCAAACCAAATACCACTCACTTAGATCGGGAATGCCTTCAAACGCCCCAAGCTTAAGGAGCTGTTGATAAAACCAACCCGGATTGTAGAGAGAGGCTTGTAGATCAAGCTGAGCGCAAATCATTTCCTTCGTCAGCCCACACCCTTCCTCAAAAAAAGTGTCTTCATTGTGAACCGTGGTCGGAGCCACGTGCCAGTCTTCAAGGTGCTGTTGGAGCGATCGCACTTCAGTAGCAGGCGTGATGATATGAATCGCTCGCGGACTGTAATGAAACGTCAGCCCTTCGAGGACAGCCCGCGTGTTCCACCGCAGTCGATAAAGCGGAATCACAATATCGAATGGTTCTTGTGTCATAGCGTCAAAACAATCGTCTCAACAAGGTTTGATAACAGTAAGGTTTGATAACAGTATTGCTACAGCCATTAGCCTCAGGGCATTTTTATACGTGCGCGGCGCACGCCCACAAAAACGTGTATGGCCTAAATAAACTGACTACAGCTATATATTTTTATAGAAACTTCCTAGAGAAACTTTCTATAAAAATATATAGGCATGAGTCTATAAAAACACAGTCTGACCTGCGCCTAAAGACCCATACCTCGTTTCAACACGGCCTCTATTTATACACCTGACAAGATTTCTGTCGAGTCTTCTTGATACTCTAGTCTGGAGTCAATGGTAAGGTGATGGGCAACGGTCGAGGGATCTTCTAACCCAACATCACTACAGAGTGGCTCAATGCCCAACCCCTGGCGAGGGTAGCTGGCACAGATCATTTGGTATGCCTCAATGGTTTCGTGAAGCTCGTGACGAGTGAGGCTGTTTAAGTAGCCGCAGCGTCCAATTTCTCCTTTAGGAAGAGGCGCAACCAGGTTTCCACCTCGCTTCTGCACCATTTTCTCTTGGGCAGCCCAGAGCGTTTTTTGGTTGAGCAACACGTCATGCCACAGGCTCAAGCCAAACGAGCTGATGAGCCGTAAAATTCGGTGCAGGTCGTCGATGCTAATCCAGTTTGACCGATAGCTTAAGTAAGCACCTAACCCCATGCCAATCGAAACCGCATGACCGTGCAGCAGCCCAGCCTCGATTTCAAAACCTGGAGACCAGGTGTGACCGTAAGCGTGAGGCCGACATTGATGAGTCTCGTAGAGATTGTCATACTCTGCCTCGACATAGCTCCGCATCGCTAAGCTGAGAATATTTTGAGAAAGGGCGCTGATTTCACTATTGGGCTGACAGTTCAGCGTGCCAAATCGAGTCTCAATTAGCTGCCCGCTTGCTTGTTCTAAATCGTTAAACAGATCGGCGTTTTTGACCACAGCCATCTTGATGATCTCAGCAATGCCGTGGCGCAGCCAACCCTCTCGCAGCGTTTTGAAGAAAGAGCGATCGGTAATTGACAGCACGGGTGCATGATACGCACCAAAGAGGTTTTTGTAGCCAAAACCGTCGCAGCAGGTTCGCGGAGAAGGGCCTGCATCAATACCTGCCACAATCGAAGTAGAAAGCATGACATAGGGAGTGTTGCGATGATAGAGCGCACAGGCTAACCCCCCTGTGTCTGTCAAAACTCCACCGCCAATAATCAACACCGGTTCATTGCGAGAAACTCCGAGACGCTTGAAATCACCGAGCATTCGCTCAACAGTGTGAATCCCTTTGTCCACTTCCATGGCTCTGTAAACGAGCTTTTCTAAAGCAATGTCATGGTGCTCAAAATAATGCTCGATCTGCTCGCCGTAAAAGCGCTCTACATTCTGATCAATCAGGCTGACGCACCGCCCTGAAGCGATATACATATCTCTCAGCAACGTCTGCTGAGGATCGAGAGCATTTTCTAGAACTCGAATCGAGGTAAATGTTGTGGAACTCATAACCGCTTCCACGGTCTGAGAATTATCAGTACTGACAACATAGCCGCGACTTTCACGATAGCTAGAGGTTGGGTAAACAGCATGGGGATCTGTCTCAACAAGACAAGACACTAGGTCTTCGTAAAACTCTTTGTTTTGACCGTTCACAAGAAGGTGTAAGAGTTTCTTCTGACCTAACTCTGTTCGGTGTAACCGATTTGTAAAAGTAGCCCACTCAGTACCCGAAGCAATATCAAAGCTGGTAATCAGCTCTGAAAGGAGATTAAAAAAGTGACTCAACGATAAGTTGAGACAACTACGAAGCTTTCGGCAGGCAGATAATCCTTGAATGGCTCCTGCCGCTGCAAATTCTTGACCGATTTCTTTTGAGAAAGCATTGCTCTCAATGAGAGTAAGCAAAAGGCTTCTAAGCGAGTCACTGTCACAAACAGCCTCAACGGCGCGATTTAAATCATGATATGCCAAAGGCAAGCCGTCGTAGGAACCTATGAAAGCCCTAATCGCTGAGGTAGTCTTTGTCATTATATGTTTCGAGAAAAGCTTGTTTGCACTGTCTTGTTTGCACTATTAGCG
>JBARXP010000071.1:0-12224 GCA_049647405.1 Elainellaceae cyanobacterium | reverse complement strand
GTGGTGTAGGAGACCATTCTGACGAATTTCAATTTGTTAGGGATAATTTTGAGGGTAAAGAATTAGTGTTGTTCGCATCTCAAATGTTGGCGTTGTTTGTAGAACAGATTATACCAAGTAAGCCTATTAGTATACTGGATGTGCTAGATACTATAGCTAACAATGACATCACTCCATGTGGCCCTGACTGCGATTGTAATAACGACTCTGACTTACCAGACTTTAGTGGAGACATTCTCGTAGGAGAAGGGGGATTAGCTTAATAATGTAAGGTAAGGGTATTATAAAGGTGCATGACTACTAGGTTGTGGGCCGGTTCGAATCCGGCATACCCTTCTAAAATAAAACTCTTTGATTGAAGATAAACAGCTCACGGTTAAAAGCCGTAAGACGAAACGCTAAACTATTATCAGGTGGTTGTGTTTATTGGAATGTGTTGTTCACGTATCAGCTTAAGCTCTACGTGCAGTCGGGAGAGAATCCCGTAATCTGGGTGCTTATGCCAGAGTTCCTGATGTGAACAACATCCCATAGCTGAATTGGGCAAAGAGTTTTTTAAAATCAAAATCAAATCATGAATTGGAATAATTTTTACGCAAAAAGGGTTAATAGCTCTTATCAAGAATATTTTGAGGATAGGTACTACTGTTTTCTACAAGAAGTACTAAGACTCTCTTACGGAGGTGAAGCTATAGATGCAGGTTGCGGTATAGGCTCTGTATCTAAATATCTTAGTAGATATCAAGTAGCCACAGTAGGGTTTGATTTATGCCTAGATATGGTTAAGTTAGCACAACTAAACGTACCTACTAGGCCCTTCTTTCAAAACGACTTATTAACTTTTAAAAGTGATAGGCTAGTAGTTACTCACGGAGTGTTGGAACATTTCGAAGATGATATAATACACACAATACTTGAAAACAACCCTAACTCGATACACTATGTACCGCTAGAGGGTTATGGAGAGCCATCTTTCGGGGACGAAAGGCTGTTACCTAAAGAGTATTGGCTAGATACTTTCAAAGCATCGGCACACGAAACATTTAATAACGGATTAGACTTATACTTTGTAGCATGATTAAATATGATAGGGAAGTACTAAACGAAATAGCTACTATTAATCAGCTATTCCCTAGGCCAGACCACTACTTACTTGCGTTAATGTTAGCATCTAAGTTTCAAGGACAGATTTTGTATAATAGCGTTCATTGTATTACTAAGATAAACGATATTTACTATGATATCAACGGTATAGTAACTTCCGAGGACAGGGATAAAGAATTAATTTACCTTTCTTTAGAGTACTATGGCCCAGAAACTAAAAAAAGATTAATGATAAATCTAATGAAAAGCTATAAAAAATAAGCAATGATTCACTATCGAAAAGACGTATTGGACGAAATAGAAAAAATTAACCGGTTATTCCCAGAACCGCAATGCTATTTAGTCGCCTTACTATTGTCATCTGAATTTCAAGGAGAGATTTGGTACAACAGCGACCATTGTATTACTAAGATATCCGGTGTATATTATGATAAGGGTGGAGTAGTAATAGAGGAGTGTAGGAAAAAGCAACCAGATTATCTACCATTAAGCAAGTTTGGTATGGATATTAAAAAAGGCTTAGTAGAAGCATTAGTAAAAAATTATAAAAAATAAGATATGATTACAGCAAGTTCATTTTTCGTGCCAGACAACGATTTTATCGATTGGATAATAAGTAGGGCAGATAACCGAATAATATTTGACGTAGGATTCGGAAACGGTAGAGTGTTAGAACATATTTGGGAGAGAGGCTATAGCAAGTTGGTCGGAACAGACCCATTTTCAGACGTAATGGCGATTAATACTCATTGGATTATGAATAAAGAGCTTAATGGTAGGAGTAAGCCGCATTTTTTCTATGACGAAATAGGAGAAGGCATCTCTCAAAGCATACTTGAAAACTCAAAGGGCAAGATGCTAGGCTTACTTAATAGGCCGTGTCATCATACACTTCTAGTAAAATCAGCCTATTACTCCTTTAAGAAAACTGGAAACGAGTTATTATACATAGGTCTTAGGGAAAATATAGAGCAAGATTTAGTATGGAATGACATACCTTTTGAAGAGATAGAACACGAAGGTAGTTCGAGGGATAACGAAGTCGTACTAAAAATAGCGTAATGAAAGAGGATTATTCAACAAAAATAGATACGGGGTTTAAGCAATACGGAGCTATTAGCCCAGAGGGGAAATTCTATCCTTGTGGCTATGCCGGTCATAACGACTTGGAGTATAGTTTAATTAAAAAAGGAATATTAGAAGAGTCCCCTAATTTTAGAAGGTGTTTTGAATGGAACGGTTGGGTAAAACTTACAGGCTCTTACATGACAGTTTGTGAATTTCAATTCGAAGGAAACGTACTTGACTACGATTTCAAGAAAAGAGAAGATATACTGGTTAAAGAAATCAGAATAACAAAAGAACAAGTAGAGGCCATCAAGTCTTACATAAAAGCCCTAGGAAGGGATAAGTTGAATTTTAATTTTTCATGGTTCAATGTAGATGGTTTTGAAAAAATACTTGACTACGATGGAGATTTACACGAATTTAAATATAAAGAAGAGATAGATGAACCTAAGAACGAACGAGAAGAAGTTGACAAAGGCTACTAACCTAGAGAAGTTAGATTCGATAGGAGTTAGTGTTCCACCATTTAAAATATTCAATGTCGTAGATGTTTCTACTAAAAAAGAATTTAGTAAGGTATTTAGAGATTGGTTAGAGGATAACATAGCTTCCGAATATACTGGAAAATTCTCTGTGAGAAGTTCTGGCAGCGTTTCTACGCCCGGTCGAATGAGGACTTACTTATCAGTAAAAAACTCACTTTATATGCTGACAGAGGCAGGTACAAAGGTTTACAAGTCTTCTAAAGGAAGTACGGTACTTTCTTATTTAGAACTTAAAGGGGTAAAAGATTTTAAGCTAGATATTGTAATTCAGGCAATGGTCTACGGAGATTCTACAGATACCAGTTGTTCGGGCGTGTTGGTTACTAGAGACCCTATAACTAATGAAGATAGTTTGTATGGAGAGATAAGATTCAATTCTGTAGGGGAGGGTTTAATGTCGGGCAAGGTAACACCGGAGCCATTAATAAATCTAAGAGAGGTTAACCCAAAGGGATATAACGACTTAGTAAAGCAGGTTGAAAAGATTAAAAGTCATTATCAAAGTCCCCAAGAAATTGAATTTGTAGTGGAAGGAGAAAAGGCTTGGATATTACAGACTAGGGATTATAAGTGGGTTCAAACATTCTTATTAGATTTTGACCATAACAATCTTATAGCAAAAGGCAGGGCAGCCACACCTATATCAACTATAGGGAGAATCACCTACTCAAAAGATTCGATAAATGCAGACAGTATTTATATCTCTCGTGAAACCGATTGGGAAGATACTGCCGACATACTTAAAGGTAGGGGAGTTATAACGGTTAATGGAGGGTCATTATCTCACGCAGCTATCATAGCTAGGGAATTTGAACTTCCGTGTATTACCGGAATAGGAGAGGAATCATTAGAATTATTACCAGAGGCTATGACCATAGGGATGGATAGTAACGGAGGTATTTATGAAATGGAATAATTATGAGTATAGATAATATGCTTTACAACAACCCTTGGTTCGCATGGCATCCAGTTAAGACCGAATGTGGTGATTGGGTGTGGCTAACTTGGGTAAGAGAAGAGATAGACGAGACTCCGTTATTATTCGGAGCTTGGCATCCAACAATAAAATATTATAAGATATGATGCACTTACGCTATGGAAGCAAAAAAATTATTAAAGAAACATTTAGATATACATATACCTAAAGGTGAGTACAGAAGTGAAAAACAATTAATACAGTTGCGTTACGATGCTAGTATAGATGCAATTAATGAAGCATTAACTATACATAGTAATGAGGATGCTAAGAAGAAAAAGTATTAATAGAAAAATATAAAAACATGAGAAAAATAACAGGAAAGGATTTAATAGACGCAGGTTACGAGCCTGCCCCTTGGTTCAAAGAAGCCTTGGACATACTTAATCCATTGCCATGGGAAGACCAGTTTGAGGTGACTGACGAGGTTATTAAGGCCACTTGCGATAAACTGCTTCCCCCACCTGTGATAATGCCCCACAAGTCGCCTAGACCGTACTCTTTTAATATGTCTCCTTCCGATAATGCGGACGAGATTGCTAATATGGAAAAGGTTAGGCAAACTATGGACGAACTTATGAAAGTTCCCACTATCAGAGAAGGTGCGGTAATGCCAGATGCTTGCCCCACAGGTAAGATAGGTCAAATACCGGTAGGTGGTGTAGTAATAGCCGAGAACGCAATACACCCTAATATGCACTCTGCCGATATCTGCTGTTCAGTAATGGCCACAGATTTAGGAGAAGTAGACCCGAAGCACGTAATGGACGTAGCAATGTACGCTACCCACTTCGGTTATGGAGGACGTAATGATGGTATTTATCAGCTTACTAACGATTTAAAAGTAGACATACTAACCAACCCCTACTTAAATCATCAAGATACTGTAGTAAAGTCTACAACTCACTTAGGTACGCAAGGAGATGGGAACCATTTCTTATTTGTAGGTAAGTCGGAGGCTAGTGGAAACACAATTTTAGTAACTCACCACGGCTCTCGTGGAGTAGGGGCAGACCTTTTTAAAAGGGGTATGAAGGTAGCTGAAAAATTCAGGAAAAAAATATCTCCTGACACGGACAAAATAAACGCTTGGATTCCTTATGATACGGATGAAGGTAGGGATTATTGGAGTGCTTTACAAATAGTTAGAAAGTGGACTAAACTCAACCACGAAGTAATACACGACAAGATAGCAGATATCGTAGGTGGAAACAAGGACTTTAAAATTTGGAATGAGCATAATTTTGTGTTCAAGGACGGTAACGATTTTTATCACGCTAAGGGAGCTACTCCCTTAAAGGAATCTTTTGTACCTGATGGTGCAATGGGTTTGAGATTAATACCACTTAATATGTCAGAGCCGATTCTGGTTGTAAAGGGTTATAACTACTGTTCTGGCGGTCTAGGCTTTGCCCCTCACGGAGCAGGTCGTAATATATCTAGGTCGGAGCATAAGAGGCGTATGGATGCCATAGGCTTATCTAAAAAAGCTATTCTCTTTAATGAGACAAAAGGATTGGATATAAGATTCTTTAGTGGGAAAGCGGATTTATCGGAATTACCTAGCGCATATAAATCAGCAGACGATGTACAAAGACAGATGAAAGATTTTGACTTAGGTACAGTAGTTAATAGGATTATGCCTTACGGAAGTATAATGGCAGGTGAGCAAGACGCTCCTTGGAGGAAGAAAGGGAAAAAGGGTTAATAGTACCGTAGTCCAAACCAGTAACCCCGAAAGACACAGGTTGATAAGTCCCACTCGTGGGGGTCTAGTAAATAAACAATAACTAGTTGCTAATCAATGCTAGCTGTTAGGGACTATTTTTTAAAACAATAACACAGTAGTTATGAAACACAATGATATAATAACCAAAAAAGGTTGGAATCAACTCTGCGGAATCAGGGCTGTAAGACAGACTAAAATTTTTAAGGTTTATTATCCTTGGTACAGAAGACTGTTTAAAATGGAGCCAATTCTTAGACAAATTAATTAAATAAAAAGTAATTATGAAAAAAATATTATTGATTATCGCATTACTGACGGCAACCACTATCAGCGCACAGACAAGCCTAGGATTCAGTACAGGTGTACTGGAAGAAAGTAACAAATTAGGATTAGGCATAGCCAGTACAATAAGTTTAGAGCAAAATATCATAGGTGATGGTGGGGTTGGAGTAGATTATTCCTATGCTTTCGTTAGGGATAATAATTTTCAACAACTGTCAGTAGTAGCTTTCCAAGAGTTTATAGTCGATAGGACATTAAGCCTAAAGTTTAGCGCAGGAGGAGCTAGGCAAGTATCAGGAAATATTTACCCCACAGCTTCATTTGATATTTTAGTAAAAGCAAGTGATAAAGTTAAGATAGTTCTAGGTTGGAACCCAACACCTAGAGGTCAATTTAGAGACCCCGAAACCGGTTGGTCGCTAATAACTACAATGGGATTAATTTACAAGTTATGATGCACAAAAATTGTAACAGATTAGAGATAATCGAAAACGGAAAAGGTCGTCAATACGTTAATATGGACGTAAAAGGAGTAGAGATATACTTGCAAGACGACGGAGAAACAATTAAAATTTTTATAAACTATCCACAATAATGGCAGTAAGAACTTTAGCAATAGGAGATATACACGGGTCTTTAAAAGCCTTGGTACAGGTATTAGATAGAGCGAACTACAACCCCAAGAAAGATAATTTAATTTTTCTTGGGGATTACGTAGATGGGTGGAGCGAATCTGCCGAGGTAGTAGATTTTATAATAGGACTCAAAGAGAAGATTAAATTTGAAAATAGGCATCCGGAATCGGTAGTCTGTTTAGAGGGTAATCATGACCAATGGTTAGCGGAGTTCTTGATTTACGGAACGGCTCAACCCGGGTGGTTGCAGAACGGAGGTAGAACTACGTTAGCGTCTTATGAAAAGTTTTGGGACAATAATGGTAGGGACTCTAAGTCGTTAGACTCTCATAGAGACTTCTTTAATAAACTAATGCCATACTACATAACAAATAAAAATCAAGCCTTTGTACACGCAGGTTGCAGTATAGAGGACGGTGTAGGAGGGACTTTACCATATTTGAGGGTATGGGATAGACAAATGTGGGCCAAGGTAATGTCAGGAGCTACGGTAAAGGCTCATAACGAACTTTACATAGGCCATACAACTACCTGTAGCTTAAAGTTAAAGAAGCACCTACCTGAATACGATACCCAAAAAGATGGATTGGACTATATAACCGTTCCTGTAAACAGACAAAATGTCTGGAACTTAGACACAGGTGCCGGATGGCATGGAAGACTTACGGCTATGGATATAGACTCTAAGGAGTTTTTTCAGAGCGATTTATCCATGGAACTTTACCCCAACGAAAAAGGAAGAATGTAATCAATAAAAATAAAATATGAAACCACATCAAGTATTTTGGACTTCAATGCTTATACTGTTTTACTTATGTCTAATTATATTTGTCTCGAACGAATTTCTAATAGTTCCTTTAATGTTCCTAGGGGCTGTGTACTTACTAGCTAATATATTAATACTGACAGAAACAGATAACTATGTCATACACAATAAAAAATTTAACGAACATCCTTATGAGGATGCAGGTCTTTTAAGATACGTAATAACTTACTGGATAATAATCTATCCCCTTGTAAAATTTAACAGATTTCTTGATAAAATTTTTAAATAGTTTGGTGTTTTGAATTGTATTTCGTATATTTGGTTAAACAAACATACATAAATGCAAGAGACATATAAGAAAATTTACGAGATGGCCTCGTCGGAACTGGCACGGCCACCTTATGACTTCGGAAGCGATAACGCTTTCATACATAAAGGGTTTAGAGTGGGTAAATCAGTCAAGGGAGAGTATTCTTGGAGAGACGTCAGGTTTGACGACTACTACGAGGAAGTAGACCCCCTTATTACCGAGAAGGTATTAGAATTAGGATTTGTCAAGGCTCTAACGCTCGTAATGATACACAATGACCATGATAAAATAATCCAACTGGATAGAAGGATAATCAATATCAACAATGAAATAGAGCATTGGGTGGTCATGGCAACAGAGATTTACAATGAGAAGAGAAGGGAAACTGCGAAGATAAACAGGAGCAAGACCCTTAGCCCAGAAACTAAGAAAAAGAGAAAGGCAACTCTTATGAAGAAGTACAACAAGAACAAAGCCTTGTTTGAAAAAAGGAGACGAATACTAAAAGCAGAAAAAGATGATGTAAAAATAGACAGGAATTTTTATAGCAGTAGAATAAGAGCATTTAAAAATTAATCCTGTATTCTTAGTGAGACCGCTTTAGCCTATTATCATAGGGAGTCAGAGTCTTAATGAACGTATAACAGCTAGCAATATAGGACTAACTAATAGAAAAATTAACATTAATTAAATTCAATTACTATGGGTATGAACACCAGAGGAGGCGGAACCTCCAACAAGACTTATCTAGGAGTCTATTCAAATCAATTAGTGCTAGAGTACGCTAAGGAAGAAGATTTAGTGAAAAAGCTAGAATCTTTAGGCTATGACCCTGAAAAAATTCAGGAACGTAAGAAAGCCAAAGGTAAGAACGAAGGACAATCTGTTTACTACTTTGTAGTTTACGATGTTGAAGGTATGCTTACCAACATTACAATCAATGAGAATGATTGGGGAGATTTCGTAGAATTAGAGTTTACTGACGTAGACGAGAAATTCGTAGTATCTCTAGGAGACGTATTTAGCCGTATGTCCAAAGACTTTATCCGTAGGATAGGTAACTTAGACCTTTCAGAAGAAATCAACTTCGGTCTATGGTCTATGGAAACCGATGACGGTAAGAAAAGAAGTGGCGTAAAGATGTATCAAAATGACGAGAAGATAGAGTACTTCTTGTCCTACGACGATATGCCAGAGCCTACCACTACTAAGAAAGGTAGGACAGTTACGTGGAATTATGACGAGCAAGAGGCTTACCTGTATGAGCAGTTAACAGCCTTTTTATCGGATAATTTCAAGGCACCTGCCCCTAAAGAGGAGTTGCCTAACGAAGAAGATACACCTGCTGCTAAAGCCAAAAAACGTACACCTCGTAAGCCAAGAGCTAAAGCTACTACCGATGCTAAGGGAATCGGAAGTGACGAAGAGGAAGACGATATGCCATTTTAATAAATGGTAAAAGTAGGTAAATTATGGGGGGATGGGAGATTTTCTTCTCTCCCCCCTTATTCTAAACTAATATATCTATATCTAGTAACACACCCTTCAATTAGCACTTTAGGTGTATTAGAATTGACAAAAGAAAGACTGTTGATAGATTTAGGTCTACAAGATTTTGACCAATTAGTAGAGTATGGTCAAGTATTACATGAAGAGGGTTACATAGTATGGGTTACTAAGGCAGGTTTGCAGGTTTTTATAATTAAGCAACACTTTCTATCCCTGTCAAAATCGAAGTTGAATATCAGAAAAGCTATAGATGAAGGTAAGAAATCAAGATACAGAGAACAGCTACTCGATATTTACGAACCACAAGACTTTAGACCGACGATGGCATTTACGCCACCGACACCACAACAAGTTACCGACCACGCCCTAAGTTTAGGATATGTGGTAAACGGTAAAACTTTCGTGGACTATTATGCCAGTAATGATTGGTATAATAAGAACAATAAGAAGGTTAGAAGTTGGAAACTGACACTAGAGAAAGTCTGGTGCCGAGAAGAAAATAAATTGACTTTAGTGCCGGATGCGCCAGAAGGTTACGAATATTTCCATATAACTTTAGAGAACGGAGATAGAATATCTCCCGAAGGTTGGAAAAATGACAGGCCTACACACAGCGATTTCCTACACGCAGAGTTATTAAATGAAGAGTATAGCAGATGTATAACGAAACAGCGAAAGAATATTTAGATGCAGGCTTAAACCCTGTACCCCTTGATTATGGGCAAAAGATACCTAACATAAGTGGTTGGGTAGACCCTATAAACGAAGACCTTAGCCAGTATAAATTTGAAGAGATTGGAATATGCACCGGCTCTGTTTCAGGAGGATTAGAAGTAATCGACCTAGATTTGGACGTATTAGAAAATGCGGACGAGGTTTGGGAGGAGTGGAAGTCTAAGATTCCTAAGAACATACTAAGGAAATTAGTAGTGGCCCAAACTAAGAGTGGTGGCTATCACGCAATGTACCGCACATCGGTTGTAGAAGGTAATCAGAAATTAGCAGCAAAGGCAGACAAGACGGTTATTATAGAAACCCGAGGCCAAGGAGGTTACATTAAATGTTTTCCATCCGAGGGATATGAAATAATTTACGGCAGTCTTACCGATATCCAATTCTTAGAAGAGTATGAAAGGAACGTATTAATTACGACTTCTAAATTATACGATGAAAGGATTAAAGCTAAGAAAACCTTTTATGCAGACGGAGAGTACGACGACCCGTTCCCAGATTATAATAACGATGCAGACATAGGTTTGGATTTGTTAGAAGAGCATGGTTGGGAAGTACTTAAAGAGGACTCTGAATGGGTTTATCTCAAAAGACCGGGGAAAAGACGGGAAGGAGTGTCGGCAACCTATAATTTAGATGGCTGTTTCCTTTATGTATTTTCTACATCAACAGATTTCGAGACCGAAAAACCTTATAGCAATTCTTCAATGTATTGCATATTGGAGCATGATTCCAATTACAAAAAAGGTTATAGGGAATTAAGGAAGTTAGGACACGGTACTGAACGAGATGCCAGTCAAAAAGAGTCAAATAAGGACGAATTGAATGATTTATCGTTCATATCTTGGCCGGGAGAGGATGAAGAGAAGTTAGAACAGTTTATAGATGGCACTATACCATTGGGATTATCCTTTGGTTGGCCAGAACTAGACGACTACTATGTTTACAAAGACAATAGTTTGAATTTTGTACTAGCTTTTGAAGGTGTAGGTAAGACTTTTATGATGCTACACAAGTTAGCAGCCTTAGCGACCCTATACGGAAAGAAGTTTGCAATATGTTGTGGCGAAAATGATGTATCTACTGTAAAGAGGTATTTATTAGAGGCCTTATGCGGTAAACCTGTAAGTGCTTACAAGCACAATAGGCATGAGCTACAGCTATTCAGCGACTTCATGAACGCACATTTCTTTATCTTTAAGAACGAAACCTTCTATACTGTAGAGGATGTCTTAGAGAGGGCCGATAGGCTTAGAGCGAAGTATGATTTAGATGGGATATTCATTGACCCGTTCTCTTATTTTAAGAAACCGGCAAGTAATGTTTACAATTACAACGATGATTTACTTTCTAGGCTGAACATCTACTCTAAAAAAGAGATGACGATATTCATGTCGGTTCACCCGATAACGGAGGCCACAAGAGCGCCAAGGGATGCAGAGGGTTATTTAAAACCCCCTTCCCATTATGATGCGATAGGTGGTAATATGTTTGCCAACAGATGTGACGGATTCTTGGTCTATCATAGGATAACCAATCACAGAGTCCCTCAACTGAAAAGGATGATGGACATCAGGTCTGCGAAGATTAAAGACTATAGTACAGGGGGTAGCGTAACACCTGCCAACGAATCTACAGCTTTATCTTATAAGACAGTAGAAGGATTCACAGGGTACTTTGACTCTAGTGGGGCCAACCCGATGTACGATTCTCAAAGAAAACAAATAAAGAAAATAGAGGCTAAACCACTACCCAAGGTAGACCCGACAGACGCATTTGGATAATTATGGCTATTTATAAATCTTATTGGGCAGTTAAAGAACTACCACCTAACGGCAAGAAAACGACTTGGGCTGCTAGGATGATAGATATAACTGCCGTAGAATCTTTTCAATACGCAGATAAAATGGCCACTAAGGTCATTATGGGTAGTGGAGACGAGTTCTACATAAGATGTAGCTACGATGATTTTGAGACATTAGTTTGTGGTTTTAACGATGGGTACGGAAAGCTGTTTACTTTCAATAACAATTAAATTAAATTTATATGAGTAATTCAAGAAAAGCATACGAAGATAGGCTAGAAAGAGAAGAGAAAAGGTCTAAGAACACAAAACTTGCCATCGACTTTAAACCGGAAATTATATCAGATTTAATTCCCGAAAGCGCAAAGGCTTATCATAAAGGCTCGGGAGAGATGGTCTCTGATGGACTTAATGCAACCGACTATAATAAGAGGGCCGAAGGTAAAAAATTGAACTCAATCCCTGAAAGCGACTTAATTTATCATAAAGGATGGGAAGAGTTTGTCAAACCTTTTGTTGACTTAGAGAACAGCAATAAAAAAGGTGGAGCCAAGCGTTATAATAAAGGTAAATCTAGGCACGTATTAATACCGCCATTTGCTAAAGAAGCATTAGCTGACGTCTATACAAGGGGTGCGCATAAGTACTCTATGTACAAGGACAAGAACGGAAATGTTATTCAAGGCAAGGATATTCCTTTTGAGAACGTAGGGCAGTATGAGCTTGTGGAAGATGCAAGTTCTAACTGGCGATTAGGTCAAGAT
>JBARXP010000070.1:0-5722 GCA_049647405.1 Elainellaceae cyanobacterium | reverse complement strand
CCGTGCCGCAACCTGCATCGAGCACGCGTCCACCTTTCGGAATACGCGCCGAAGCGTCCTCTAACATTTGATCCAGCGCAGGGCGTGCTACCTTGCGATCCCACTCTCTGGCAACAGACTCATAGGGTGTAGCGACCATCCCAGAGAGTTCCAGCTCATGGTCGCGCAGAAGTGCGAGTATTTGCAGAAACTGGTTCGCATCATAAAGATTTGGTTCGTTCGTCATCGTTTTTACAAGGGGTTGAAGATTGGCTTACGTTGGAGTTAAACGCAGCTCGTGGATGAAACCCTCAAAAAATCTATGAATATATCCCTCGTAATATTGCGACTGCGTCCAGAGTCAGTCTCGCAAAAATACGAGTCGTGGGAGCGCTGATCCCCAGTCGCAGCGACACTTTAGAGCCATCCGATTTCCCACAGGAGATATGCAATAAATCAAATGCTTCCGAAACCGGAGCTCTCTATGGCATCGAGAGCATTCGCATCGCCACGCTTCGCGAGAGCATTTGTCGAAAACATGATCCGTAAATGCGAGGGCAACCGAGAACTAGCCGCTCAACACATGGGGATCAATCCTTCCACGCTCTATCGAAAATTAAGCGAAGCGGATGCTACCACAAAGGTAGTGACATGACCCGTCTTTGAACTTTTGGCTCCGTCATCTCCGGATGACGCGCTAACCAGATTTTGCAAGCGAAGCCGACAAGAAACAATAGGGCGATAAGTAGGTAAGAGAGGTATCCTATTAAATTCTATATTCTACGTCCGACTCCTGCTTGCTCTTGCTGTGAGAGTTGGGACTGCACATATCCAGTAAGATTCTTCTGGGCTATATGAATAGGTTTTAGCGATTCGTTGCTATCTCCTAATTCATTTAAAACAGTAATAACAGATAGAGCTATTGAAAACCCGATTACCAAAAAGGGAACTTCAAGTCCTGTATCAAGTGGATTTGATAGAATTCTGTAGCCGGGGAGATCGTCTAGAAATTTCATTGTTTCTCTGTGCCGAAGCACCACTTCCGGCCCAACATGCACGGCTTGGCATAATTCTCGATATGATGGATACAAAGGCTCATATCCAGCCTCCTTCATCATGTCCCTGAGGTTTGGTGGTGCGACGATAGGGATGTCGCGTCCATCAATTTTCCGTTCCGTAATGCTTCTGGTTAGATCTAGCACTTTCTGAGAATCCTCCCAAAGCTCAGGGTCTTCATCTTCGAGCTCATTGTTCATTGCCCTGTAAAATTTCTCGAGAGAACGACTGTAGCCAGCCCACCGTCCTTCCTTCTGAATTTGCTCGGAGGGCTTGCAAATCCATGCAGTCCGCATTGAAGTCTCCAAGGCAGATCTCGCGCAAGCGGCGCATGTAAAGAAATGTTTTTCACCATTCAGTGCGAGTTCGTGAAATGCTTCTGCGTGCTGTAAAACTACTTGCATCATTGCAGCTACACTGGACTCATACTCGAATCCCATAAATAGCAAATCTGTCCCACTGCCGGTTTTACTTCTGCATTCCTGAAGTAGCTTCCCTAGGAGTTGGTTGGCGGTTGTATTGTTCATGGGAGCTCTGTGCTTTCTGTTATAGGACAGACGTATCTGTGTCTTCATATTACGTTCTTGTTGAGAAAGAAAGGGTATTTATTTTCGTGCTAAATATAAAAAAATCATAGCATCCGACTTCAGCCGATGGTTCGAACCTTGAGGTCTTTCGTTAGAAAAAAGTTGAGGTGCTTTATTGTGTTCGGTTTTATGGTGAAATGAACTGGGCACTACGTGAGGGGGAAAAAGTAAAAGCTACTAAGAGAGCTGAAGCTATTTGCCCGCTTTGTGAGCAACCTCTAATCGCAAAATGTGGTGATATTATGCCTCCTTATTGGTCGCATCGTAAGGGTGATTGTGATCCATGGTATGAGCCTGAGACCCAATGGCATCTAAATTGGAAAGCCCTATTTCCAAAAGAGGAACAAGAGGTTGTGTTGCCTCCACATCGTGCTGACATCAAGACAACACGTGGCGTTATTGAACTTCAAAATTCCCCCATAAGCCCCCAAGAGATCAGCGAACGTGAATCATTTTATGGGACTATGTTTTGGATTTTTAACTGCCAAAAACAGTATAAAAACGATCAATTTTTTCTAGACCATCAGTCGCTATATTCTGATCGAGGTTTGTTTATTTATGAAATTACTTGGCTACACCGCAAAAAGAGCGTTCTTACATGTCGTAAGCCTGTTTTGTTGCACTTAGGGCAAGGCAGACTGCTCAATATCTATTCATATGAGGGTAGGTATGGTTTGGGGCATTTTATAAGTCAGACTGAGTTCTTTTTGGAAACAAGCCGATTGTTTGGTTCGGTAAAATCCAAAATTAAGCCTCCTGATTATCACCCTCCAATAAGTCCCGAAAAACAAAATTATATTAACCGAATAACGGATGAATATGTAGAGTATCGGGACGAGAAAATGCAGATAGCTAAAGGACAGGAACTTTCTGATGATGAGTCGAGATTTAGACCAAACCCTATTGATGATCCTGATATATGCCCCTTTTGACTCTCAAAGCCCTTGTCTCCGTAGTCGTCCGGCGAAGGGGGATGATGACTTCCGCCGAGGCTTCGGTCTGTTGATGTGATGTGGGGTTTGTTTTTTATTATGCTTCATGGTCGAAGTGGCAGTTTCAGTGATTCTTCATCGTCTGCAACTCCCCCCCCGCATGTCATCTTTTTGTGTCCTTGGGGATCACTCCCTTGAGGGTCACTCTATTGCAAGAATTACGGGAACTACACCTTTTCTTGCCCCATGATCACCACCCCTCGGAGACGCAAAAACATTCGTAAGCCACACACAGGAAGATTGACGGATGTTCTCCTAAGCGTAGCGTGTGGCGTTATGCGATCATTGTTACACCAGTTTGAAGAACCCCCGCCGACAAGATCTGACGCATTCTACAAGGAGACTGGTCGCCGACCCCTAGAAGCGATGACTGAAAGTCAACGAATACTAGCAGGGACCAGCACGTTTTCGGAGATTAGATCCGAAGCTCTAGACTCTGACCCAGACGATCAAAATCGAGGCGGAAAAGCCATCCCAGTCTAATACATCACCGACGAAATTATGATATTTCTACTCAAATTCGAGGAGCAGTGCGAGAAGGGAAGTGCCGCCAAGATTTCTGCCGGCACCATGACTAGCACGGCAGTAAATGCTGAACAGAAGGACTCTGATCCACGCTGCCAAGATTACTCTGCTCTCCTCCGGTCAGAAGTGCTTTTAGGAACAAAGTCACATACTCTTGTTTGCGCAGAGGCTCCTGATGCCGACGCTTCTTGCCCCCAGCTTGGAGCGTTACCACATTCTGCGCAAATCAACCTTGGCACCTGCACTCACACCAGAATAAGAGCGGAGGAGTGTGATTCCGATCAGGGCCATGGTCGCTTCAATGCCCTACGCTAATGATCCTAGTTCTCACAAACTCTTTGGATGCTACCGCCACGTATCTAGTTCCGATTCTGGAGAACGCAGGAATAGATGTTATGCGCTTTGACACGGATGACCTCGTACCAAAGTTGAAAGGTACCTATCGAAGTAGTGCTGCGAGCCTTTGCTGGAATAACCGCCAAATTTCACCAGATGACATCGAGCACGTCTGGTATCGAAGACCCGACCGGCTCACATCTCAGTTTTTTGGAGACTCGCCAGAAGGCAATTACGCGAGACTTGAATGGACTGAGTTTGTGGAATGTTTTTTAGCGCACATCCCTAGTTCTAAGTGGATAAACCATCCTGCCCGCAATGTCGCCGCGTCGAGAAAGCTGCACCAACTGACCATCGCATCAAAACTCGGATTCATAACCCCCGACACCTTAGTAACGCAAGATCCTCAAGACCTGCGTGACTTTTTCTACCAACACGGAGGGCAGATCATCGCGAAGCCTATGTCTACGGGCTATGTCGAGCGCCCGGGTGAGGAGAGTGACACCTTGATCTACACCAACCGAGTTCACGAATCCCAATTGGATGACCTCGCAGATCTCGCAAATTGCCCAACATTTTTCCAGCAGTTTATTCAAAAAAAGTCGGACGTGCGAATCACGGTAGTCGATCGTGAAATTAACGCAGTCGAAATGTTGGCTACGGACGAGTCTGGAAAACAACGCTGCGACATTCGGAGGAATAACATGGTTGATGTGTCTTACCGGCCAATCGCCCTACCTCCACAAGTTGAGAAAAACATCCACCAACTGATGAGTCATTTTCAATTGCGCTTCGGGGCGATTGACATGGCCATCACACCAAATGGTAATTGGGTGTTCTTCGAAATTAACCCCAATGGCCAGTGGGCATGGCTCGATCTATCGGCGGAAACTGCAATAGCCGAATCCTTCGTGAAATCTTTCAAGACCACTACTAGTAAACAATCCACGGTGTTCTCAGGGTTATGCCATTGATCCAGCGTACATGGAGGACAGTCTTAGATCGCCTGTACTATTTTAGGGAGGGAGTATCTACCTTCATCACATTCATATCACTCCACATCTACGCGAGCGAGATTACTTGGAGTGAAATCAAAAAGGGGAAAATTAGGTCGACCAAACAAGTCGACCTGAAGCTCGATGACGCCAAAGAACTTGATCTCTTGCTGTCCGAAGTGAAATGTCGGCTTGCTGAGGCAGAAGAACGCAGAAATTCGACAACAGACAAATGCAAATCACTGGTGACACTTAGCTCACTAGTGCTAGCCGCGTCGGGAATCGTCGTATCGAAGACCAGCCTTGATTCAACTTGGGCACAAGTAATCCTAGTTTTGGTCGCCTTACTGTTGATCCATGTGGTTATCCTGATTTCCATGCATTTCGCAGTAGGAGCAGATATGCAACCCACAGTCGACCAGCATGACGCCTCTCTTTCTGGAGACGACCTTCGCAAGTCCCTTATCAATACTTACTTGAAGTGCCAGGCGGACCGCAACGACCGGGTAAACTTCTTGGTAGAAGTCTACAAAGGCGCCCGGTTCTATTTCTTGCTCGGGCTAACGCTCATAATCATTCTGCTGGTATCGACTTTCCCCACAAGCCCCAAGGAAGACGTGGCTTCCACGGTCGCAAAGCAGCTCGCCGAAAACACGCCTTTCATCGAAAGGCTAAGCGAACGAATCGCAGTCATAAATGATAACCCAGAAAGACAAGCTGCGACTCCAGGGAACACTGCTTGCACCCTATTCTCCGAGTCAAAATCTACTTCGGCGGTAGAACCACCCACAGAACCCTCAATCATGGCAACTCCCCTGTCATCAAACGAGCCTCCGTCAGCAACACATGAGGTTGTAGAAACTCCAGATCAAAATAGAACCACCCCTCAAACCCCTTAATCACCAACTGACGAGATTAAGAAACCTTTCGATCAACAAGAAGACGAATTACAGTGGGGTTGTTTTCATGAATGCTCGGGTGCTGCGCTGATCGGTGCTTTTGTAATACTAGGATTGCTATGGGTGCTAGAACCAAAATTTAATACCGGTAACAAAGGCGGTCGTATCGGGATCGCCGCCGCTGCTTTCGATGCGGTTGGCCGTCTCACCGAGAGCAGACTCCCAGCTCACCCCGATGTAGGGAGCGAATTTGCGACTAATTTCATAGCGTAGCCGTAGGCCGAGTTCAACACCTGTGAAGCCCGCGTAAGTGCCGTATTCTTTGACATCCTGCGCGGCAATTTCTATTTCCA
>JBARXP010000069.1:0-15044 GCA_049647405.1 Elainellaceae cyanobacterium | reverse complement strand
GTAGCCACTGGCATGGTGCTCTACGAAATCTTTCGCCAACGATGGTCACATACATTTCGCATGGACTCTTTACAATCTGAAGCACAACAGAGTATAAACAGACATAAATCTTCGTGAACATAGATGGAGTCTGGCATCATGAGCACGGAATATAGCTTTAGCAAACGCTGATAGCAGGGAGCAAATTTTTATGTGGACAAGCTTGTTGCAAGCCTTAGGTCTAGCTTGGTGGGTTGAAATCAAGACGGAACAGCCTCAATGTACTTATTATTTCGGGCCGTTCGCGAGCAGTTCTGAGGCTGAGGCTGCTCGGGGTGGCTACGTAGAAGACTTGGAAAAAGAAAATGCTCAGGGCATTCGGGTGTCGATTCGACGGGGTAAGCCTGATCAGCTAACCATTTTTGATGAGTCTTCGGAGGCAGATGAAGGGAGCAGTCGCACGCCTGCTTTTACGATGTAAGCCAATAGAGGCATCAATGCATAAGGTGAATCGATGATCTGAGATGTCTGGCTTCTCTGAGAGGAGCTGTCATATCAGTTCACCCAGCTCACTCAAAAGATAAAAGGCTCAAGTCTCACTGCTCTCATCATCGCGATAGTCACAGCGGTAGTAGGTTGGTCGTCAAGTCTATTGTTAGACGCCTGAAGCTGATCTGGAGCGCTGAGAAAGCATATAAATTGAAGAACTCATTTGTTCGATACGTTGCTTCCGTTCAAATGCGGGTCAGAAGGTTTCTGACCCGCATTATTTTTTCACAGTTGGTTTTAAGTGTGTGGCGCTTTAAGCCCCAAACCATTAGCAGCACTTGTTAATCTACCTAAGTAGGTAGCCATAATTAAACGATGCTATCTGAGTGTGTGCCCCCCGGCGGGGAGCACACATCGTTCGTTTTAGTTTTGACCACATACTTACCTGGTCTCGTCAAGATTATATGGCTACCCTGCGGTCTAGAGTCTAGTCGTAGTCTCATGGTGACTCACCGCAGCCATGTTTGGCTCAAAGTTTGAGTCAAACGGTGAGCCTGGTCAGACCGCGATCGCCAATGACGACGTTTCGGGCCTGTTTTTCGTGTCTATTTAGCCCAATCGATCAACATCAGACATTAAAGAAAGCCAAGCAAATCTCATTGTTTACTTAGCACTCGTTAAAGTGAAAAGTAATAATAAATAGGACAGGGTAGCATCATCGTTACCTAGAATCACTAATCTGGTTCTCCATATCTGGTTATTTATATGGTGCCGCCAGCACAAGATATAGTGCCGCCAGCACAAGTCAATTGAATTTTCTCAAGATTTGACACAACTTTCCCAATCAGTCTATAGGTTACGGGGTCATGGCAGCTTCGACTTATGCACATCTCCTAGTTGATAGCCCTTCAGTTGAGGACTCCCTGTTGGGGCAGAGAGAGTCAACGCAGAGATCTTCTTCGAGAGAGTTTATTCCTCACCATCATCAAGATTCTGAGTTGCTGAAGCAGATGGAGTTTTTACCAGGCTTCAGAGAATTTTTGATGATGCGGCAGGTGCATGCTCTAGAACATGCAACCGTTTGGGTTTTGAGCGAGCTAGATGCAGGGCTAAATGCGGTGCGATCGCGCATCGACAATGGCTCCTTGAGTGGCTTGTCAACAGAAAGTGGCTTCTATCTTTATGGTGAAGTCAATACATTGCGGTTACGCCAAGCCGTTAACATCGCCCTTGAGCGGCTGATTCGTGGAGAGTGGTCTTTAGCCGTTCATCCTCGCTGCGGCACAAATATCTCAGTCAACTTCGCCCTAACCGCAGGCATGGCCTTAGGAATGCATCTCCTCATGCCACGGGGCTTTTTAGAGCAGCTATTGGGGTTGGGCATAGCGGCTGGCCTTGCTGCTCAAGTTACGCCTGAGATAGGCAACTTAGTTCAGCAACATGTCACCACCGCAATTCCATTTAATTTGAAAGTTGAAGGCATCCAAGCGCGAAAAGTGGGGATTAGACCCTCAGAACATTTTGTGAGCGTGCAGTGGTTTGACTCCTAATCCTGAGAAAATACCCTGCCAAAGATACATAAAAAAATCTTATGTTTCAACAAAGGGTAGGGGAGTTGAGTCCATTCTGGGGCAGTTCAGAGGTTATTTGAGAGGCGATCGCCCAAAACTCTGTGAACGTCCTTCAAGGTTCGCAATAAAACTTAAGCTTCAGACAAGCCATTGGTATCCGTTCAAGTAGTAGTCTGGAAGTCAATCAGTGACTCCTATTGTGCGCTTTGATTTGATGTGAAAATTCCGTTTTGTATTTCATACAGCGCGCTCTTTCAAAGACTGCTTTGTAGAGATAAATCTGATCACATCGACCTATTGCGCGGCAATTGTTTAGCAAGATACATTCACAAGGGAAAAACGTATGGTTCAGCGTGGTTCTAAAGTTCGCATTTTGCGTAAAGAATCCTACTGGTACAACGACTTCGGCACCGTTGCTACAGTTGACCAGAGTGGTATCAAATATCCCGTTATTGTTCGTTTTGACAAAGTGAACTACGCCGGATTCAGCGGTTCGGCTGGTGGCGTCAACACCAACAACTTTGGCCTTGACGAGGTTGAAGAAGTTGAAGCTCCTAAGAAGAAAAAGTAGTCTGTTCGCGGATCAATCCGTTCACTTGACATTCACAGCGGAATGGATGACCCGTGCCTGAATTACCAGAAGTTGAAACAGTGCGTCGAGGGCTCAATCGAGTCACGTTGGCGCAGCCAATACAGGGTGGGATCGTGTTGCTTGAGCGCACAATTGCCTACCCTGTTTCCGTTGATGGGTTTTTAGCCGGATTAGAGAATTGTGCGATCGCCCACTGGCACCGTCGCGGCAAATATTTGCTGGGTCAGCTCGTCAGGCTTGAGCCAAACGAGACGCTTCTCCCCGCAGAAGCCCTAGAAACCCTGACCGATGGAGATGATATCGCTGAGGCCGCTGCGCGCCCAGGCCACGCGGGGTGGTTGGGTGTCCATTTGCGGATGACGGGTCAACTTTTGTGGCTCCATCAGTCTGACCCGGTGCAAAAGCACTGTCGGGTCAGGCTATTGTTTCAAAATCAGCGAGAGCTACGGTTTGTCGATCAGCGCACCTTTGGGCAGATGTGGTGGGTGCCGCCCGATCGCTCTCCTGACGAGGTGATGGGCGCAGGCTACGCGGCGTTGGGGCCAGAACCCCTGTCGTCAGCCTTTACGGTAGATTGCCTACGGACTGCGTTAAAACGCCGCCATCGCCCCATTAAGAATGCGCTGCTCGATCAGTCTATCGTCGCAGGCATCGGCAATATTTATGCAGATGAGTCGCTTTTCCTGGGCGGCATTCGCCCGACAACACTGTGCGATCGCCTAACGCGGAAGCAGTTTGAGGCACTCCACTCCAACATTATTGCGGTGCTAGAAAGCAGCATTGGCGAAGGCGGCACAACATTCAGCGACTTTCGAGACATCGAAGGCATCAACGGCAACTACGGCAGCATGGCCTGGGTCTATGGCCGAGACGGAACGCCCTGTCGCGTCTGTGGTGAGACCATTCAACGAATTAAGATGGCTGGGCGATCGACCCATTTTTGCAAGAGCTGCCAAAAATGACCGTCCCAGTTGGTGAAAAAAAGTCTCAAGACATATCACTTGTCCTTGTCATCGGGAATTCTCGACTGCACTGGGGTCTTGTGACGCCCGCCGGAGCGATCGCCACCTGGGACACGGCTCATTGGGCCGAAGATGCGCTTCAGAATATTACAGATATATCGTCAATTCTCCGCATTCTGCTAAATACCGCAGAGCATTCGTCTAACGACTCTTCTCATCTCAATCTTCGAACTATCAATCTTCCGGCTATTAATCTTCGGGCTATCATTGCATCTCAATCCGTCAAGCCTCCATTATGGATTGCCTCTGTTGTGCCCAAACAGACGCAGCTTTGGCAGCGATCGCTCCCCTGCCGAGTGGTTACATTAGATGAGATTCCTCTACATCATCTCTATGCCACTTTGGGGATCGATCGAGCCTTAGCTCTTCTGGGCGCAGGGAAAAAGTTTGGATTCCCCGCACTCGTCATTGATGGAGGCACCGCCCTGACCTTTTCTGGAGTCAATGGCGATCGCCACTTTATCGGTGGAGCCATTGCCCCCGGCTTACGATTGCAGGAGCGATCGTTGTCCCAACATACAGCAGCGCTTCCTGCGTTAGAAAACCGGGAGAAGCAGCTTCCTGCTCGCTGGGCCACCCAAACCTCCAGCGCGATTGAGAGTGGCATTCTACACATTTTGCTAGCGGGCATTGAAGAGTTTGTCTGGCATTGGTGGCAGATGTACCCCAACGGTTCAGTGGTGTTTACGGGAGGCGATGGCGAGTTTTTGTTTCACCACATCCAGCAGCGCCTGAGCAAATCCTCAGATACAAGCAAATCCTCAGGCACAAGCGAATCTCTTAACCCTCCCGTTGACCGTCTATATTTCTGCTCGCCTCTCGTGTTTGAAGGAATCTGCACCCTGCTTGAGTCGTCGCCCCTGTGATCACTCCGGCGATCGCCCCTGCAACAACCATCAGTGCGACTGCCCACTGAGGCTGACTGTTTAGCAAGCTAGGAACGGGCGACCCGATGAGGGTACCCCCGCCAAGAATCACCATCGCGGTGGAATTCCAGCCAGCCCAGAGAGTGGCTGAGGGCATCCGCTTGTGCAAAAACCGCCACTGCCCAGCCATGAGAATCAGCACAAACACAATCACACTGGAAAAAATGGCCGTGAAGCTGTCGAAAGCATTTTGCAGCACATCAAGCCCTGCCCAATACACCATGCTGTAGAGCCACCCGTAGGCAGCGGCGAGGGCGATCGCCATGCTGACGAGATTGACCCCTACCCACCACCATCGGAGCGATCGCAGCCAGGGCTTCAGAAAAAAGCCCTGAATCGACGAACACACAATCAAATACGAAACCATTGAGGCAAAGTAATCCATAAACACCTCACGGATAAAACTGAAGGTTTAATGCAATTTAAAAAAATGGAGCGATAAAACTGGAGCGACAAGTAAGGTATCGATGGCTCAAGCCGTAAATTAAAAACGTCAGGTAAATGAGGTGAATTCAAAGCCCATTCTGAAGCTGTGCAAGGGCAATGTCTCAGGTGTAACGCACAAATTTGAAACCTTAAGTATGAGCTTGTGTCGGATTTTGAATCGGCAATATCAAGACGGGGCAAAAATGTCTGAACCCCATTCAAATTTGGGCTGCCCCCATTCAACTCGTGAATAAATTCGTTCCAGCACTTCTTTAAAGGTCAACGCCTTTAGACGAAGCGAATTGATCTAAAATAGGGGGTCGAATTGGGCTCAACTATGGCAAAACATTTTCACATTACCCTTCTTCCTGGCGACGGCATCGGCCCCGAAATTATGGCCGTTGCCGTTGACATTCTCCAAGAAGTAGGACGCCAGCTCGATCTAGAGTTTGAGCTCAAATCAGCCCTGATCGGCGGAGCCGCCATTGATGCTACGGGGGAGCCCCTACCCTCTGAAACTCTTGAAACCTGTCGTCAGAGTGATGGCGTCTTGTTGGCGGCCATTGGCGGCACAAAATGGGATAGCCTGCCTTCGCACCAGCGTCCAGAGCGGGGGCTGCTGGGTCTCAGAGCCGGACTAGAACTCTTTGCCAATCTGCGCCCTGCCCAAATTTTACCGCAGCTAATTGATGCCTCAACGCTCAAGCGCGAGGTCGTCGAAGGGGTGGACATTATGGTGGTGCGAGAGCTAACTGGCGGCATCTATTTCGGCCAGCCCAAGGGGATTTTTGCGACAGAATCCGGTGAAAAACGGGGGGTCAACACAATGGCCTACACCGAGACTGAAATCGACCGCATTGGCCGCGTCGCGTTTGAAACGGCTCAGAAGCGGCAGGGTCACCTTTGTTCAGTCGATAAAGCCAATGTCTTGGATGTATCGCAACTGTGGCGCGATCGCATCACCACCCTAGCCAGCGACTACCCAGAGGTCGAACTGAGCCACCTATACGTAGACAACGCCGCCATGCAGCTGGTGCGCTGGCCGAAGCAGTTTGACACCATCGTCACGGGCAATCTGTTTGGCGACATCTTATCGGATGCCGCTGCCATGCTAACCGGGAGCATCGGCATGTTGCCCTCGGCTAGTTTAGGCGCAAAAAATCCTGGAGTGTTTGAGCCCGTCCACGGCTCAGCTCCCGACATTGCCGGACAAGATAAGGCCAACCCCATTGCTCAAGTGCTCAGCGTCGCGATGCTGCTGCGCTATGGGCTAGATCAGCCAGAGGCTGCCGATCGCATTGAGCAAGCTGTTCAAATCGTGCTAGACCAAGGCGATCGCACGGGCGATATCATGTCTCCTGGCATGAATTTACTGGGCTGTAAAGCGATGGGAGCGTCTCTCCTCAAGGCTCTGCAATCGTTGAATACCTGAGGCTGTCCTGCTGAGGCAGGGCCACTGGCTATAGCGACATAACGAGACTTGTATATTCACCGGAGAGATAGCTGAGACATACGGTAAAATCAAACCTAAAAAATAGACCTAGCAACACCGTGATGTCGTAAATACTGTGATGTCGTATGACTGAAGATCAGTTTTGGGAAATGATAGATGCGAGTCGAGCCCAGGCTAAGGATTGTGAGGGGCAGGCACACAAACTCCAGCGACTGCTCTTTGAAAGCTCAGCGCAGGATATTCTGGCGTTTGATCGGATCTTCCGACAGAAGCTCATCGATGCTTATCGATGGGATTTATGGGGCATTGCCTATCTGATCAACGGCAGCTGTTCTCCAAAGGGAATGCGCGGGTTTTGCTGCTGGTTGGTGGGGCAAGGTCGCGAAACCTACAGCCAAATTTTGCAGGAACCCGAGAGTATCTTGCGGTGGGTTGAGGAAGATGAAGAAGAGTTGGGCTGTGAAGCCCTGATGCAGGTTAGCGCCTATGCCTACGATGATGTAGTTGGCGACGATATGCCAGTGTCTCCACTAACACTCCCTGACGAACCGACCGGAAAGCCCTGGGAAGCCAAGGATCTCGAACAGCAGTTTCCTAAAGTTGCTGAGGTCTTTGTGCGATAGGTCTTGCTCGATAACTGTTTGCGCGATAAATATGGTTGCTCGACAACGCTTTGCTCGACCGCTATTGGCTCGATAGCTATGGATATTCCGTTCGACTCGATTGCTGACGTTTCACAGTAGGGATTGAACAGTATGGCGCAGGAATGTGCGACCGATCAACTGCCTGATATGAGGGCATAGCAATGCTATGCCCCTACCTAGATCAGGCTTCAAACCCCCATGGGCTGAGGTTTCTTAGGAGTGGCGATCGCATCTCCACAGTAATCGGAGAGAAACGGAGTGCGATAACCATCGTTGCGCCAGAGGATGGGGAAGAAATTTTCATCCATGGTTACGTCACCGACGCGCTTATAGCGACCGTAGATGTATCCCGCTCCAGTGGGTTGGAACTGGGCATCGGCGGCAAGCGTGTGAACGGCAACGCTGCGACGAGGGCGATCGCGCCGGAGATTTTTGCCTGAGCCATGCCAGGTGTAGCCGTGGTGCACCACACAGCTTCCGGCTGGAATTTCGATCTGCACAATCTCGGGTTCATCTAGGCCCAGCTGAGCTGCCGCCTGTTTCATGGCGACCCGATGGTCTCCGGCAGGAGCATGAAATTCGCCCAGGGTTTTGACGAGGGGCCACTTGTGCGAGCCTCGGGCATATTCAATTGTGCCAATATCAGCCGTGGTGTCGTCTAGGGCGATCCAGCAGGTAGCCATCTCCGCTGGAGTGATGTAGCTAATATAGGTCGCGTCTTGATGCAGAGAAACCGCTTTCGCGCCCGGAGGCTTCATCCATAGGCTGTCTTGCCCAATGCGAGCCCCTGTCCAACCTGCCAGAGTGGCGGTGATACGTCCGATTTGAGCAGAAAGAACGACGCTCGCAAAGAGGCGATCGCTCTTCCAAACGTTGCAAATCTCACGGGTGATATCAGGCAGGCTCATGCCGGGTCGCCAATGCCACTCATCGGGATAAATGCCTGTTTCAAAATTTCCGGCAAAGATGGGTTCAATGCGTTCGGCCATTTGCTCTACCAGGGAGCGGTCGATCAAATTTTCAATGACCAGAAACCCGTCTTCATTAAACTGAGCAATGTGTTGCTCGGTTAAAGGGGCGGAGGCTTGGGCTGAAGTGTGAATCATGGAGCTGCTCCCGTGGATAATGCAGTAATGCCGTTCCCTGCTTGGCAAACCAGGCCAGAAGTATAGAATAGTTGAGCTTGTTATAACAAGCTCAACCGCAAGAAACTGTAGTTTCAAACACGGTCTAGTCTGTGGAGATGTCATAAGTTTCTGCCGTAGCCTAGACCCATCCACGACCTGTCGTGACGACTGAGGGAAACCATCAAGGGGAAACGATTAATTCATGAGTCTTCAAACTATTCAGCCCGGTCAGTTGGCGATCGCCACCAGCGACTTTTATGCCCGTCCGATGACGTTTATCGAAAACGGTCAGCGATTGGGCTACGAACCCGATGTGGCCCGAATTCTGTGCGCTCGATTGGGGCTAGAACCTGTATGGATGAATCTTCGGATGGATCAGTTCTACCCAGCCATGCAGACCGGGCAATACGACGTGGTCTGGTTTAACCAAGCCATCACAGAAGAGCGGCAAGCCTGGGTCAATTTCACGCGCCCCTATGGTCTATTTGACGAAGCGATTTTGGTGAAGAGCGATCGCCCGATTCATCAGATCGAAGACTTAAAAGGCATGAAAGTTGGAGGTCTCGCAGACAGCACGAATATTGCCCTTGCCGCAACGTTTCCAGAGGTTGAAGCCATCTCTTACCCCGGCAGCGATCAGGTCTTGCCAGAAATGCTGGAAGCTCTGCGCAAGGGTGACATTGACGCCCTGATTGATGACGAACTCGTTCTTGTTGTTGCCGCAGAAGATGATCCTGCTTTTCAGATTGCCTTTGACGTGCCAACCCGCGTCCCCTTTGGCATCGGAGTACGCCAAGACGCAGACGAACTTCACCGGGCGATCGACGACACGCTTCAGGCTCTGGTAGACGACGGATCGTTGGCTGACCTGTGGGTCAAGTGGATTCCGTGGAAGCCTTTTCCCTTCTCTTAACTAAAATCTCTTAACTAAAAGGACGGGGTGACTCATGAGCCACCCCGTCCTACACTGTAGTTCCCTAATAAGCGATTGCCCGACAAGCAATTCCCTAATAAGCGTCCTGGATTTCGTAAAAGTCAGGCGAGATATAGTCTTTGCGCAAAGGCCAGCCCACCCAATCTTCAGGCATCAAAAGCCGCTTTAGGTTGGGGTGCCCTTCAAACTCAATGCCATACATGTCGTAGGTTTCGCGCTCTTGCCAGTCTGCGGCGTTCCAAATCCAGTAGACAGAAGGCACACGAGGATTACTCCTAGGCAAAAATACTTTGATCCTTACCTCTTCGGGCTCGGTGACATTATCTTCAAGCTTGACAAGGTGATAAACGCTCACTAGCTCATCGCCAGCACCGATATCATATCCGGCTTGACACTGCAAGTAGTTAAACCCATAGGCATAAAGCGCCGTAGCAAAGGGAAGCAAGAAATCAGGCTCCACCTTCAACACCTCAATGCCCAGATGGTCAGACTCCATAATTTCGTGGTCAAACCCATTCTCCGTCAGCCACTTTGAGACTTGTCCTGCCTCAATAATGTCTGACTGCTCTTGCTCAGCGCTTTCTGGATTCTCTGCTTTTGAATCAGACGATGCCATGTTTTCAGACTTCCTCCTTCTCAGATTCCTGTTCGAGTTCGGAGACAGGCATTCCCATTGCACTCATCAGCTCCCGAGGTGGAGCCTGACGAGAACTAGAGCTGAGGTATTCCCCAGTCAAAATTTCGGGAACCTGCTTCAGGCTGTGCGATCGCGTGTAGTAGCGATGGGTCTGCGCATACATGCCGCGCTCCTGAATGGCCTCATTCGCAATTTTCTTACGCAGCTTGATAATCGCATCAATGATGGCTTCGGGGCGGGGTGGGCAACCCGGAATGTAAACATCGACGGGGATAATCTTATCGACCCCACGAATCGCTGTAGGAGAGTCCATGCTGAACATCCCCCCAGTAATCGTGCATGCGCCCATGGCGATTACATATTTTGGGTCAGGCATCTGCTCGTAAAGACGAACCACCGCAGGGGCCATCTTCATGGTGATCGTTCCCGATGTGATGAGCAGGTCAGCCTGCCTAGGAGAGGCCCGAGGAACCAACCCAAATCGGTCGAAATCAAAACGAGATCCAAGGAGAGCAGCAAATTCAATAAAACAGCACGCTGTTCCGTACAACATCGGCCAGAGACTAGAAAGCCTCGCCCAGTTGTGCAGATCATCGACTGTTGTCAGGATGATGTTCTCAGATAGCTCCCGCGTGACTTGAGGAGCTCCAACAGGATTCGTAATGTTTTCTGTGGAATTGTCGGAAGCAGCGATATCCGAGTTCATGACCATTCCAGTGCTCCTTTCCTCCATGCATAAACAAGGCCAACCACAAGGATGGCCACAAAAATCAGTACTTCTATGAACGCGAGCAGCCCTAGCTGATTAAAGGCAACGGCCCACGGGTAAAGAAAAACAACCTCAACGTCAAAGATGACGAAGACCAACGCAAACATATAGTAGCGAATGTTGAACTGAATCCATGCGCCACCGATAGGCTCCATGCCGGATTCATATGTAGTTCGACGCTCAGCACCTTTCCGCTTGGGACGGACGATGTAAGACACTGTGAGTGCCAAGACAGGAACCAAGCTACAGATAATTAAAAAACCGAGGAGGTATTCGTAACCATTAAGGACAAACACTTAGCAACTCGTACCCCAGCGCGAATGACAAAGTTAATGGGCGATCGCCCGTGTACATGTTACATGCTTTTCACATTGTAGGGGATTGTTCTCTGAAGTGAAGGGACAGTCGTCATTATGATTCTGATGGTTGAGCATAGATAGGGCGATCGCCAAAACCACGAATGCCCCCCGCCAATTGCTGAACTGCACGGTCTCCAAGAGACTCGGCTACATGGCTCAGCGCCGATGGTGAACCCAGATCAGACACAAATTTCAGTCTTTTGGCAGATCTGGCTGGCTGCACTGAACTGGCTGCGCTGTGCTGAACTGGCTGCGCTGTACTGAACTAGCTGGCTGTACTGAACTGGGTTGGTTTTGTCGATTTGATTTCTGCCTGATTCTTTTTTCCAAACCGCTCTGATACTCCATCTCATCAGCTTGTCCAGCACCCAAACGTAACGGAATTGTGACAAAGCCGTATCTCAAAATCGGCGATCGCCCCATCATGAATTGCCTGGATGCATTGCGTGACGAAGCTATCTAGTCCATTCTAAAAATTGCTGTGCCGCCCCCTCAGGTCAATCGTCGTTTCACCCCATCAACTACGTGTCAAAGCAAAACTCTCTTAAAACCATGAGCGACGTTGACTCATTGCTCGATTCTTTCGGACGCTTTGGCGTAGATTTAGGACTCGATCGCATCCTTCAATTGCTGGATGACTTGGGCAACCCTCAGGCTCGCGTGCCCATCATTCATGTGGCAGGAACCAACGGCAAAGGCTCGGTTTGTGCCTATCTATCCTCTATTTTATCGACCGCAGGCTATCGGGTTGGGCGCTACATTTCGCCGCATCTGGTGAGTTGGTGCGATCGCTTCTGCATCAACAACCAGGCGATCGCCCCCGCAGAACTCTACGACCTATTGCATCGGGTGTGTCAGGCGATTCGACCCGACTCTCCTTCCCCAACTCAGTTTGAGGTTGTGACAGCCGCCGCGTTTCTTTACTTCGCTGAGCAACAGGTCGATGTTGCCGTGATGGAGGTAGGACTGGGTGGGCGCTTAGATGCCACAAATGTCTGCGATCGCCCGTTGGTGAGTGTCATCACCTCCATTAGCCGCGAGCATTGGCAGCGGTTGGGGTCTACGCTGGGGGCGATCGCCGGAGAAAAGGCAGGCATTCTGAAATCGGGATGTCCTGCCGTAATTGGACAGTTGCCGCCAGAAGCTGAAGCGGTCGTACGACAGCGGGCAGCGGATGTGGGCTGTCAACCCATTTGGGTCAAGCCGTCGATTGATGTGGGCGAGGGGAAAGCGCAATACTCCGCCCAAACTTCAGAGTCTCCTTCACTGGTTTACCCGTTGCCCCTACCGGGACAGCATCAGTTGATGAACTCAGCCTTGGCGATCGCCGCCGTGCAGGTGCTACGAACTCAGGGATGGACGATTGGCGATCGCGCCATCATTGACGGAATGCAAAAGACCCGCTGGGCCGGACGCATCCAGTGGTCAACCTGGAAACAACAGCCACTGCTGATTGATGGAGCCCATAATCCTGCTGCGGCGACTGTGCTGCGGCAGTATGTCGATCAAAAGCTGTCTCAAAGGCTGTCTCAAAAGCTATCCCAGCCGAAAACATCCTCAGCTTCCCAGTCTGTTCACTGGGTCATGGGCATGTTGTCTACCAAAGACCACGCCGATATTTTTGAGGCTCTGCTGCGAGATGGCGATCGCCTGTCTCTTGTGCCCGTGCCCGACCACAGCAGCGCATCTCCTGCCGATCTGGCTCAACTCGTCACAGAATTGGAGATCAGTCTGGGCATCAGCCTGGGAGGCTGCACCTGTTTTACAGAGATTGAGCAGGCGCTGGATGAGGCTTTTCGGCCAACTCAGACCCAAGATTCTTCTGAACAACCGAAGCTGCCAGCGACAACACCATCACATCTAGACTCTAATGACACCCCAATGGTGGTGCTGTGCGGATCACTCTATTTAATTGGGCATGTGTTTCAGCAGCATCCTGAGCTTTATTCTTGAACTTGAGGAGGACGGGTTTCTTTCCACACCAAAACGGCGATCCATCCCACGACAAGCACTAATGCCAAAACAGCAAACTGAGCCACGCTTTGAATGAGCTGAGCTAGAGGAACAATACGCCCCACAAAATAGGCCAAACTCACCATTACCGAGGCCCAGGCCAACGCTCCGAGAGAATTCCACAGCAAAAACCGGGCATAGGGCATTTTCACCGTTCCGGCGAGGGGGCCTGCAAAAATTCGCAATAGCGCGATAAATCGACCCAGAAAAACAGCGCGCGCCGCGTTGTTGGCAAACTGGTCTCGCACACCCAGCAGCTTTTCTTCTGTCAGCCGAAACAATCGCCCAACTCGCACCAAAATCGGCCAGCCGCCATAAAACCCAACCCAGTAACCGACGTTATCGCCCACAATGGCTCCCGCCGTTGCCGTAGCCAACACTCCTAGATACCGCAACTCACCGCTACCCGCCAAAAATCCGCCAATTAGCGTTATGGTTTCACCAGGGATGGGGATACCTGCATTTTCCAACAAGATTCCAAAGAAAACTGCAACATATCCGTACTGCTCGGCAATATCCTGAAGGGTTTCGAGGGAGATGAATTCCATTGGGCAACATAGCCTTGTTTACAGTTATTCACAATGTCTATCTCTATCGTGACTTACCTGCACAAATCGTGTCAATGGCGGAGCATAGGAGACGTTTAAGAATTTCCTGAGAACGCTTCCTGAGAACGCATTAATTTACAATTTACTCTCAGGACTTCGGAGCGCAGAGAGTAAATATCAGATCACTATCAGATCACTCCGGCGGTGATCGCCTATGGTGGCACCCTACCCAGTCAAATCTGATTCGACTGTGACTTAAGATACGGTCATTCAGCCATTGCAAGGGAAAAGACCGTTTATGCAGATTACTCGCAGAAACCTGGGTTTAACAGTAGACGATAGTTTGATGCGGGTTTATGTGGCTGAGCCTCAGCCCGAGGGGCGCTATCCGGGTATCTTGTTCTACTCAGACATTTATCAACTGGGCAGACCCATCACCCTCCTCGCCGATCGCTTAGCTGGCTATGGATACGTGGTTGCGGCTCCAGAAATATTTCACCGCATCGAACCGATTGGAACGGTGATCGAACCCAGCGATTTAGGCCGACTGCAAGGCAATGATGCCGCTCGTCGAACAGCGATCGCCGACTATGATGCCGATGCAACAGCCCTATTAGACTGGCTCCAGGCAGAGGCGCGGGTAAAAGCAGGGGCGATCGCCACCGTAGGATTTTGCATTGGGGGGCATCTGGCCTTTCGGGCGGCGGCTCTCCACTCCATTGTCAAAGCGGCAGTGTGCTGCTACCCCACCGGAATTCACAACGGCAAACTAGGGCGAGGCGTTGCCGATACGCGCGATCGCATGGGCGACATTTCAGCCGAGGTGCTGACCATTTTTGGCACCCTTGACCCTCATGTGCCGTTAGAGGGGCGGCAACAGATTTTGGCTGGCCTCGACCAGGCAGGCATCACTCACAAGTCGTTGCTCTATGAAGCAAATCATACGTTTATGCGAGATGATGGCGATCGCTATGATCCGGCTGTCACCGACACGGCTTGGCAGGAGATAACAGCATTTCTTACCCGCTGCTTTGCGCCCTCGTCTTAACCTCTCGCCTCCATCGTTGGGCGATATGGGCATTGGGCGATATGGGCATTGGGCAATATGGGCTGCGACCAGACAAGCCAACGTCCTCACGGGGTGAGCACGCCTGCACCCACCCCGTGAGATTTGAATTTACTCAACCTGTACAGTTTTCGTGAGAATGCACATCATTTCGCCGGGGCGCTCTGTGGGCATGGGTCGGCTCCATTCGTTGGGTTCGGCATAGCCCCGTTGATGTAGGTTTTTGATCACGATCTCGATGGCTTTGGGCGAGCCGTAGAGCAAATGACGAACTGGCTCATTGTGCGGACTCGATTGAGAACGGGACGGAAAATCGCCACCCGAAGCAGTGGACGCAAACGCGCCCGAATGAAATTGAAACATGAGGTTCTGGTTCCTTGTAGAAATAAACGACAGGAAGAAACCAGAACTCAGTCCCTCGGCTACCCCGCAATTGTGTGCAATTCGAGGCAGCCACGGTTTACCATGAACCGTTAGCCCCCCGACTGG
>JBARXP010000068.1:0-7706 GCA_049647405.1 Elainellaceae cyanobacterium | reverse complement strand
GGGCCTGTTAACTTGCGAGCGGCATCCTTAAGGGTTGCTTTGATGGGGTCGCTGAGCATCATCTGTGAGAAGGCATCGACATTCCTTCCACTCTGACAGGTATCCTTTTTGTGTGCAAGTCCCTTAGTGCTACACCACCCCGAAAACTACGCCGCCGCCCTCGTATTCTGACCATCTTGGGGGACGATACCCGGTTAGATGTGGAGGGCGATCGCCATGCCGTGCAGTCCCTCGCGTCCCTCGCCGAAGTAGTCGTGGTGGGCTGGCGTCCCGGCATAGACATTGAGGCGCTAAAGGCTGAAATTGTGGAGGCGATCGCCGATGAGCTAGGGTGGGATCTTCTCTTTTTTGCTGGACACAGTAACGAAAAAGCCAATCTGGGGGGAGAACTGGCGATCGCTCCCAATACGGCGATTGTCCTCAACGAAATCAAACCCTGTCTTCAGATCGCCCAGCAGCGGGGGCTACAATTTGCCCTGTTCAACTCCTGTAACGGGATGGATTTGGCGGAAACCCTTATTGACTTGGGACTAAACCAGGTGGCTGTCATGCGGGAACCGATTCACAACCGGGTTGCCCAAGACTTCCTGGTGCGGTTCTTACAAAGCCTGAGGAACTATCAAGATGTCCATACCGCTCTGATCAGCGCTACTGAATTCCTCAAAACCAAAACAAATCTAACCCACCCCTCGGCTCACCTAATTCCAACCCTGTTTCGCCATCCGGACTCAACCCTGTATCAGCTCCGCCCATTCGGCTGGAAACAGAAGATGCGGGCGGTGATGCCGACTCGCTATGAGGCGATCGCCCTCATCCTGCTCGCTCTCTTGAGCTGGCAGTTGCCGATGCAAAGCTGGCTGCTGGAGCGGCGCATGGCGGTGCAGGCCCTCTATCGCCACAGCACTGGGCAGTTCTCTGAGCCACAGCCGCCTCCGGTGCTGCTGGTGCAAATTGATGACGAATCCATCGGCAGGGACGAAGTTGACCCCATTGTGCCTATGGATCGAGGCTATCTAGCCCAACTACTGGCCTAGCTAACAGCTCTGGAGGCAGAGGTAATTGGTGTGGACTATTTGCTGGACTATGCGCAGGAATCAGGTGAGCAACTGGCTCAAGCAACTCAGACCGCTACTGACCGGGGCATTCCGCTGGTCTTCGCCGCGACCCAGTCTAAGAATGGCGGCTGGCTGTTTGCCTCCCCATCTCTGACTCCGCCCCAGGGAAGTGTCAATGGAGACATGCGTTATCGCCGCCTGGGCAATACCTACTACTTGATGCTGCTGTCTACAGATGACCGAGAAGGGGAAGCCGTTTATCCTCTGGGCTACGAATTGGCGATGCGTCATCCAACGCTGCCCCCGCCTACAATTCGTCCTACACCAACGGCTCTCTCGCGACTCAGCTATGGGCTGAACCAGATGTGGCTGCATCCGGTGATTGACTTTTCGATTCCTCCCGACCAGATCTACCAGCGCTTGTCTAGCTGGGAGCTACTGGCAATGGCAGAAACTCAAGTAGGAGAGAATGCCCTGCCCTCCCTAGCCCAGCAGGTGGTGATCATTGTCCCCGGTGGCTATCGCGATGCAGGCGTCCATGCCGACAACCAAGACAATCTACCCATACCCGCAGCAGTAGACTACTGGCGGCAGCAGTCCACTCCTCCTGACAATCGGCCTATCCTCACGGGGGGCGAGGTTCATGCCTACCATCTCCACCACTATCTGCATCAGCGCTTTGTCGTGCCTGTGCCCGACCTGTGGCTGGTGGGTCTCGTTGCCCTAGTGGGCAAAGCCCTGGTGCTGCTCTGGCCCCAACGGCGATCGCCCCTTCCCTGGCTTGTCTTGACCGGAGGCATTGGCGTCTATGTCTTAATCAGTTTCCAGGTCTACGTTTCAGCAGCTATCTTGCTGCCTGTGGTATTGCCTATTGGCACCGTTTGTTTATACATCTTTCCATCTATCATCAGGAGAAAATCATGAAACAGCATTACTTGCTTTGGCAAACCGCTCGCCTATCTGCCCGTCTGTCTGTTCATTTGGGGCTGGTGCTGATAGTGAGCTGCACCCTGGTTTCTGGAAGATTGGGAGCCTTGGCTCAAAATCAACTTGGCTCTTGGCAGTTTTGGAGCGGGCTCTTTGATAGTGATCCGCCTGTGCCGCCGACAGAGGGTGGGAGACGAGGAGACGTGTGTTTGATTGCGCCCATGACTTCCCCAGGTCACATGGCTCAGGTTTGGGACAGTCAGCCGACGGTTGTGTGGCAGGGCGCGGTAGGTAGGCTGGAGCTACAGCAGGATGATCAGGATGCGGTCATTTTGGAGCAAGAAAGGGGAACGGCAAACTTTGCCACCTATGAAGGAGAACCCCTAGCGCCAAACACCATCTACCGCTGGCGGATCTATCTGCCCTACACCGAGCAGCCTGCTTTTGAGGTGCCGTTGACCGTGCTGCCAACTGAGGAAAAGGAATCGATCGCCCAAGACTTGCAGCAACTCGACGCGGAACTGACGGCGGCAATGGCCTCAGCGGAGGAGAAGGCACTGCGACGAGCAGACTATTTTGCTGCTAGGGGGCTGTGGTCAGATTTTTGGGGAGAGGTGCTCTCGGTAGAAAGCCCCTCAACGGAGCTGGAGGACACGATTGAGGAAGCATTGATGCAGCTTTGCAAGACAGAGTAGAAAGCGGGTCGCTACCTGTAATCTTGATCCAGCCTCATATCCCCAACCCCCAATCCCCAACCGTTCGGCTGAGCTCACGACGAAGTCCCCAACCCCCAACCCCCCAACCCCCAACCCCCCAATCCAAAATCCAAAATCCATAGAGATACACTAATGAGCAGATTCGCCTTTTCTGGAGAATATCGAATGCGCCCCCTCATCAAATGGTTTGGTCTGGCTACGGTTTTGCTGGTGTTGGATGGCATGATGGCCCATCGCGCTTTCGCCCAGTCGGTGGACTCAGCACCGCTCTTGCAGGTCGAAGGAGTGTTGGAACCGGGGGATGAAATTGCCCAGCAACAGCCGAGTGTAAGTAATCCTGAAGCCCAACTAAATGAAGCTAATCGCCTTTTCAGTGAAGCGCTTCAGCTCTGGCGCACTAGCCAGTTTCAACCTGCCTTTGAGAAATTGCAGCAAGCCCTGGAGCTTTATCGCCAGCCCGATGTGCGTGCTGCCTTTCCACAGGAGAGCCTTCAGGGAGAGGGGAGAACCCTCACAGGTTTGGGAAAGATTTCTGATAACTTTGGGAGATATGAGATCGCCCTCGACTATTACCAGCAAGCCCTAGCCATCCGCACCGAGATTGGCGATCGCCGTGGCGAAGGAGTCACCCTCAACAATATTGGTGCGGTGTACAACGCTCTGGGGCAATATGAGCGGGCACTGGAGTTCTACGAGCAAGCCTTAGCCATCCGCACCGAGGTGGGCGATCGCCGTGGCGAAGGAGTCACCCTCAACGGAGTTCTACGAGCAAGCTTTAGTCATCCAATCCGAGATTGGCGATCGCGCAACAGAAGGAACCACCCTCACCAACATTGGTGCGGTGTACAGAGCTCTGGGGCAATATGAGCGGGCACTAGACTTCTATGAGCAAGCCTTAGCCATCCGCTCTGAGATTGGCGATCGAGAAGGGGAAGCCATTGCGCTCAATAACATCGGCTTTGTGCTGGAGACACTGGAGCAGCCAGAGTTAGCCATCGTCTTCTTCAAGCAGTCGGTGAACCAGTGGGAAAATATTCGGGGAGACATTCGCGGGATAGAGATTGAGCAGCAGCAGTCTTTCAGCGATCGCGTTTCTGTCAGCTATCGTCGCCTTGCCGACCTGCTTCTGCAAGCCGATCGCGTCCTCGAAGCCCAGCGGGTGCTTGACCTATTGCGGGTGCAGGAATTGGATGAGTACTTGCAAGACGTGCAGCGCAATGCTCAAACGGAGACGGGAACACCCCTGCGTCCCGAAGAGCAAGAAGCCTTGCAGCGGTTTTTGGCGAATCAGGAGCAGTTGGTGGCCCTGGGGAGAGAACTGCGGGAACTGGAGGCCATCGACCGCGCCAACCGGACTCCCGAACAGGCAGAACGCATGAGTGAACTGCGTCAGCTCCAGCAAGACACTCGCACGGTTTTTAATCTTCTGATCGACTCCCCTGAAGTGCAGGCCATCGTCGCCCAACTGCGAAATACCACCGGGGCTGCCAACGTGGAATTGGCAGAGTTGAACGCCCTGCGGGACAACCTGCGGCAATTAGAGCAAAATACCGTCGCCCTCTATCCCCTAGTGCTGGACGATCGTCTGGAACTGGTGGTCGTTACCCCCGATGCCCCACCCGTCAGCCGTACCGTAGAGGTGCGTCGAGAAGACCTGAACCGGGTGATTGCCGACTTTCGCTCCGCCTTGCAGAATCCCCTTCTGGATGCCGTCACCCCTGCCCAACAACTCTACGACTGGTTGATTCGCCCCATTGAAGCTGACCTGGCGCAAGCCGATGCCGAGGTGATTCTTTACTCTCCGGACAGCCAGTTGCGCTACATTCCCCTGGCGGCTCTCCACGATGGCGACCAGTGGCTGACCCAGCGCTGGCAGGTCAACAACATCGTCGCCGCCAGCCTTGCCGACCTCGACAACCAATCTTTCCAGGATGGGCTAAGTATCCTAGCTGCCGCCTTCACCGAAGGGCAGCATCCAATCCGCATCAGCACGCGCACCCTCTCCTTTAGTGGACTGGAATTTGCCGGACGGGAGGTGGAAAACCTGGCGCAACTGATTCCTGGAACGGAAAAGCGCCTCAACAACGAATTTAATCAATCCCTGGTGTTGGAGATGAACGACTTTGACATCATTCACCTCGCCACCCATGCCACTTTCAACCCCGGCCCTCCAGAAGACTCCTTCATTCTGTTTGGTGACGGTAGCCATGCCACCCTCCGCAGCATCCGCAGTTGGGACTTCCCCGATGTTGAGTTAGTGGTGCTGAGCGCCTGTGAAACGGCAGTGGGCGATGTTCTCCTGGGTGACGACGAAGCAGCCAACGGGGCAGAAATTCTTGGCCTCGGCTATCTCATGCAGGAAGCCGGGGCAGAAGCGGCGATCGCCTCCCTCTGGAGCGTCAGTGATGGTGGCACCCAGGTCTTGATGGATGCCTTCTACGCTGCTCTCAACAACGGCTACAGCAAAGTCGAAGCCCTCCAGCGGGCACAGCAAGCCCTGATCACCAGCGACGAAACGGTTTTGGCAGGTGAAAGAGGCGTCGAGGTTGAAATCACCGACACCCGCACCGGGCAACCCCTAGCGCAGAGCAGCGACTTATCCCATCCCTACTACTGGGCACCGTTTATCTTAATTGGCAATGGCTTGTAAATGTTTTTTGAACGTACAACCCTAACTAACCCAAAGAGGTCTTTACCATGCGTTTTTCTGTAACGACCCATCGCTTACTCCGGTTTGCTCGTAGGACTGTGCGACTAGCAACCGTGGCGGGGGTCATGCTGGCAGTGGGTTACCCTACTCCGGCGATCGCCGAGCCATCCGTTCCAGAGGGTGCTGCTGTGGAACTCAACGCCATTGAGTGGGGGCGAGAATTGGCGGAGCTTGAGCGTTTGCCCTTTGACTCGCGCTCTCCTCAGCAGCAAGCTCGGCTAGAGGAACTCCGACAGATGCAAGCCGACCTGATGCAACAGTTCCAGGAGTTTGCCGACTCTGCTGAGGTGCAACGCGCTATCAGCCAGTTACAGTCATTACCCGCACAACTGCCCCTCGACACGCTCACGATTTTGCAGGATGACTTGCAACAACTGGAACAAAATGCCGTCGTTCTCTATCCTCTGATTTTGGAGGATCGCCTGGAACTCATTCTGGTCAGTGCAACTGCGCCACCGATTCAGCGCACGGTTGAAGTGAGCCGAGTCGAACTGAACCAAACGACTGTAGCGTTTCGGCAAGCGCTAGAAAACCCGATCTCCGACCCATTGCCGATGGCGCAACAATTATATACCTGGCTGCTTCAGCCCTTTGCAGATGAATTGACCGCTGGAGAGACGGATACGATTCTCTATGCCCCCGATCGCCAGTTGCGCTACATTCCCCTCGCGGCTCTGCATGATGGCGAGCAATGGTTAGCCGAGCGATATGCCATCAACAATATGTCGGCGGCCTCTTTGACGGATCTCGATCGCCCGTCCCAGGTAACCCCTCAAGCCCAAGTCCTGGCAGCAGCGCACACCGAAGGAAGCTTCGAAGTGGTGATGGGCAACAGACCAGTACAAATCCAGGGCTTTGCTTTCGGGTTGCCAGAGGTGGAGGCGATCGCCAACCATTTTCCCAACACCACTAAACTTTATTGGAAATAAGGCAGCCAACTCAAAGGACGTGATCCTTTCCTCTAACGGCTGAGATTAAGCAACTGCGATTTCCTAGTTGACCGTGCTCCGACGATGGGTCAATCGAAAATTATGGAGGCCACAGGCCGTTTCCATCACATCATCAATGTAGTGATCCATCCAATTGCGAAATTTTTGAACCACAATCTGACAGCGCTTGATGCCCCCAATGTGGTGTTCCACTTCAATCCAAACCCGCGAAATTTGCCGATTCCGTTCTTTCTCTTCATCGCTCAGTTCGGCCTTGCGAGGTTTCTTCTTCGGCTGCTGAATCGTCACTCCCGTCGGGGCAAAGCCTTGGAAGCCCGTGTCTTGCCACAGGGTACTGCCGTTGGGAAATCGATAGCCTTCTTCATCAGCAATTTTCTTGTCATGTTTCTTGCCTTCATAGGTATCGCTTAAAAACAACACGTTGCCGCTCCGTTCGCTGATGATGTTGTTCTTGACGGTGTGGGCTTTTTTCTTGCCGCTGTAGTAGGTTTTGCGATCCGCCTTGTCTTTCGGTCGATTGATGCGGCGTTCAGTCCCATCAATCATGAACTCTAAACTCGGGCAAGCCTCAAGAACGGCCTCGAGTTTGGCGGGCTCCCGCTCGGGCAACTGTTTCTCGTAGCCTAAGGCTTGATTGAGGACTCCACTCAGTCGATGAACCCATTCATTCGCCTGGGCTTGTCCTATTCCAAATAGAAATCCCTGAACCTCTTGGGTCGGATACAGTCGAAAATAGACCAGAATGAACAGCAGCTTATCTTCTAGACCCGCGAGTCGAGCTTTCCGGCCTCCACTATAGGCGCGTTTGCGGCCCTCTCGCTGAAACGTTTCTTGCACAAACGCGTCCCATGCCCTCTCGAAGCTGACCAAAAGGGTCGCAAATTCAACCGCATTCAGACCGGTCAGGCTTTGTAGAATCCGAGGTTTATCCTGAATCTCCTGATAGCTCATGTTCATGCTGTGACCTCAATACCGTCTTCATGCGGTTGATTCTAGATGCTTGATTCCAATTCTAGTGGATTAATTCCGATAAGGTTTATTGGAAAAGCTTTAGAGCTTTACCAACAGTCTTTGGAAATTGCAAAGGAGATTGAAGATTTTTACCAGCAAGCCAATGCCTTGAATTTGATTGGGTATGTCTACTTACAGCTAGGAAGATATGAGCAGGCAATTGAATTTAATCAGCAAGTCTTAGAAATATTAGATACCAATCGAATAGAGTAAGGGACTTGCACACAAAAAGGATACCTGTCAGAGTGGAAGGGATGTCGATGCCTTCTCACAAACAATGCTCAGCGACCCCATCAAAGCAACCCTTAAGGATGCCGCTCGCAAGTTAACAGGCCCC
>JBARXP010000067.1:0-7530 GCA_049647405.1 Elainellaceae cyanobacterium | reverse complement strand
ATTCCGTTCCTGGTGAAATACCACCAGTCGCTTGGCTTGGTCAAAGCCAAGCGCAAACGTCATCGACGTATTGCTGCTCAGTCACTTGACATCTGGACTGAAACCTTAACTTGACACCAATGGGCATTGCTGTGCCCCCATGCCATATTCCCCGTAACATATTCCCCTATGAAATTAGCGCTAGGGCAACCCCTTATTTCAGGTCAATCAATCCGCCACCCAACAGCACATCGCCGTCGTACCATACCGCCGCTTGTCCTGGTGTTACGCCAAACTGGGGCTCATCAAAAATAATGCGAGCCTGAGTGGCCCCGGAGTCTTGAATCGGAATCACCGTCGCAGGCACAGCGGGCGATCGGTAGCGCACCCGCACCTCAGCCCGAATCGGTTCACTTGGAGGGGCGATCGATACCCAGTTGATGCGGCTCACCGTGCATTCGGGGTCATGAACGCTGTCGCGATCGCCCACAATTACCTGATTGCGACCGACATCAATGCCAACCACATAGAGCGGATGAGCTGCCGCAATGCCCAGCCCTTTGCGTTGACCAATGGTGTAGTTGTGAATGCCGCTGTGTTGACCCAGCACCTGCCCGTCTAAGGTCACAATATCGCCGGGTTTTGGTGCTAAATATTGGCTCAAAAAGTCTTGCATGGAGCCATGAGCTTCCACTAAGCAGAGATCCTGACTTTCGGGCTTGTCTGCGGTGTGGAGCCCAAATTCGGCAGCAACTTTCCGCGTTTCATCTTTGGTCTGCTCACCTAAAGGAAACACGACATGGGCGAGCACCTGCTGAGTCAGGTCATAGAGGAAGTAGGACTGATCTTTTTGCTGATCGATCGCCCGCAAAAGCTCATGGCGCTCTGTTTTGGGGTTGAAGCGAACGCGAGCATAGTGCCCCGTCGCAATCTGATCGACGCCCAATTCTTGCTCTGCATAGGCCAGCATTGGCCCAAATTTGACGGCGCGATTGCATTGCGAACAGGGCAATGGCGTAATCCCCTGACCGTACCCGCTGACCAGGTAATCGATAATATGCTGCTGAAATAGGTCGCGACTATCAACAATGTGGTGGGGCACGCCCATCTCTTCACAAAGCTGAGCCGCATCGACCATGCCTTCCGAACAACACTGGCCTTTGCCTTTCATCAGCCATAGGGTTAACCCGACGACATCGTAACCCTGGTGATGCAAAAGAGCCGCTGCCGCTGAGCTGTCAACTCCACCAGACAAACCCACGACCACTTTTTGCTTAACTTTAGTATTCAGACTAATAGTGTTTAGACTAACCATCGACCCTGTGCCATTAAATCGAGATGAAGAGACTTAAAAAGATGCGAAATTACTAACGATAATTTGCCATTCCAGGTTAGCATTTACGGTCAAAGGAGAGGCGCATTGATGGGCCTCTATCTGTAAATCTTCTGTAGATCTTATTAAACAACACCTAAACAGTGTGGGTTATGGTTCCTCTTTATTGTTCCAACCATCGGTTTTCTCGACAGCCAGTTTCGCTTCATTCTGGTGGGCTATGCTCTGAGCGATCGCCAATACAATCTCGTCGATCGTCCCAAATGGAGCGCATCTCGACAGGGGCGATCGCCTGTGCTGCTGTGGGGATGGCGATCGCCACTACAGCGCTGAGTGGCCTGCTGTCACCAGCATCGGCTCAAGACCTGCGCCCCCCCCTTGAGCCAGAGCAGCCCCTGCTTTTCGCACAGCAGCTCGTCGATGGTCTGCCGCCGCCGCCTTTGACTCCAGGCGATCCGTCCTCATTTCCAGTATCGCCAGGAGCAGGGAGTGGAGCGGCTAGCGGGTCGGCATCTGCGGGCAACGACTTGTTTATGGTCTACGTCAATGGCAGTAGCCCACTGCTGCTAGAGCAAGTGCGGCAGGTGCAGCCTGATGCTCTGATTCAGGAATATGAGGGGCAGCCCATCATATTAGTGGGAGCCTACGACAGTGCCGTGCTGGCTGAGCAGCAAATTTTATCCCTTGAAAACCAGGGCATCAGCGCCACCGTAGCGTCAGTGCCCAATCTTGTGTTTGAGCCGCAACTGCCAGCAGGTTCAGGGCTTTCGGCACTCCCCGATCTGCCGCCTGCCGATGAAAACGCCTCGTTTGATGCGACCCTGCCGACGGCGACTCTGCCCTCTACGGTTCCAGCTTCAACGGTTTCGTCTCCAACGGTTTCGTCTGCCACATTGCCCTCTGCTCAACCTGCGGCATCTCCTCCAGCAGCCTCTCTGCCTACAGCCGCGCTTCCGTCAACTCCCGTTTCTGCAACTCCTCCAAGTCGAGAAATCGAGTTTAATCCTGTGCCCCGTGTCTCTTCGTCGGTGCCGCCTACCCCCAGTGCCATCAGCACCGTTAACCCTGCTGTCAATGCCGTGGCAAGGGTTGAGCCTAATCCCAGCGATAGCTCTTACTACATCGTCATTCCCGGAGAGGCTGACGAGCTGGCCTCTGTGCGACAGCAGATTTTGCTGCTAGGAGCCCGCCAAGATGCCGTCTCCCAACGAGACGAACCTTTGGGCCCTCACGTGCTGGTTGGCCCTTTTATCGATCGCCAAACCGCCTCCCGCTGGAATCGGTTTTTGCGCGACTTTGGCATGAATGCGCGGGTGTATTATCGACGGTAGAGTCTGGGGGCTTAAACGAGTCCTGTACTGTCGAGGAATCCCATGAGCCAGAGTGCGTGGAATGCTGACGTGCGATCGCCCTTCATCGATCGCTGCGTCGTTACTGCTGAACAGATGCAGGCGATTGAGTCGCGGCTCTTTGATGCGGGAATGCCTGTAGCAGCCTTGATGGATAAGGTGGCTGGACTGATCGCCCGTCGGATTCAGGCGCTTTATCCGGTCGAGTCTTATCCACGAGTTTTGGTATTGGTTGGGCCAGGGCACAACGGCGGTGATGCTTTAGTTGTGGCGCGTGAACTGCATGAGCAGGGCTATCGGGTCGCCCGCTGCCATCCCATATCTAAACTCAAACCGCTGACCCAGGCTCACAGCGACTATGCCGATCATCTCGGAATTCCAACGCTTTCGCCGGAAGCGATTCAGCCTGACTCTTCGGACTGGGATTGGGTGATTGACGGGTTATTTGGATTTGGTCTGACTCGTCCACTAGAAGGGGCGATCGCCACTCTCGTGAATATTCTAAACGCTCATCCCGCCCCGCTTGTCAGCATCGATTTGCCGTCAGGACTGGATACCAATACGGGCACCGTTTTAGGAACCGCCATTCACGCAACTTATACCCTATGCCTGGGGCTGTGGAAGCGATCGCTCCTGCAAGACTCATCTCTGGATGTGGTCGGACAGACCGAACTCGTTGATTTTGGCCTGCCGCTGTCTGATATCCAGGCCGTGCTGGGAGAAGAGCCGCAATGTCAGCGATTGACGAAAACCCTCGCCTTGGCGGCGCTGCCTCTACCTCGTAAGCCCGACACCTACAAATATAAAGAAGGCCATCTGCTACTGGTGTGCGGCTCGTCTCAATATATGGGAGCGGCAATTTTAGCGGCTCGGGCGGCTCGGGCGAGCGGGGTTGGAATGCTTTCGGTGGCGGTTCCCGATACTCTCAAGCCTATTTTGGTGGGGCATTTGCCCGACGGACTGGTAATCGGCTGTCCCGAAGATGAGACGGGGGCGATCGCCCATTTCCCTGAATCTATCGACCTGGGCCGCTACAGCGCCATTGCCTGTGGCCCAGGTCTAACGCTCCATGCCGAGCTGGTGGTGCGGCTGCTTCTCGACCAGGATGTGCCTCTGTTGCTTGATGCCGATGGCCTCAATGTTCTCGCTGGCCTCGACCCGATTGCGATTCTAAAGCAGCGGCGATCGCCCACGATTTTGACGCCCCATGTCGGGGAGTTTCGGAGGCTGTTTTCGGAGATGGAAGGGAGGAGTCGGGAGTCAGGAGTGGGGGGGGATCAGAAGGGCGATCGCCTCAGTCAAGCTCAGGCTGCGGCTCGGCAAAGTCAGGCTCTTGTGATTTTGAAGGGGGCGCAAACGGTGATTGCCGCACCTGATGGATCTCTCTGGGTCAATCCTCACAGCACTCCCGCTCTAGCACGGGGGGGCAGTGGTGATGTGCTGACAGGGCTTTTGGCCGGATTGCTGGCGCAGAACATCAGTCATCAGCAAATAGGTGTGGATGATTCACTGAAAGATCCGATGAAGGGGGCGATCGCCGCTGCCCAATCTGCTGTGTGGTGGCACGCTCAAAGTGCGATCGCGGCCTGCCGAGAACGCACGGTTCTGGGGGTAGATGCCTCTTGCCTCGTTGATTTTCTCAGCCCCACCCTTGAGAATTTTCTCCGGATGGGAGCCATCGAGACGGCGTAAATGCCATATTGGGCAAGGCCATATTGGGCAAGGCTATAGTGGGCAAGGCAAACCGTATCTCTGGGGCAATTGAGCATGGACACCCTTACGCAACTCCGATCAGGTCAACTCAACAGCACCCAGCGGCTCAACCTGTCTGGCGATTTCACCGAGTTTCCCGCCGAAATCTTTGACCTGGCCGACTCTCTCGAAGTGCTTGACCTCTCGAACAATCGACTCTCGTCTCTGCCTGATGACCTGGGCCGACTCAAGCAGCTCAAGATTCTTTTTTGCAACAACAATCAGTTTGAAGAATTGCCAGCGGTGCTGTCTCATTGCCCGAATTTATCGATGGCGAGTTTTAAGGCCAATCGCATCCAGACCGTGGATGAAGAAGCCCTGACTCCGACTCTGCGCTGGCTGGTTCTCACCGACAACCAGATCGATGCTCTGCCCGATGCGATGGGGCAACTCCCCCGCCTGCAAAAGCTGATGCTGGCTGGAAATAGACTGCGATCGCTCCCCGAAACCATGGCCGCCTGCCACAATCTTGAACTGGTTCGACTAGCCGCCAATCAGCTTGAAACCCTACCGACCTGGCTATTTGATCTGCCGCGCCTCTCTTGGATTGCCTATGCAGGAAATCCGCTCTGCCGCCAGCTCGGATTTGCAGGGGGCGATTCTGCTGCTGCCGATGAGCCTCAAGCTGCACGAATTCCCTTTACCGAAATCGACTGGATGGAACTGAGCATGGGAGAAGTGCTCGGTCAGGGTGCATCGGGGATCATTTCTAAAGCACTTTGGACTCCGCCCAGTGGAGAACCTCAAACCGTTGCAGTCAAGATCTTCAAGGGCGCGATCACCAGTGATGGATTGCCCGATGAAGAAATGCAGACCTGCATCGCCGCCGGAACCCACGATAACCTCGTGAACGTCTTAGGCAAAATCGCCCATCATCCTGAGCAAAAGCAAGGATTGGTGCTCTCTTTTATTCCCCCGCACTATACCAATTTGGGCAATCCGCCCAGCCTTGACTCCTGCACCCGCGACACATACTCTCCAGACACCACCTTTTCGCTGCCCGTGCTGCTGCGCATCGTTCAGGGAATCGCTGCCGCCGCCGCCCACCTCCATACCCGCAGCATTTTGCATGGCGATCTCTACGCCCACAACATTTTGATTGACGAAACGGGGCATCCGCTGCTGGGAGACTTTGGTGCCGCATCTCGGTATAGCGTCGCTGATTCTAAGATCAGAGAGGCGCTGCAATCCATTGAAGTGCGAGCCTTTGGATGCTTGCTCGAAGATTTACTCGATCGCTGCTCGACCCAATCTAATTCTGCCTATCTTCAACTGCGTCAGCTTCAAAACGACTGCATGATCCCCGTTCCAACCCAGCGTCCTTCGTTTGAAGCGATCGCCACTATTCTCAGCTCTGTCTAATGTGTAAGGCTGTTGCTGAGTAAGCGTCAGATATTGACAATGAGCTATGGCTATTAGCGCATCTGAGTTTTGGGCAATGCAGGCTACGCCCAGGCAAGCCAACATCCATTATCTACCCATCCTCAAATCGATCAAGTGACAACACAAACCCAGGCAGCACCGATTCACCCGAAAGTTCTATGGGTAGCGATCGCACCTCTTTTGCTTGTTCCTGACGATAAATTTCTACCTGCTGATCTTGGGGATTGATCAACCACCCCAGCCGGACACCGCTATCCAGATATTCCTGCATCTTTGCCTGTAGGGATGCCATTTGGGGAGGGCGACACGGGCTAATCGGCATGGTGCGTCAAATCCATTGGAACGCGATCGGTTAGATTTGGGTTGGTGGCCTCAGATTCTCTCCTGCCAAAGTGGCAGAGAGTGCCTATGCTGGTATGAGAAGTTTTGCTGCTTGACGGGATTCAGTTTAAGCCGTTAAACAGCGGACACGCACACCCAGGAAATAGAGAAACGCCTCATGGTTCGGGAATCGAAGTCTTCTAAAACGCTGTCGTCGCAGTCTACCGATCAGCCCATCGACTCAGCACGCCGCTCATTCACGATTGCGGTTATCGGCGATGTGCATGACCAGTGGGAGCCAGCCGATGAGGCGGCGCTTCATCATCTCGACATCGATTTGACTCTCTTTGTCGGTGATTTTGGCAACGAGTCCGTGGATATTGTGAGGGCGATCGCCCAAATTGAGCGCCCGAAGGCGGTCATTCTCGGCAATCATGACGCCTGGTATAACGCGACGGCCTGGGGGCGAGCCCGCTGTCCTTACGACGCCAAAACTGAAAACCGCGTGCAGCAGCAGCTCGACTTGCTGGGCGATGCTCATGTGGGATACGGCAAACTTGACCTCCCTGAACTAGAGTTAACCGTCGTTGGGGGGCGTCCGTTTAGCTGGGGTGGCCCTGACTGGAAAAACAAGACTTTCTATCGCACCTGGTACGGTGTGAACAGCTTTGACCAGTCGGTCGAAAAAATGAACCAGGTTGTCGATTCGACTGCGTTTGACACGCTCCTTTTTGTCGGACACTGCGGCCCTACAGGACTGGGCGATCGCCCCGAATCGACCTGTGGCCGAGACTGGCGACCCATCGGCGGAGACTACGGAGATCCTGACCTGACTCAGGCGATCGCCCACGCCCAATCTTCAGGCAAGCAGATTCCGCTGGTCACCTTTGGGCACATGCACCACAACCTGCGGCACCGTAAGGATCGCGTGCGCGATCGCCTCATCGTCGGTAACCCTGCCGCTGTCACACCTACGGTCTACCTCAACGCCGCCAGCGTTCCACGCATTAAAGAAGAAGCGGGCCAATCGTTGAGAAACATGACCCTCGTCACCCTAGAGTCGGGTCGGGTCACCCGCGCCGCCCTCGTGTGGACTGATGCTCAAGGGGCGATCGCCACCGAAGACATCTTGTACGAGTCTCCCCGCTCTTTTGCTTCACTTCATTATTGAAGCGGTTTACCTGAAGCGATCTATACACCTCAGAAAAATCGGGGCAATCTTTTGCTAATGACTCGTGAATGCCCCATGATTAGTCTCTCGTCGAGGGCTATTCCCTATGATCTTTTGACCAAAACTAATGGGATTCAAGCCCCGCCGTTTTAGGGCGGCTTTTTCTGGTCTTGAATATATTGCTTCAAAACCTCAAGCGGTGCGCCACCGACCGAAGCCGAGAAGTGGGCAGGCGTCCAAAG
>JBARXP010000066.1:0-1885 GCA_049647405.1 Elainellaceae cyanobacterium | reverse complement strand
GAATTAGCCATTGTCAAAGGCGCTCCCCACTGCGGCATTGTGCGGTTAGTCAATCTCAGCAGCAGACAACAGGGAGCCGTCTGTTCGCGGGTGCTAGAGCTTTATGGCGATGAACTAACGGCAGGTGCCATCGTGACCGCTGAGTTAAATCGAGTACGAATTCGCCCTTTCAGTGAGAGCTAGAGCGTTATGACCGTTCAAATTCTGCGCAAGAAATTCACGGTGGGGCAGTACCACCAGATGATTGAGTCCGGCATTCTGACCGATCGCGATCGCGTTGAGCTACTTCAGGGAGAAATTATCGAGATGTCGCCCATTGGCATGCAACATGCCGCCTGTGTGGATCGCCTGAATGAATTGTTGGTTAGGGAATTAGGGGGCAGGGCGATCGTGCGGGTGCAAAACCCCATTCAGTTAAGCACCCGATCTGAACCACAGCCTGACTTCGCCATTCTTCAGCGGCGAGCTGACTTTTATGCTAGCGGTCATCCTCAACCTAGCGATGTCTTTGCGCTGATTGAAGTGTCTGACACCACCGTTGAATTTGACCGCACGGTAAAAGCCCCCATCTATGCCAAAGACAACATCGCTGAAGTCTGGATTGTGGATCTCAATGCTGAGGCGGTGCAGATATATCGAGAACCCAGTGAAGCAGGTTCCCAGCAGTTACAGACCTTCCGCCGAGGGCAGGCGATCGCATTTCAGGCATTTACCGACATTCAATTCACGGTTGATCAACTGCTGGGGTAGCTCCGGCAATCAACCGCTACAAAACAGTTTTTGACCTACAGGAGATCCGTTATGGAGCGTCCTAATCAGTCAGGCAATCCAGAACAGTTGTCATTGCTAGACACCCAAAACGAAGAAGCCGAATTTGAAGAACTCGATGATTCCTGGCTTGAAGGGGATTTTGGGCTCGACGAAGAAAGCGACAGAATGGTAGAGCCGTTAGCCCGCGAACTCTTAACCCTCAAGCTTCTGCGAGAAGCGATTCAGACTCAAAATCCCGGCGATGCCGTCATGCAGGATTTTGCCGAGTTCGTGCTGCCCAATCTGCTGAAGTACACCGTGGGTGTCACGGCTAAAGGCGGTAAGTTCTTCGCCGAGTACCTAGATCGAGTAGTCAACCCTCGGCGCATCGCCGCAGGCGACCCCCCAATTCGTCGCGACAATGCCGCTGACCAATCTCTCAACACTCACCTACTCAATGGTTTGTTTCCAGCCAATTTAATTGAGCGACAGCTGCAAACTTTAAACACCACGGTTAGAAGACAGGTTAAAGAACGGGAGCGTCGCCTGCTGGTATCGGGCTTTATCCTGCATGACTTTGAGAAGTTTGACTATGACCTGATTCCTGACATGCCGGAGTCCTTCAGGGCCATTCGGCGAGATCCAGAAGGGGATATCCGGAAGCACTCAATTGAGGAACATCGAGAAATCATTACCGTATTGGTAAAGACGCTGGAACTAGATCGGCTTATTTGCCCGGAGACTCCAAGCGACTGTCAGCAGTACCTGGATGACCTACTGTTTCTAGCCTACAACGCCCAGCGGCGCAATGACACGAACCTCAATTTGTCAGAGGATGGGCTGAATCCGGTGTTGCGCGATGGTCTTCGACCCGCCTTAGGCGATCGCACCTTACGCTGCCTGTCTGACCTGACCTGTCTGGCCGACCGCCTCGCCTCCATCATCAAACATCCCCAAGATGCTGAGAGTTCTGGACTCAACGACATCATCCACGGTCTCAGCGATGGACAGCTCCGATTTACCTATCACGCCATTGCCGAAAATCGGGGAGTGCTGACCAACGTGGTCAATAACGCCCTAATGGATGCTCATGCAAGCTTAAATACTGATCCCGACAATCCCTATTACACAACCC
>JBARXP010000065.1:0-15079 GCA_049647405.1 Elainellaceae cyanobacterium | reverse complement strand
CTGGGAGCCGACGACTATCTGACGAAACCGTTTACGAGTGCAGAGCTGATAGAAACAGTGCAAGCTCGTCTTGCTCGTCAAGATGCGATCGCCAGTCCCTATAAAACTGAGATGAAGCGTGCGGCAGAAAACCTAAATCATTTGGCGTTTTATGATCCCCTAACGAATTTGCCAAATCTCATTCTGCTGCATCAGCGCCTGCGAGAGCTGCTAAATGAGGCTCAAAACAGCTCTGAAGACATCATCGCGGTCATGCGTATTCACATTGCTCCTTTGCATACCCCGCTCAATCCTGATCAGCCTCTTGACGACGGTCTTGTGCAGCAAGTTGCGACTCGATTAAATCAGTTTCTCAGTTCTCAAGAATCACCGACTGACTACCTCATTGGTCGCTTGAGCAACAACGAGTTTGGCGTTGTGGTCTCTAAAGCTCTAGTTGTTGAAGATATTTTGTCTAAGCTCCAACTTTTGCTCAATATTCTTTCGCCACCCTATGAACAAGCCCATCGTCTCCGGACGCTGTCTTTGCGAGTAGGGCTTGCGATGCACCCCGAACACAGCACCACTCCGTCTGGGCTACTTCAAAACGCCCAAATCGCTATGGAGTCATGCATAGAAGAGCAAAATGCCGTTTTCTGTGTGTATACCCCTGAACTTGGCGAAGCATATATCCAGCGTCAGGAGCTGCAGCAAGATATCATTCACGCGATTGAGCAAGGTCAGATGAGCCTATATTACCAACCTCAAATTAACCTTGTGTCAGAACGGATGGTGGGGGTAGAGGCTCTATTGCGTTGGCAACACCCAACTCAGGGTCTGATTTTGCCCGACATCTTTATTCCTATCGCTGAGCGTGCAAACTTGCTGCCGACATTGGGAGATTGGGTGCTAAAACAAGCCTGTGCCCAAGTCCAGGCTTGGCGATCGCTCACCCTGATTCCGCTCCAAGTATCGGTGAATCTGTGGGCACAGCAAATTCAGAGCAAAAACTTTACAGAAGTTGTGCTGCAAGCCATTCGCGATACCAAACTCGACCCTAAGCAGTTGGTGCTCGACATTAGCGAATCGTGCTTGATGAGCCTCGATTTTGAGGCGATCGCCCAAATTTTAGACGACCTCAGCAGCGCAGGTGTTCAGATTGCTATTGATGGCTTTGGGATGCGCTGTATGCCACTGAAACACCTGAAACGGTTGCCTGTTGATCAGCTTAAGCTTGATAAATCGTTTATCGACGGTATTGCCGAAGACGATGAGGAAGCCATCCTAACAGAAACCGTGATTGCCATGGCTCAAAACCTCAAGCTCAAAGTCGTCGCTAAAGGCATTGAAGCTGAAGATCAACTAACGGCGTTGAAAAAGCACGGATGTCACATTATGCAGGGTTATTTGTACAGCCCTCCCTTACCCGCCAATGAATTTGAAACATGGTTGGACAAGGGAAACTCAAGCCAGTTTCTCACCCAGAAATAGTCTTGCGTGACTCATAGCAGTACGCCGATAGGTTAAAGACAAATATCTTGTGAGGAAGCCGCACACTGTGCGGCTTCCTCACAAAAATGTCTACGTCCTAAATAAGCTGACTACAGCCATAACAACAAAAAGCGTCTTAAACAGCAATATTACATCTTGCCAAAAAGTTGCATTTTGTTCATGGTCAAGCCCAAGTTTCTGCGAATAATCTGCATGAGCGGCCTCTTGCCCTGCAATGTATGAATGACCGTATCTTAAGTCACAGCTGAATGAGATTCGATTTGGGATGGTGCCGTTATGACCCATCAACATCAGGAGTGATTCAAGCATGGAACGAGCAGCAAAGTTCAGAGACATCTTATCCATCAAAGCAGGGCTGATCGGGTTAGCGCTGCAAGCTGCTCTAGCCAGTGTCGATATACCTCCAAGCTATGCTGAAACCTTTCGCTTGAGTGAGGCTACCGTTTCTGACATCAATGCGGCGATGGATGCTGGAGCCTTGACCTCTGAAACTTTGGTGCAGCTCTACCTCAATCGCATCAATGCCTATGACGAGCAAGGCCCGAGTATTAATGCTTTGATTATGGTCAATCCCGACGCTCTCGAAGAAGCTCGAGCCCTGGATCTGGAGCGCCAGACTAGCGGCCCCCGCAGCCCCCTGCATGGCATTCCCATTATTCTCAAAGACAACTACGACACCTCAGACATGCCCACCACGGCAGGGTCAGTGGCGCTAGACGGCTCGATTCCTCCTGATGACGCCTTTGTCGTGCAGCAGCTGCGAGATGCAGGAGCAATCATCCTCGGCAAAGCCAACATGAGTGAATTCGCCTTTTCCTACGGACGACTGGGCTACAGCTCCCTCGGCGGACTGACGCTCAATCCGTATGACTTAATGCGCAATGCCTCAGGATCGAGTAGCGGCACCGCAGCGGCGATCGCCGCCAACTTTGCCCTGCTAGGCACGGGGTCTGATACCGCAGGGTCTATCCGAGGGCCAGCTAATGTGACCGGACTGGTCGGCATCAAACCCACGTTAGGATTAGTGAGCCGCGATGGAATTGTGCCGCTAGTGCTGTCGTTTGACGTGGCAGGGCCGATCGCCTCCACGGTCACCGACGCCGCCATTATGTTAGGCATTATGGCAGGAGCCGATGACGCGGATGCCCGCACTCTAGAACGAGACGACTTGCCCACGGACTACACGCCTTTTCTCCAGACCGATGCTCTAGAAGGTACCCGCATTGGGCTGGCCGTTGATTTTTTGGGCGGAAATGCTGAGGTTGATGCCTTGACCCAGAGCGCTATTGAGCAAATGGAGCAGCTCGGAGCTACCGTCGTCGAGGTCACGATTCCAGAAGAACTCCAGTCCCCCTGGGGATTCATGGGATCTGCCGCCGATGCTGAGTTTCAGCCGCAGATTGAAGCCTACCTCGCGACCCTGTCTCCTGAATATCCTCAAACGCTGGAGGAGCTGATTGAGGTCAGCGAATCGTTTGCAGATAGCGAAACCCCCGTGAATCCCGGACGCATTGAGGGCTATGAAGCATCTGTAGCTGACTTGGGGTTAGCCGATATTGAGTATTTGTACACTGCGTCCAATCGCTGGGCTGGGGTGCGATCGCAGCTCGAAACTGTTATCTCTACGAACAATATTGACGCCTTCATCTACCCGACCATGGCCTGTCCGGCTAGCCCCATCTATACCGTTGAAGATCCGACTTATGTGTGTGAAGTGGGCGACCCTTACGCCGCAGGTTATCTGGCGAATATCACCGGATTTCCAGACATCACCGTGCCGATGGGTATGACAGACGAGGGTTTGCCTGTAGGACTATCGTTTATGGGCACAGCTTACAGCGAACCCACTCTGTTGGGGTTTGCCTATGCCTTGGAACAGGCTATGCAGCTTGAGCTATTTCCTGAAACGACGCCCCCTCTGCCTGGAGAAGAATTTGAGTATTAGAGGCGATCGCCCCTCTCTAAGACGTTGCTGAGAGCAGAATTTATGCACTTCTCAGAAGAGTCTCATCTCTGTCGAGTTTACTCAGAAATGTGTTGCCCACACGGTATTCACCCACAACCCTTGTTTTATTTTAGGTAGCCGTTTCTATGAAAGTGAAGTATCTTGCTGCATTGGCGATCGCCTCTCTCATTGGCGTTGGGTCTGTCTCTTTGTCTGCTCAATATTCCAGCCTAAAAGCTAATCCCTGCGCCAGCGAAAATCCTTGCGCCAGTGTTAATCCCTGCGCTGCCGTTGATCCTTGTGCGGCGGTTGACCCTTGCGCTGCCGCTGATCCCTGTGCAAGTGCCAATCCCTGCGCTGCGGTTGATCCTTGTGCTGGAGCAAACCCTTGTGCTGCCGTTGACTTGAGTGCATTCCAGCAAGCGCCAGTGTACAGCGATCCCAGCAGCGGTCTTGCCATTCGCGGCTATGATCCCGTGGCGTACTTCACTGAAGGTGCGGCTGTTGTAGGCATTGCCGATTTCCAGCATGAGTGGCAGGGCGCAACTTGGCAGTTTTCTAGCGCTGAAAACCTAGTCGCGTTTGCCAGCAACCCTGAAGCTTACGCTCCAGCCTATGGTGGCTATTGTGCTAAAGCCCTCAGCGAAGGCAATCTCGCCTCTATCGACCCCGAAGCCTGGAGAATCGTAGATGGAGAGCTTTATCTCAACTACAGTCCTGAAGTTCAACAGCAGTGGCTGCAAGACGTTCCTGGCAACATCACGAAAGGTGATGAGAACTGGCCGCAAATTCTCAACAATGATGTGGTCTACGAATAAATCAATGATTTGACTTTCTGAATTTAGGGAGCTGACTCATTCCCTTAAAAAACGCCGGAACAGATTGAACCATTGTTCCGGTGTTTTCTATTGAGCCTTGAATTTTATTGAGCCTTGAAGATAGTTGCAAAACGAAGTTGAATGTAACGCATTGTGAGCTATCGTTCATGAGGTCCCTCGTGATCAGCATTGAATATTTAGATCATCTCGTTCTCACGGTCACAGATCTCGAAAGAACCTGTCGCTTCTACAGCAAAGTGCTGGGAATGCAAGTCGTAACTTTTGGTGAAAATCGTAAGGCGATCGCTTTCGGCCAGCAAAAAATCAATCTCCATCAAGTCGGCAAAGAGTTAGAACCCAAGGCCGATAAACCAACGGCTGGTTCTGCTGACTTATGTTTTATCACACAGGTTGCGTTGAAATATGTGATTGAGCATCTACGCTCATGTGGCATTGATCTGGTCGAAGGCCCAGTCATAAGAACAGGAGCATCTGGTGTGATTGAGTCTGTCTATTTCAGAGATCCAGACCTCAATTTGATAGAGGTGTCTGTATATCTGTGATGACCGTGTAATTCTCTTCTCAAAAATTCTTCAGTTTTGGGTCTAAAAAGTATTGAGACCCAAAACCACTCTGCTACATCGATTGCCGAACTGTTTCAGCTAAATCAATCTGATCTGGACTAAATGCAGCTCGCGTTAATCGCTCTGGCATGACACTGCTGCGAAATCCAGCCTCTAGGTTGATGGCTTGCTGATAAGCGTCTTGAGCCAGAGCTGTTTCATCGTTGCTCTGATGGGCGATCGCCAACGCAATCCACGGGTGAGGATTTCCTGGTTCGAGCTGGGTTGCTTGCTGGGCATTGGCGATCGCCTCCTCCTGTTGCCCGAGACGCTGATAGGCCAAACTCAAATTGAAATAGCCGATCTCATTATCAGGCTGAAGCTCGACGGCCTTTTGATGGGTTTCGACTGCCGCATCTAGATCCCCACTGACCAGATACACAATTCCGAGAGCATTGAGAGCTTGAACATCTGTGGGCTGCTGAGCAATCACCTGCTCCAGTTGCTGGGCAGCCTCTGCTTCTCGACCCGCCAAATGGAGCGTCCAGCCTAAAATCACCCGTCCAGTAAGATGGCTGGGATCAAGGTCTACAGATTGTTGCAGCGCCGCGATCGCCTCGTCGTAGCGTCCTTGGTTGCGGAAGTCCAGCCCTTGCTGACGCAAGCTGCCTGATGCAGCCTGATCGGCGGCTGAGGGTGGCGCGGGTTCAGGTGCTGGAGTCGTCTCGGCGGCTGGTGGGTTGGGCGGCGGCGGCGGATTAGACGTAGGGGTAGAGCGATCGCATCCCCATAGCCCTAACGTTAGGACTAATGCAAGAACTCGATTGAGAGGGGCGATCGCCCCCAAATTTTTATCCCAAACTTTCATTGCGTGAAGCAGATGCCATCTTTTTAGTATGTTCTGGAAGCCGTGCGACGTTTCATTCAAACCCAAGCGTCAGCGAAACGAAATCTTATTTCAAAATCGTATTGAAGGACATTTTTGATGCTTCGGCCTATTCCGAAGTTGGGAAAACTGCAATATAGGTGTCCAAATGAGGTTATTTCGTGAAACCTGTTCTCAAAAAGGGAAAGCTGACGACCTGGAAAGACGATCGAGGGTTTGGCTTTATTCGGCCTGCCGATGGCGGCAAAGACATCTTCCTTCATATCAGTGCCTTAAGAGGAGCAGGTCGTCGCCCAAAAGTTGGAGATACGATCTTATATGAACGTGGAACGGCACCTGATGGAAAAGTGCGTGCGGCCAGAGCCTCAATTCAAGGTGTGGCGGCTCGGAGACCGTTTACTCAGTCGAGAAGAGGAAGGTCAAGACGGGGAAGAACAGCCTTAAGCCCCCTTGAAACACTGCTAAGTTTGGCAGGTCTGGCATTCATGGCGGCCATTGGACTATTGACAGCAGAGTTCAGCCCCAGCCGATCGCCCTCGCCAATCAAAACGGTAACCCAGCCAGAATGCAGGGTTAAAGGTAATATCTCGATCAACTCAGGCAACAAGATTTATCACGTCCCCGGCATGGAAGATTATGCATCAACCGTGATTGACCCAGGCAAGGGAGAACGCTGGTTTTGCTCTGAGTCAGAGGCGATCGCCGCAGGTTGGGTCAGAGCGCCCAGGTAGCCCCCATAATTTTCACTCCTATGAGCATCACCGTTCCCTCAATATCTTGTTAGTCTGTAGGCATGAATAGCGAGGGTGAAATTATGCTGTTCGTTTGGCTACTGCTGAGTGTGGCGATCGCGGCTCTGACTATCATGTTGCTGAAATATTTTGTCTATCTCCTGCACCACCATGCAGAGACCGTTGACGATTGAGACAAATAACTGACGCTAGCTCTAGTGTCAGCACAGTCTGGCGTAATGATCTCGTCTGATCTTGCGAATTATGGTTCGTAAGCGACAATAAAACCAGATAAATCTGTTTGTCGTTCACCAGATGGTCACTAGATAGAATTGGGAAAGAGGCAAATAAGATGATCCCAAACGCCTACATCGTATAGGTATTGCTTGGTGCTGACCGATCTCCGAAAGCTTCATGCAGCAAGGGCTCTGCCATCTTTAGTAGGTTGTTCTGATGGTCTGTACTTAATAGAGTTCACCAGAATTAGTCTAGAAATACAGAAACAAAGTCAGTCATCCGGAAGATATTGCTGTCCTGAAGGTAAACTTAAGCAACGTTTTTGCTTTATGATAAGCGATCGCACCCAATTTTTGCTTATACTTAGGGGCTGCCATCTCCCGAAAAGAGATATAAAATGACTCTAAATACCGATGGCAATAATTGAATTTTGACGTTAGCTTGATGGAGCATTTTAAGAGTGCTTCAGGTACTCAGTTTGAACTCAGTCCGAATCTGGCCACAGTTACATCTAGTTTCCCGTTCTAAATCAACGTGCTTTCTTGGCCTGGTTTAACCAGCATTGAAACTGGTTTAACCAGCATTGAAAAAAGAGGGCAAAATCAGCTTCGAACGGTTGTCTCTATTCAAGGTATTTGGTTTGACTGAACTTCTAAATCAAGGGAATCAACCCATGACTGATGGTTTACCCGTGTCTCAGACCGCTCAAGAGTCTCTACCTTGGGTGCTCCTGCGAATGTTTTTGCTTCAAGGATTTTGTCTATCGATTGGGTTGATTCTAATCTCCATGGTGATTTGATTTATCTGTCGTGATTTGGGTTCAGCGAAATGCCGCTCGGTGTGTCGTTTTTCTAGCGCTAGTATGCAATGTCTTTGACTACTCCTGCGCTACTTTTTCCGGCCATTTCGCTGCTGCTTTTGGCCTACACCAACCGATTTTTGGTACTCGCGCAGCTCATCCGTCAGCTTCATAGCTCCCGTAAAGATACCCCCGACCATTTAATCTTTCGACAGATTAGGGGGCTGCGCAAGCGAATTCAGCTAATTAAGTACATGCAGTCTTTTGGCGTGGTTAGCTTTTTGCTGTGTACAGGGTCGATGTTTTCGATATTCTTGCAGATGCAGGCCGTTGGCGAATTCTTGTTTGGCCTCAGCATCTTGGCTCTCTCTACATCACTGGTCTACTCGCTCTATGAGGTGACGATATCGACAAATGCCCTGTCGGTCATCTTAGAAGACCTCGACGTGCAGCCTGTTTCGAGGTTTGACGATCGCCCCGTGCAGCGGTAAAAGCAAAACGACAAGTTTTTAGAACAAGTCTTTTAGAACAAGTTTTTAGAAAATAAGAAGTGCGCACGTCAGCCAAAAGTACCCTAAAGTGCGCTAAGAAGTGCCCTGAAAATAAATCGGGCGAATATTGAGCTGCTCTATGAGCTGATCTGATAGGGGATCGGGTCGCGATGGCGATCGCTCTTCTCCCGTTTGCTGAAGCAGGCAGCTAAACCCGCCCGCACCGATGCCAGATTGAGGCCAAAAGCGATAGCAGGGAAACTCCGCCCGTTTTGACTGAAAAGCCGCTAGGTGAGAAACGGGGAGCGGCCTCAGCGTCGGATGCTTTTTCAAGAGCCAGGTGATGACGGCTTCGTTTTCCTCTGGGGAAAAGGCACAGGTCATGTAAGCCAGATAGCCTCCAGGTCGTAGCAGTTGGACTGCATTGGCGACAATTCGTTTTTGCCGATTAGCATTCTTGTTAATATTCACCGGATGAAAGCAGCCCACTGCCTTACCGCCTTTGGCGAGGAGCGACTGCCCGGTGCAGGGCGCATCGACGATCGCCACATCCATTGACTCGGGCAGATGCTCAGCTAGCACGGCCAGATCTTGACTGGCTACGCTGATTTGGGGCGATTGGGGATCGCTGACCTCGGCGTTAGGTCTGTCGAATTCTGGTCTAGAGGCGATCGCGCTAGATTTTATCTGAAGCCTTGCGAAACCGCAGCGCTTGAGGTTGGCGATCAGCGGTGCAAGACGCTTGCCCACGACCTCATTGCTCAAGAGCCAGTCAGGCTGGAGCGATCGCCAGACAAACAGACTCTTGCCGCCTGGAGAAGCACAGAGATCGACCACCCGATGAACAGACTCGGGGATCGCCTGGGTGACCGATGCCGCCAGAACAGAAGCATAGTCGAGACAATAATAGGCTCCCTGGTCGTGGAGGGGATGTTTGCCGGGTTGGGCATCAAGGGGCAACCGATCGACCCAGGCGGGCTGTTCGGGCCGAGACGATTCCACCGCGAACGGCAGGGGATTGGGGCGATCGCCACACCAGAGAATACAGGGATGAATGGGGCGAGGCTCGATCAGCGACTCCACAAACTGACGCTGTTCTTCGACATCATCAAACAGGCGACGGCTCAGCTTTAGGAGGAGTCGAGGAGCGGCTTCAATCAAGAGAAAAATTCGATCAATTTCGATCAATAGGGTGAACTGGGAGTAAAAACTGGGTTGGGAACACTGGGGCGACGAATCTGCTCAAAAACCGAGCCTGTTCAAGAGGCGACCCGTTAACTCGATTGTTAGACAGGCTGATGAAGCACTGGACTGATGTGCGATCGCACCATTTCGATCAGTCGCTGGGCGCAGTCATCCGCCGACAAGCCTCTCGCGTCTACGATATGAATTTTGACCTCTCGCTTTTTGTTGAGATCGTAGGTGTACGTCTTGTCATAGTAGTGAAGAATGATATCAGCAGCGATCGCCAAATCGCCTTTGTGAATGGCATCGATGGCTTCTTGAGTGCGGAGTCCACCCAGTTTTCTGCGGATGCGATCCGTGGCGGCAACAAGGCCAGCGGGGTCGATCTTGCCGTAATCTTCGAGTAGATTCCGAATCCGTTCGTCGCGCGATCGCTCAATCTGAACCACCGGAGCCGCGATCATTGGCTGAAACAGCTCATCAGGGACGCGACAAGTGCCAATGCTGCGGCTTTCGGCCTCAATCCACACGGGGCGATCGCCGCTTAGCGCAGACCACTTTATCGCCACAAGATTTTCAAAGTGTTCAGTGCTGGGCTGGGGCGGTAATCCCAAGTTGCCGTAGCTACTGCCCCGATGATTGGCAATCCCTTCTAGATCAAGCATTTGTTCGCCATGCTGGGCCAGCGCTTTGAGAATAGTCGTTTTGCCTGTGCCCGTCATGCCGCCCAGACTGATGATGGGCTTGGGCGTAGCCAGCGATCGCCTCACCCAGCGACGGAACGACTTATAGCCTCCTTCTAGAGTGACAACCGATAGCCCAGCCGTTTCGAGCAGCCATGCCATGCTGCCGCTTCTCATGCCGCCCCGCCAACAGTGAACCCGCACCTGGTGGTCGGGGGCGATCGCCTTAGCCTGCTGCACGAACCCAATCAGCTTCGGCCCAACGAGAGCTAGGCCGACTTCAACCGCCGATTCTCGTCCATATTGCTTATAGCAGGTGCCGACCTGAGCCCGCTCTTCATTCGAAAACAGCGGCAGGTTAAACGCTCCCGGAATATGCCCCTGCTCATATTCACCGGGACTTCGCACATCCAAAATGGGCGTGGAAACTTGAAGAAATTCATCAATCGCAAGGGCAGTGGGCATATCAACCTAAATGTTCCACAACAGTCCCAAATTACAGTCCCAAATCACAGTCCAGAGTAGAGTCCTGAATTACAGTTCCAAATTAGAGGCCAGAGGCAAGTCCCAGATCTTAGCCCCAAATTAAAGCCCCAAATCAACCGCAACCCGATGGGCGCAGGCAAATCCAGAAAAGGCAACGGCGTTGAGTCCCTGGCCTGGAAACGTGCTGTCCCCCACACAATACAGTCCTGAGATGCTAGTGCGGTTAAAGGGCATGGCCAGCAGCCCCATCAGCTTGCGTGAAGGAATCGGGCCATAGGTGCCGTCTGCCCGACCGAGAAACCGACGATGGGTGCGAGGCGTGCCTAGCTCTTGATAGTCCAATGCATCTTCAAACCCAGGAAAGATCGCTTCTAGCCGCGAAATAATCTGGCTGGCGATCGCCTCTTTCTTTTGCTCATACTCCTTAGAAGTCAGGTCTTTCCAATCGTCAATCCAGCTTGGGGTAAAGACATGGAAGATGTGATGCCCAGCAGGAGCCAGGTCAGGGTCAAGCAGCGTCGGAATCGAGACAAACACCGTGCCGTAAGCATCTTCTAGCCGATCCCAGTCTTCCAGCAAAATATGGTGACAGTCCGTATCCGCAGGGATCACATCCGATCGCACCCCCAAATGGAGGCTGAAAAAGCTCGGAGATTTTTGGTAGCGATCGCGCCACTTTTGCTCTCGACGAGGCAACTCTGTCTCAGGCAGCAGCTTATCGAAGGTATCCCACCGGGTCGAGTTAGACACCACCCGCTTTGCCCAAACCTGATCCCCTGAGGCCAACTGCACCCCAACCGCTTTGCCGCTTTCCATCAAAATTTGCTTGACTCGCGCTTTGTAGAGAATGTGACTTCCGGCTTTTTCCAACCCTTCCACCAGCTTTTGAGCGATTTGCCCGACTCCCCCTTTGGGGTAGTTGATGCCGCCGTAGTGGCGATCGCTAAACACCATTCCCGCATTGATCATGGGCGTCTGATCGGCAGGCACCACCGACCAGCAATAGCACTCCATATCTATAAATTTCAGCAGATCGGGGTCGTGGATGTAGCGTCGGGCCACGTCTCCGGCATTTTGGGGCAGATATTTGACCAACCCCAGACAGGCAAAGGGGTGCTGGAAAAACACACGGGTCAGATAGCGAGGCTCTTCCAGCGACAGCAGCTCCATCGCGTTGAGGCAGTTAAACACCTGCCAGCATTCGTCATAAAACTGACGAATCCCCTCTTCTTCGTGGGGAAAACGGGCAATCAGCTCCTGCAAAAATTTCTCATAGTCTCGATGAACTTTCAGATCTAACCCATCGGGCAGGTGATAGTGAATCTGCACCAGGTCGGGGATCGTTTCCAGACTGACGTTGACCGCATCGAGGGCGCGGGTCAGCAGGTTTGTGGTGCCCTCGTCGCCAAACCCAAAAATCATCGATGCGCCAACATCAAACCGATAGCCTTCGCGGTCAAAGTAGCCCGCGCTGCCTCCCGGAATTAGATATCGCTCTAGCACCAAGACCCGCGCCCCCTTGGCGGCGAGCTGGGTCGCAGTCACCAGACCCCCGATGCCAGAGCCGATGACAATGACATCAAACGCCTGACCGTCTAGCTCTTGGCAATTCAATGTTGAAGAGGAAGGCGCGATATGGGCTTCGTCCAGATTCTCCACCGCCTCGTGGGTGACCCCAGGGGCTGGGCGATCGGCAGATTTAAGGTCGGAATTGGGCTGAGTAACCATGAGAAATAGACGCCAGTGAATGCTGAAATGTCGAGGCTGAGAGGTCGAATGACCGTCGAACTCTAGCAGTAGAGCTTCCGTTAGTGTATCGAAAGAGGCGATTCCTTGGCTATTTGGATTATTTTTTCGGGGTCAGCTTCTAACCCAGGACTTACGCATTTTGTTGAAATTGAGGGCGCGCCGCGCCCTCAATTTCAACGAATTTATTCAGGCTTATGCGAGTTGTGCGTAAGTCCTGTAAACAAAGATGTCTCCAGTTCACCCCACGAACTAAAGAAACCTTGAAGATGCCCCGCTCAGCCCAGTAACGGAGTATTATTGTTCAGATTTAAAGTGGCTAAGCTGTAGCCTAAATTCTTCATGTCTTTGCAACTCCGTGTTCATGTGCCTCCTCATCCCCTGGTCAAGCATTGGCTAGGGGTTGCGCGAGATGAGGCGACCCCCAATGTGCTGTTTCGCAGCGCTATGACCGAGCTTGGGCGCTGGCTGACCTATGAAGCGATTCGTGATTGGCTGCCTGTGATTGAAACCACGGTGCAGACGCCGTTGGCAACTTGTCCTGCGACGTTTATCAACCCCGAAGCTCCGATCGCCATCATTCCTGTGCTCAGAGCGGGTCTAGCTCTCATGGAAGGGATTCAATCCATCATTCCGCTGGCTTCGGTGTTTCATCTGGGGTTAGTGAGAAATGAGGAAACTCTGGAAGCGAGCTGTTACCTCAATAAGCTGCCCGAAAGCTTTGCCCCCGATATGCGAATTCTCGTGAGTGAGCCGATGTTGGCTACAGGGGGGTCTATTATGAGAGTGATGGAAGAGCTGACCAGTCGGGGCGTTGATCCGGCTCTCGTTAGAATCGTTTCTATCGTCGCTGCACCACCTGCGCTGCAAAAGCTGGGAACCAGCTACCCTGCACTCAAAATCTATACGGCTGCGATTGATGAGCAGTTGAATGAACAAGGCTTTATTGTCCCAGGATTAGGAGATGCAGGCGATCGCACCTTTGGAACCTAGCGATTATGCTGCCCCTAGAGAACAACACATCAACGTAGAGTTCACTGGCATCGCATTCTGAAAATAGCGTTTTGAGTGAGGACTATCGGCCATGAGCCAACAAGATAATTTCTTTGGCGGGTTTGTTGTAGGCACCCTGTTTGGGGGAATCGTGGGTGGTGTTGCAGGGGCATTTGTGATGTCTCGCATTAACTCTGGTGAAACTCGCGAGGGTGCTGAGGGTGAGGCTGAAAAGAAAAAATCTCCAGACCTGATGAATGATAGCGACATTGAATTGGCTCGCCGCAGCTTAGAAGATAAAATTGCCCTGCTCAATGAAGCCATTGATGATGTTCAGCATCAACTGGGCGGCGTTAATGGAGTGTCTTCTAACGACAACGGAGAACAGGCGATCGCCAAAGATCTCTAGGAGTGTCTCGCGTCTGAGCGCAAATGTCTTTCAACCATGTTCTCATCAGGTTACAGTCTGGTCGGGTTGCCCCCCTGCACTGACCTAGTAACATTCCGCTAAACTATATCATTGGGGTTTCTCGATCTCGATTCACCTCGATGCCCATCGTCCATCAAAAGGAATCATCGACATTATGACTATTATTCTTAGTTCCCTACAAACCTTCATCAGCCTTTATCTGATTCTTCTGTTTATCCGCGTATTGCTGACCTGGATTCCCAGCATCAATTGGATGAATCAGCCCTTTGCCGCTCTCAGCCAGATTACCGATCCTTACCTCAACCTGTTCCGATCTATCATTCCTCCCATTGGTGGGTTTGATTTGTCACCAATTCTGGCATTCCTCGCGCTTCAACTCGTGTCAGGGCTACTGAACAGTGTTCCAGCGACTAGCATGCCCTACTAATTCTCTACATCTTGGCTATGGGTCAGGAATGGCTAACGCCAGCACTGACTGATAGATAAGTAGGTTGCCCTAAATATTTATTGATTGTGTAGGATGGGTTAGCGAAGCGTAACCCATGCTGACGTTGGGTTTTGTTCCTCAACCACAGCCTACATATACCTACGTTTATTTTTGTCCACCTACTTACTGAGCAATCTATCTATTGCTCTATAAAAATTGAACCGCTAGTGTCCATTCGTGAGGACGCTAGCGGTTTGTTTTTAGGCAAAGAGTGACGAAGCTGGACAACATAAAAGCGCGATTACGTTAAATCGCGATCGCATTTCGCAACGCCGAGGAGCGACCCTATCGCCGTACTCGTCCTGAAAATCCTGTGGCCTTAAATTGCTCCAGTTTCAGAGGCGTGGGTTGGTTTGCGGCAACACTAATTCTCAGCTCAAAGTCACTCGTTCCAGGGGGCACTTCCTCAATGGCTCCTAGACGAGTGCGGTTTTGCATCACAGGGTTATTGTTTGCGTCATAAACGCGGCCAAAAATATCGGCATCGTAGACCGTCTTGTTCGTTGCATTTTCGGCCTTGCCAAAGACAAGAAAGCAGCTGGCTTCTGCACTTGACCCAGACACCAACAGTCCTTCTGACATTGCTTCAGGACAATCTTTGTAGTCAATATCGGAGAGCTTGATTTGTGTCAGGGCCGAGGCCGAAAATGACAGGCTGAGGCTAGCAACCCACAGGCAAACGGTTAAGGCGATCGCACTCCAAACTCGACTCCAGTTGAGAAAATTGTTCAATCGATGCAGCATAGATATCTCGCTTAAGTAGGGGGTGATTAGGAATAAGACGGTTAATCAGACAGAGCCTCAGTCTTGGATCGAATCATCGGTCATTTCATCAGCTAGATCGTTGGCTAATTCCGCAGATTCTTCAAATTCTTCGAGGGCAGAATCATCAGCTGAGTCAAGGTCTGACGATTCAGGTAACGGCTCAGACGATGATTCAGAAGGGTCTACAGCCTCGGGCAGATTTTCTGGCTCGGCTTCGATCTCCGGCTCGTCTGGAGGCAGATCTTTCGTCCGGCTGAAGATAATCATATCGTCACCGACCACTGGACTGCGGCCAATGCGAGTGCCGCTAAAGTCGATCATATCCAGTTTAGAAAAGTCTAAT
>JBARXP010000064.1:0-1897 GCA_049647405.1 Elainellaceae cyanobacterium | reverse complement strand
GTATTGAAAAGTTCAATACGGTCCATTTCTTTGTTTATTAAGGGCTTTTCATATATCGTCAACATGTTTTCTACCTCTGTCACGAAAGGCTTATTTTCTTCTTGTGTCATCCAGGCCATTACATCTTTATAGGCGTTGGGTCTGACTTTAAGCACTTCCGCGCCGTAATCGAGGCGATGGAAATAAATGAATTTTTGTGCATCTATGGTTTTGGCGACAGCCTTTGAAAACATACCCCAGCCTTTTTCCTCAAAAGCCAAATCTTTGAATTTGAGCATGGTGTTCAACATTTCGATATTGCTGAACATTTTATGGGTGTATTTTTTACCATAAGTAAAACCGAACCTTCGCTCTGTGAGCAATTGTATGACGGCTGTTTCATAATCATGGTTAATGGTTTCAAATAGGGCATCGATGGCTTCTTTGTCACTTTGGTATACTTCGCCGGGTTCTGCGACCATGCCTAATTTTTCTTCTTCTTGTTCGTATGAATTCCCAACCGTTACCTGCCCGTTCATAAGCATCGGCAAAAGCCAATCTCTTAGTTCAGTAAGTTTTTGATTTTCTTTTTGAATCAAATTCATTTTACCAAAAACTGGGTTGATTTTATCGTTAAACGTTCTTATAATATCGTTCTTCTTGGGTAATGTGACTTTCAAGTCATTTAGAATAGCCTGATTCACATTTTTCAAAATAGTCCCTCCAGAACCACTTCTAATAATTTCCTCACTTGACTTTAAATAGAAGAAAACAGGAATTTTTTGAATCAAATCAGCTAATTCATAATGAATAGCGAATCCGCAATACAGCGTATTTTCCTCAAAATCGGAAATAAGCCTAGTTGCACCCGGGATTCCACTTCTTGCGATAATAATGCTCCCATCATTTACTGAGTACTTTCTGACATCGGATTCTCTCAAATAAATGATATCTAAATCTTCATTTTTAAGAAAATAGCTGCTGGCACTTATATTCCTTACGTTAATAATTGGACATGCAATCTCGCCCGGATTTGAAGGATTATAATTAACACCATTTTTAAAATTACCTAAATCACCTAACCTATTTACTTCCCAACCTTCTGGAATCTCCCTTTTCAATTCCTTGTTATAAAACATTTTTCCGCCAGAAGATTTATATGGCTGCCCATTTTCATCTGGAAAATCAAACTGTAAAAACCAATAGTCATAAATAAGCTTGGCCATGGCCTCCAACTCTGTGTTGATGTTGTTGTTGAGTTCTATTTTGGAGTCTAAATCGGAAAGAACTTTCGCAATATCCATTTGCTGTTTACCACATATAAAAGGTACGATTACTTCATGAAGATCATTCCTATTAATGCCGGGAACGGCACTTTTGTCGGACGTCTTTAGATTCCCTAAACATTTTAGTAAGTAGTAAACATATTTGGGATGATTTGACTTGTAATCTGTAATATAAAGAGTTGTATTGTGTGGCCAATACTTACCATTCAAGTAATAAACTTCACCTAACGTACCATATCGCCCTGTTATGACACCCTCTCCTTCAACCTTGTATTTCGAATGGTATCCGGAAATACCTGATGAACTTATTACAGGGTAAATTCCATCCTCTCTCTTACTTAGGGGTAAATCATACCCCCTTTTGAAATTTAATATATCGCCCAACCTTTTTTTCGAAATATTATTCATTTATTAAGGTCTTTAAGCTATTTTGAATATCGCCTTCCAGACTTTTTGATTGAATAAAAAGTCTGCTCAAGTTCTGTTGATAATCAGCTATCTTGTCATCAAACTCCGCTTGGCTGATATCTATGTAATCAATCTTTACCTCAAAATATTGACCAGCACTTAAGGAATAGTTTTTGGATATAATATCGTCATATCCAATGACCACCGAAAAGTCATCCACGGGC